>NZ_AP024154.1:725833-1056250 GCF_015533855.1 Echinicola sp. 20G | reverse complement strand
CCAAGTCCATATTCTATTTTAGAAAATACCTATAAGCTTTCTCCCGGAAATTATATGATTATTGATCTGAAAAAGAAAACAAAAACTATTTCAAAATATTGGGATCTTAAATCAATAGAGACACGCGACATTTCTTACGAGCAGGCAAAGGAAGAGCTTCATGAACTTCTCAAAGATGCGATAAAAATTCGAATGCAGTCAGATGTTCCTCTTGGAGTGTTTTTATCCGGAGGAATAGATTCATCATTGGTTGCTGCAATTGCCTCTAAATTATCAGAGAAGCCTATTAATACTTTTACCATTGGATTTGAAGATCCTAAATACGATGAAAGTAAGATTGCCCAACAATTTGCTGAAATAATTGGCTCTGATCATAGAAATTCCATATGTAGAGTAGAAGATGTTTTAAATATGCTTCCGACCTTGATAAAGGCTTATGACGAACCTTTTTCGGATAATTCAGCATTACCTTCTTTATTGTTAAGTTCTGAAACGAAGCAATATGCGACCGTAGCACTTTCAGGAGATGGAGGGGATGAAAGTTTTTTAGGATACACGCATTTTGATTTATTACATAAGTTCAACCAAATAAAGATTATACCATTCTTTGTCAGAAAGATATTAGGCAGACTTCCATGGCATAGGTTGTTTAAAAGAAGACCCGAAACTATTAAAGGAATGTTAGGAGCAAAAAGTTCTGATGATTTTTCATGGAATCTCTTTATGAGGAATGATTCCTTACAGAAAGAAAGGAAGTTCCTTTGGGAAAAATATTACAACGGATACAAAATATGGGCAAAAAGTTCTATTCAAAGAATGGCAGATTTGAATATAAAACTGTGGTTAGAAAATGATAGTAATGTAAAAGTGGACAGGGCAAGTATGGCATTTTCTCTGGAAGTGAGAAGTCCTTTTTTAGATTATCGTATTGTAGAATTTGCCAGAACTTTGCCTGTTAAATATAGGTATGATGGAAAAAAAAGAAAGAAAATCATTAGAGATATATTGTCTAACTATATACCGGAAGAAGTGTTTGACCAACCTAAAAGAGGGTTTATAGTCCCCATGGATAAATGGCTGACAAGCGAGTTAAGACAAGACGTCATAGAGAAATTAAATGATGATTTTTTGAAAAAGATACCTAATTTGAATGTTGCGAAATTTAAAAATAAAATGAATTTACTTTTAAATGGAAAGTATGATTATTCACATCTTGTGTGGAGAATGTATGTTTTGGCCTTGTGGTATAAAGAATATGATTCCAGATCATAAATGGCACCCATTCTATAATCAGAAAGGTGATCCAGCGTGGATCTTGCCAAGAGAAGTTGATAAGATTTCTTACAAAAATCGTCTCATTTGATAAAGGTTTCCATTAGACTTGTCCATAGAGAACTTGACTTAAGACAGACAAAGGTGATTAAATTAGGGTTATTCAGTAACTAATCGCCTATTTAGATTCAAGTACTATAGATAGTCAAGATGGATAAACAGACACAAGTTGAAAAGAAGTTTAAAATCAAAGAATAGGAAAAAAAGAATCCTTGTTGACATCTATTACCTCCATGTTGCACAGACAGGAATCCGAACATATACTGAGGCGCTGATCGAGAGTGTGCAAAGTGCTGTGGATCCACAGTTTGAGTACATAATAAGTCCCTCTTATGCTTCCATAAAATCAAGTACCTTCTTTAAAGGCAAAACCCCAAAATGGAAAAACCTGCTGTATCAGCTACTATATTTTTTGCGAAAAGCAGTGGTGCTACCGATTTTGACGCATTGGCACAGATGCGATCTTGTATTTTCGCCCGATATACTTTCACCTCTTTGGGCTAGGGGAGTGAAAATATCAGTTATTCATGATGCGGCTTTCTGGGAAAATCCAGACCACTACAATCCCCGATGGCGCAGGTACTTCCTATCATTGCTTGATTTGTCCCTTCGAAGAAACGCCCAAGTAGTGACCATTACTGAATACTCAAAAAAACAGCTTCAGAAACACTTGAATATCCCTAGACTGCCTGTCCATGTGGTCTATCCTGCTACCAATTTGGTCGCCAAATCGACTTTTAAATCTGAAAGACCACTTCAATCTCCTTATTTCCTCCATGTCGGGGTCATGGAAAAGAGAAAGAACCTTGTGACGTTGGTCAGGGCGTATGAACATTTCCTGAAAGAAACCGGCAAGACAGATGTTAAGCTAGTATTGGTAGGGCAGCGGGGCCCCAGGAAGGAGTTGGATGACTATGACAATGTCATTCATGAAATCGATCGGTTAAGGTTAAGGGATCAAGTAATTCTTCCGGGTTTTGTAAGCAGAGAAGTATTGGAAAGCTATTATCAGCATGCCTTTGTCTATATTTTCCCATCTTTGAATGAAGGTTTTGGGATGCCTATTTTGGAGGCTTTTTCCTATAAGATTCCAGTGATCATCTCCAATCAGGGTGCATTAAGGGAAGTAGGGGGAGAAGCGGTGCTTTATCCTAAGGATAATTCAGCCAAAGCTTTTGCCAAGGAAATGGAAAAGTTAGTGAAAGGAAAAGAAGTGCGGAATTCCTTAGTGGAAAGAGGTGAGAAGAGGCTTAAGAGTTTTTCTGGAACCCAATTTTTAGATAAGCTCGAAAAAGTTTTTTCTGCTGAAACATGGTAGACTAAATCAATAAGGAAATAATATTTTTCGGTTGTAGCATAATTCAGCTTTTACTCGTATTGGTATAAGAATGCTTAATCTTTTAAATATGAATTTTATGAAAAGAGTAGTTTATTTTCTTTTAGCCTTTTTTTTAGTTATCGCTACATCATGTAAAGATGATGAAAATCCTAGTGTAAGCTGTGGTGTCGAAAACCCTGCTGAAGACTTGGCTTGGATGAAGCCAGTAATTGAAGAGCTGGAATCAACGGAAATAGGTAGGGATTATGGTTATATCAGAAGCGGGGATTATGAAGGGAACAATTATTATTATGTGGGATCTTGTTGTCCTCACTGCAATTGGGCTCCTATTTTCTATAATTGTGAAGGTGAAGTTCAGGAATACTTAGAAATAAGTGATTTGACTGAAGTCAAATTAGTCTGGAAGTCAGAGTCAAATATGTGTGATTTCTAATAAGAATCATTTTTAAAAAATCATATTTGAACTGTATTGATAAATAAGAAGGTGGAAGCTAATGATTAAAGCTTCCACTTTTTTTTCTGAAAGTCTCGTATTTATACCCCATAATTATTCCAGGATATCAGATTTGGCTAAAATATTTCTTGAGAGAAAAATTTTTTCTACGTGCTCTAAGGCAACAGCTGTGGGTACTTAGCGTCTGATATCAGTTTTGTGTTCGGGGTATATGTCCACCAAAAAAAAGACGACCTTTTTTTAATTGGACGCTAATGTTTTAAAGTAATACAAGTTTTTTATTCGGTATTCGATTTCTAATAATATGATTATCCGCAATGATGCCAGTAAGGATAAATAGCAGCAATGATGAGCCTGTCAAATAGTTTTTGACCGAAATATCTTCTGTTGAGCTTATAGCAGAACTCGTCAAGATAGTTTTGCATCATTCTTTCACTTATCATATGGTATGTCTGCAGGTGTTTCTTTAAGTTGCTGATAGCAATGTGTACCCATTTGAGGTTGAAGTGCCCCTTTTCGGTTCCCGAGATCTCCTTGACATGCACATCTATACAATCACCCAGGTCTGAGAAGGTGGTGCTCATATCTGTTTGAAGCACTGAGTTTGGATCAATAAATTCCTTGATCAAATTCTGGGCTGTTTTCGCCTCCAGGTTCTTTATCTTCTTCATCTTAAAATACCTACAGCTTTTGTCGGATTTGCCCGTTTCAAGGTCTTCCAAAACCGTTGATTCGGCCATTACGGCCACTATTGACCGTTTTTGGCTGCCCCTGCCTCTTTTGAGTTTGTGTGGTTTTTTCGTTGCTTTGCCCACGAAGGCCTCGTCATACTCCACCATGTCCTCAAGACTGTAAAGATCATCGCGTTTCCCCATTACTTTACGGAGTTTATGGTACATCCTGAAGACAGGTTCGTAACGCTTCATGCCCAGCTGTCTTTGGAGTTCCAAAGCACTGAAGCCCTTCTTGGTGGCTGTGATGAAGGTCATGGCCAACAACCAGGTCCGGATCGGAAGATTACTGTTTTCCATTACCGTTCCACTTCTGATACTTGTCCTGAAGCTACAGGAAGAGCATTGAAAGGCCTTTTTGTTTGCCAACCAATAATGTCTGATACCTTTGCATCTTTTGCAGATGATACCTGCTTGGCTCCTTTTGTGCCTGATAAACTCGATACAGGAAGATTCGTCAGGAAACCGATTGATGAAGTTGATAATGTTCATGGTCAAAACCGTTTGTCTTGACCCAATTTATTGAGAGTAATAACTCAACTGAAGCAATTGACACCAACTGTCAATGTTAATTTATTTGGCTACTGGTGCTATTGCGGATATACACATCTAATAATTTAAGTTCCATTAAATTTCTCTTTTAAACAAGTGATGCTCGCTTCTATTATAACTTTCATGCCTGTGGGTGAATTTCCTCTATTCATGAATGTTTTGTGGATTTAGACCCAAACTCGTTAGATGATTATTCTCAATACCGTGGAGCTAAACCTTCGATTTCCATAGTTTCAATATCGACATAAACTATATTGGGGCCGAGTGTAACATGAGTAGTGCTGAAAATCACTTTATAGTTATCATCCTCGACTTCTACATTGGCTTTTCTCCAGTCAATAGTGACTGACTCCTTGCCAAATTCCCCCTCATCAATGCCGTTCCATGCAATTTCCCTAACTTTCATTAAGTTTGGGTTTTCATCTTGATCGTAGCAACTTAGAAGAATAAAGAGGTAGGGATAAAAATAAAAACAATAACTTCTTCATAACCTATAGTAATTTTAAAAATTGGATTAACATTATTAAAGTTAAACAACAAATTCATTTTTTTTGTATAAACAATTTAAATTTGACCTCTTAAACGGAAATAATTGTATACTAACTGATGCCTAACCTGATTAAGCAAACCATAAATAAAATCACTGGTTTGGACTTAAATGACCGATTCAATGAAGACTGGGACAGCCTTTCCACCTTAGGCGTATTGTTGCGCATGACTGTGTGGTTTGTTCGCGGGAGTTTCCGCAGAATGTGGTTCAGATCCTCAAAAGGTATGTTGCTGATCGGAAAGCGAGTTACCATTCGCCAAGCCCGGTACCTTTCCGTTGGTAAGAATTTTATCGCTCAGGATAACTGTGAGATCAATTGTCTTTCCCAAAAAGGCATCATATTTGGCGATAAGGTTACAGTAGGTAACTACGCCATTATCCGTCCTACCAACCTCTATGGGGGAGAGCCTGGTATCGGACTAAAAGTAGGGAATAACTCCAGTATAGGCCATTATGCATATATCGGCTGTTCTGGATATATTGAAATTGGTGATAATGTGATGATGTCGCCCAGGGTAAGCATTTATTCCGAAAACCATAATTTTGACGACACCGAAAGCCCGATGATGGAACAAGGGGTGACTAGGTCCTTTGCCAAGATAGAAGATGATTGCTGGATTGCCAGTAATTCCATAATTTTGGCAGGAGTAACGGTCGGCAAAGGATCGGTGGTGGCTGCCGGAAGTGTTGTCACTAAAGATATTCCCCCTTATTCAATTGTTGGAGGAAATCCAGCGAAGGTAATTAAGTCTAGAAATTCCTTTAAATAAAGCCACAGGCCAATTTGTTTGAAAGTACCAACAAATAAAATGAATCAAGAAACGGTATTGGTATTGCATAGCTCTACCGATCTTTATGGAGCAAGCAGAAGTTTGATAAGATCTGTTTTGGGAATGAAGAAAGAAGGAATTCGACCGATTGTTATTCTTTCTTCAGAGGGATCTTTAGCTGATGCAATTAGGGAAGAAGGTATTGAGGTTTTGATTATTAGATTAGGCGTAATCAGAAGAAAATACTTCAACTTACAAGGGTTAATCAATAGAATGAAGCATATGAAAAATGCTTCAAACGAATTGAAAAATCTAGTTAAAAAGTACAATGTACGACTAATTTATACCAATACTACAGCCGTTTGGGTAGGGGCTTGGGTAGCGAAGAGTATTGGGTTGAGACATATTTGGCATGTAAGGGAAATTATTGAACAGCCAAATTGGTTTAAAAAGTTTATTGAAGCCTTGCTTCAAAAGACTGGTGACCTTGTAATTTGCGTTTCTCAAGCTACTGCGAACAATTATTCTTCTGGTGTAGAGAAGAACAAGTTAAAAGTAGTCTACAATGGTATCGATTATCTACCGTTTAAGCAGGCCAAATATGATTTAAAGAAGGAAATAGGGATTGATCAGAATACGGTCTTGATTGGCATGATTGCCCGTGTACATTTTTGGAAGGGTCAGACCTACTTTCTTGATGTGGCAAAGGAGTTGGCCAAGCGACATCAAAACATTCATTTTGTGATGGTAGGAGATGCCTTTGAGGGCTATGAATACTTATACGATGAAATCAAAACCAAAATCAAAGAGAATGAATTGGTGGATAAAGTGACCAATTTGGGGTACCGTACAGATATTCCAAACATCATGAGTGGCTTGGACATATTTATGCTTCCATCTATTCTGCCTGACCCATTGCCCACCACTGTTTTGGAAGCAATGGCTGCAGGAAAGCCTGTAGTGGCGACTGCTCATGGTGGAGCCACAGAAATGGTGTTGGATCAAGAAACCGGTTATTTGGTGCCTTGGGATCAAGCAAACAAAGCTGCTTTGGTTTTTGATTCCCTGATCAAAAATGAAGGACTGAGAATGGAAATGGGAAGAGCGGGGCAAAAAAAGGTGATGGACAATTTTTCCATAGAAGCTTACATGAACAATATGGGAGAGATCTTCAAATCCCTACTTCCCCAAAACAAGCACAATGTCTAAAGTGAAAGAGAAGAAGCCATTGAGAGTGGCCATCTTTGGGGCAAAAGGGTATCCCTATGTGTATGGTGGCTATGACACCATGATCAAGGAGCTGGGAGAGCGATTGGTGAAGAAGGGTATAAAAGTAACTGTTTACTGTCACCGTTCTTTGTTCAAAGACCGACCAAAGCAGGTCAATGGGATAGACTTGGTCTATATGCCTGCCATTGAATCCAAATCCTTTACGCAACTGACCCATTCTTTTTTCTCCATGATTCATGCTTGCTTCTCTAAGGCGGATGTGATATTTGTGGTCAATAGTGGAAATGGACCCTTTGGTTTGATCTCTAAAATTTTTCGAAAACCAACAGCCATCAATGTAGATGGTTTGGAGTGGCTTCGCCCCAAATGGAAGGGAGTAGGTGCCAAGTACTTTTATTGGGCCTCAAAAATGGCGACCAAATTCTATGATCAAATCATCAATGATTCGGATGAAATGCAGAGGGTCTATGAGGAGCTTTTTGATGCTTCCTCAAGAGTAATCGCCTATGGTTCCAACCCAGGCTTAAGGGCTGATCCTACATTGATAAGTAAATGGGATTTGGTCAAAGAGGATTATTATCTGATCGTGGGGAGATTGGTGCCAGATAACAATGCGGATTTGATCATTGAAGGGTTCACAAAGTCCGCTTCCAAAAGAAAGTTGGTGGTGGTAGGAGATGTTCCTTATAAAGATACCTTTGCTGAAAGACTAAAGGATTTACCTGATGAACGGTTGCTTTTTACAGGCTATGTGAAGGATCCGTATGAACTGGCTGCATTGTACCAAAACTGTTATGCCTACTTTCATGGTCATGAATATGGTGGTACCAATCCGGCCATGCTGAAGGCTTTGGGCTATGGATGTGCTATTTTGGCTTTGGATACACCTTTCAATCAAGAGATGCTTCAAAATGGGGAATATGGATGGTATTTTGGCAAGACGGAGGAAAAGGTAAGTGAGGTGGTGGCCAAAGCAGAAAGTGCTCCAGAAGAAATGAAAAGTTTAAGGGAAAACTCACAAAAAGGGTTGACCCAAAAATATGATTGGGACCATGTCACCGACCAATATATTGAGGTCTTTCAGGAATTGTCCAAAAAATCCTGAAAGACCTATTTTTAATTTTTAGTTGATTTTAGGGTGTCACATTTTCCACACCCACAGTCTAGGTGATTGGTTTTTTTAGGCTTGGCATATTGGAAAACTTTCCAGCCAATGATGCCTGCAAATAAAGTCCACACGATAATTTCCTGCCACATAATCAATTTCTTTTCTAAGACAATATTTGATAGACTACCCAAGCGGATACATAAGCTAAGGCGGTCATGTAAACGGTTTGGATAACTGGCCATTTCCAGCCTTTAGTCTCTCTGTAAACCACTGCCAACGTACTCATACATTGCATGGCAAATGCATAGAACACTATCAGCGAAAAGGCAGTTGCCAGATTAAATACTTTTTCCCCGGTCTCAGGATTGACCTCACTCTCCAACTTTTGCTGAATGGTCAATTCATCTTCCACATCACTACCCACACTGTAGAGTGTTGCTATGGTAGAGACAAATACCTCACGGGCGGCAAAGGAAGTTATCAGTGCAATCCCAATTTTCCAATCATATCCTAAAGGCCTGATGGTCGGTTCAATGAACTTACCCATTATTCCTATGTACGATGATTCTAGCTCAGCAGATGCAAGTTGGCTCTCATAAAGATCCAACTCTTCTTGAGCAGCATTGTCAGCAGGAACTTCAACCTTAGCAATAGTCTCTTCACGAACACTGGATGGCCCATAGGAAGCCAATACCCATAGAATTATTGAAATGGTCAAAATCACCTTTCCAGCGGCAAACACGAAAGTCTTGGATTTGGAGTACATGGTGATCAACACATCTTTCCACCTTGGAAGTCTATATAATGGCATTTCCACCATCAGATAGCTCTTTTCTTTGAATTTTAAGGCCAGTTTCAAAATCCAAGATGTGAAAAGCACCGCTATTATTCCCAATAAGTACATCCCCAATAACGCCACCGCTTGGAGATTAAACGGGCCCACATAAGATTCCGGAACAGCAATGCCTATCAAAATCACATAAACAGGCAATCTTGCAGAACAGCTCATCAATGGAGTAACCATGATAGTGATCAATCTGTCTTTCCAATTACCAATATTTCTCGTAGCCATTATCCCAGGGATTGCACAGGCAATACCAGATATCAAAGGAACTACACTTTTACCATTGAGTCCAAAAGGTCTCATGATCCTATCCATTAAGAACACTACCCTTGACATATAGCCAGTATCTTCAAGAATTCCCAAAAAGGCAAATAGTAGGGCAATTTGAGGAATAAAGATGACCACGCCACCAATCCCGGGAATTATCCCTTCAGTAATCAGCTTAGTCAAAACTCCTGCGGGCAAGAGGTTAGCTACTGTGGCACTGAGTGTGGCAAAGAAACCATCTATCAGGTCCATAGGCATGGCTGACCAAGCGAAAACAGCCTGAAAGATCACTAACAATATACCTATAAAGATCGCATAGCCTCCGACTTTATGAAGGAATACACTATCTAGCTTGTCCGTTAATCTCTTTCTCTGAATATCGGTCTTTTCAATTGCTGAAGACAAGACTTGTTGAATGCCAGCGTATCTTTGCTGCGTTTCTTCCAGTTGTGTCTTTTTGATGTCGTATTCAGCCTTAGCTAACTGATGCTCTAACCAGAGTTTGTCATTTTGATCAATTAATGGCTCACTTTGATGGAATCGGATAAGTTGATAAGCTTGATAACTATTTTTCAATCCAAATTTTTCTTGAACGGCAGAAGAAAGTTCAAGAGGCAAAAGATCTTCAGTGCTTAAAAAAGGCTGAGGTTTCTCAAACATCTTTTGTCCAATCAGGTCAAGTATTCCATCTATTCCCTTATTACTGCGGGCATTGGATTGGATGATCGGTACACCTAAAGATTGGTACAATGCATGTGTCTTTACTTTTATGCCTTGATCCGCCGCGGTATCTTCCATATTCAATACGATGGCCATAGGTAGTCCCAAATCCATAATTTGAGTGACCAGAAAAAGTCCTCTTTCCATGCTGGACATATCCACTACCGCCAATACAAAATCGGGTCTATTACCTTGATCAAGGCCGTTAAGCACCCTATGCACGATTACTTCATCCTCCGAATTAGGGTAAATACTGTAAGTTCCCGGCAAGTCAAGAATAGTCGCTTCTTGTTCTCCGATTTTTATATTGGCAAATCTCTTGTCGACCGTCACTCCAGGGTAATTTCCCACCTTCTGGCGTAATCCCGTCAACCTGTTAAAGATGGTTGTTTTACCTACATTGGGGTTTCCTATTAATGCAATAGTAAATGTGGATTGTTGGGTAGGTGTCAGTACTTCTGGCATAAAAGAATCAATTTTCTAATGTCACTTGGATCAGCTGAGCTTCAGCTTTTCTTAAGGCTATCACTGTATTTTCCAGCTTAAAAGCCAAAGGGTCTTTTAGCGGGGCTCTTTGTAAAAGAGAAATGCGTTTTCCAGGTAGGAAACCCATTTCCATTAAGTGTAGGGTAAGCTCGCTTGGAATAATCTGTTGGATTATCGCCATCTTTCCTTGCTCTAATTGATCGGCCGTACTCATAGATAGTGAAATTAGATTAAATCTAAATTGTTGCAAAATTAACGGAAAAAGATTAAAATTCGTTCTGTTTTTGATTAAATCTTGATGCTTTTTTGGTAGGAGGCATGGATAAAATTGGGCAGATTAATAGGCTTTTAAGCTGATGAAATCTAGGTTTTGTTTTAGGAATTAAAATATATTTTCAACGATTATACTTATATAATATAGGCCAATGTGAATAAACGATAAAGTGATGTCATGGATGGGCAATTTGGGTAATTGTACCGCTGCTTATCCCATTCTTTTTTTATGCAGTTAAGTTACCGACATTTTCTTTATGATCTAATCTGATTTAGCGTATTGATCTAAACAGTCGAATGATTATAACTTTATATTAACAGATATTTAATGATGGATAAAAGATAAATTTTTATAATTTTACTGAACCTTAATTAAAATTTAAGGAAAATTATTTCATCAAGAGCCTAAGCAATTTTTTACAACGAAAAGAACATGGTATTTAAATTGCTGTAGCGTTAAATGACATAGTACAATAGTATCATTTTTATGGCGAGACGGTTTTACAAATACTTTCCTTGGTTATTTCTTCTGGGCGATATTTTAGTAATTGGAATATCATTGCTAATAACACATATAGTGGTTTCACAATATATTACAATCAGTGACATGAACACTTCCCTCTATGGGTTGTATCTGATGATCTGGTTGACCTTGGTAGCTTTCAGAAAGGATTACAAAGTTGGAAGAACTACAGATTACCTATTTACACTTCAAAGGTTATTTGGCTCGATACTCTGGTTCTTTTCCATTATTTCAGTTTTATGGATTGCGTTTCAGGCTTACCATCTGAGCAGGCTGTTTTTATTGGTCAATGCAGGAAGTATGATGTTTTTGCTCAGTGTATATCGGGTATCGGTACACATTGCTCTTAAACAGTATCGCTCAAAAGGAGGGAACTATAGAAATGCAGTGATTATTGGAAAAGGTGGTACGAGCTATAAACTGGCTAAGGTTTTCCAAAGCAGAAAGGATTTTGGAATTAATTTTTTGGGTTATTACGATGATGTGAGTACTTGTTTAGAGACAAGGGGTGGTTTGGATGACTTTTTCCGAGAAGTAAGGGATATGGATTTGGATTTGATTTATATCAATGAAAGGCTAGACCTACCCACTATGAAAAGAATCATCCATTATGCTGATGAAAATTACATTAAGGTAAAGGTGATTCCGGGAGGGAACCTTCAACTTGAGAAAAAACTATCCTTTTCCAAATATGGTGACTTTTTTGTCATCAATGTCAATGCGATTCCTTTGGATAGCGCTATTAATAGAGTGAGTAAAAGAGCTTTCGATATCTTATTTTCTTTGTTCATCACTGTGTTTGTCCTAAGTTGGATGATTCCTTTGGTAGGACTATTGATCAAACTGGAGTCTAAAGGGTCGATATTCTTTATCCAATTAAGGAACGGAGAAAACAATAAGGTTTTTAAGTGTTTAAAGTTCAGGTCAATGACTCCCAATGATTATGCTGACACTTTGCAGGCAACCAAAAATGACCCGCGTGTGACCAGAATTGGAACCTTTTTGCGAAGTACCTCATTGGATGAAATGCCACAGTTCTTGAATGTTCTGATTGGAGATATGTCCATTGTGGGACCTAGGCCTCATACTGTACCGATGAATGAGACATTTCGTACGCAGATAGAGAAATACAATGCCCGCCATAAAATCAAGCCCGGAATTACAGGACTTGCTCAAGTGAAAGGCTACAGAGGGGAGATCATTCGTCCCTACCAAATTAGGTCTAGGGTACGTTTGGATTATTTTTATATTCAGAATTGGTCAATGTGGATGGATATGACCATCGTTGCCAAAACCATTCGCGAACTGGGATTCAACAGGGACAACGTTTATTAATATGCAGGAATTAAGGCCCCTAGCGTGTAAGCTTTGTGGCAACATAGAAGGGAATTCGGTTTTTCCTGTAAAGGAAATGATGTTTGGTTTTCAGGAGAGTTTTGATTATTTGGAATGTAGTAATTGTAAGGCTATTCAAATAGTGGAGGTTCCAAAGAATTTAGGTGAATATTATCCCACAGATTACTATTCTCTAGGTGAAATCAATACTTCCTCATGGTTTAGGAGGTTTCTGAAAACTGTTCACTTTAGGTTATTTAAAACCACCAATTTAAGTTATTTTAAGCACTACCATTATGGGGATTGGCTTCAGGAGCTCAACCTGCCTTTTTCAAGCAAAATAGCCGATGTGGGTTGCGGAAATGGACAACTTCTTTATGAATGGTCGGTTAGTGGTTATACTTCATTAGTTGGAATTGATCCATTTATGTCCAAGAGTAAGGAGATAAAGCCCGGACTTAAGCTGTTGAAGAAATCCATTTTCGAGGTTCAGGAGAGTTTTGATTGTATCATGATGCACCATTCTTTTGAGCACATGGATAACCCAAGACAAGTGATGCAGAAAGCTGTTGAACTTCTTAATGAAGGTGGACAGTTGCTTATTAGGATACCATTAGCGGACAAAGAAGCTTGGAGACATTATGGATCCGACTGGGTCCAGCTGGATGCTCCAAGGCATATATTCCTCCATAGTGAGAAGTCCATTAAGGATATGGCCAAGGAGTGTGGCCTTTTGCTAAAAAAGATTGTTTATGATAGTACTCCCTTTCAATTTTGGGGAAGTGAGGCTAATAAGATGGGGGTCACACACAAAGAGGCGCTAAAATCAGAACTGTTTTCTAAAGAGCAGATGGAAATATACAAAAAGAAGTCCCTCCAGTTGAACTTGGAGGGACAAGGGGATCAGGCCTGCTTTTACTTTGTAAAAAGTTAAATATTCAAAAGGGCTTGTAAGAAACCCATATTCTCACCCTTTCTTTTAATGACTAGCATGGGGATTTTATGATTGATATGGACCAACCTTTCAGCCACACTTCCCAAAAGCAATGCAGCGGAATTACTTCTTCCACGGCTACCAATGATGATTAAATCAGTATCGTTTTCTTCGGCTGTAGTCAAGATATGGTCAGCATTGCTGGCTTTGTCTTTTAGTACAAAGTCACAAGGATGGTATTCAATTTTATGTTGTTTGACCATTTTTTCAAATTCCTTTTGGGCATTCTGACGCATGATCTCTGCAAATTCCTCATAGGACTTACCCGTTTTATGGTAGCCTATCGGTACATCATATACGTGGATATATTTGATCTCCGCATCTTGGTGGTTCTTGATAAACCTCTCTACTTTTTCCAAAATCAATTCAGTATGGCTGGAGAAATCTATAGGTACCAGAATTTTTTTAAACTGCTTATCATCCATTCCTTCGGTAATGAAAAGCACAGAGTTGGGAGCTTTTTGGGCAATCCTCTTTGGTAAGGTACCACTGCCTTCCAATTCGGTTTTACGTCCCATGATAATAAAGTCAGCATTCTTTATTTTTGACCATCTCAATAGGCTGTCCATAGGATTGCCTTCCTCTGCGGTTACTTCAACTGCCACCTCATCAGAAATGCCCAATTCATCCACTTTCTTTTTTATTCCCAGCTCTATACTTTCATCTACTGGAGCCAAAAGGTTTGGGTAGGTGCTGGTGATGTCCTCCGGGAGAGCTAAATTCTCGGAGATATGCATAAAGTAAATTTTCTCAAGATTTAATAGTTTGATGACCTTTTTGGTGTTGTCAAGTATGACTTGGTCCATTTTGCTCAGGTCCAAACCTATTAAAGCGATGTTTCTTTTTTCCATAGTTGTGATTCACGGATTTGGAACAATTTAATAGATAGATGGGAGCTTCAAAAGTAAATGGCAATAATTGTATTCATTTAAATTTTTAGTGGAATAAATCCTAGATTTGTATAGATGTAGCCATTTTAATAAGTTTTTATCGAAGCAATAATTAAACAGAATCAGTTACTCCAATGGCAAAAAACATGATGAAATACTTTCTGGCAATTGTTCCTGATGAAGGCATTCAAGCTGATGCTTTGGCCATAAAGCAGGAAGTGCTGGAGAAGTACAATGCCAAGCATGCCCTCAAGTCTCCCGCCCATGTAACGCTAAAAATGCCTTTTGTTTATAGTGAGAAAAAGGAGGGAAAGCTAGCGGAACTTTTGATGGCCTTTTTTGCGGGCTTTAAGTCTTTTCCCATTGAATTTAAAGGGATTGGTCGGTTTGGTAAAAGGATCATGTATGCCAGGGTTAGACATGGCGAAGAGTTGCCGACTTTACAGCAATCACTTGGTCAGTTTTGCAAAGTAGAGCTAAAGCAAGTGCAGGAGTTGAGTGATAAAGCTTACACACCTCATATGACTTTGGTGTACAGTGACCTGAAGGATCGTTACTTTGATGAATGTTGGTCGATGGTAAAGGCCAAAGGTTTTTATGGGAAAATGGAGGTGAAGAAAGTGGCCCTGTTGAAAAAAATAAATTACCGCTGGTATGTGATCAAGGAATTTAATTTGGAGGGGAAATAAAAAAGGGAATCAAGCTGATTCCCTTTTTTATTATGGTGAAGAATTACTTCTTCACGTGGATTTTTTCTTTTACTCTTGCCGCTTTACCTTGACGACCTCTTAGGTAGTAAAGTCTAGCTCTTCTTACTTTACCAGATCTCAAAAGCTCGATTTTCTCGATGCTTGGACCTAGGATAGGGAAAATTCTTTCAACACCGATACCGCTTGAGATTTTTCTTACAGTGAAAGTTTCTCCGTTAGAGTTAACGTTCTTTCTCTGGATCACGGTACCTTGGAACTGCTGGATACGCTCTTTGTTACCCTCTTTAATTCTAACGTGAACGTTGATCGTATCTCCTGCCTTGAAAGAAGGGAACTTAGCTCTTACGTCTTTGTATTCCTCTTCTACAATTTTAAGTAGTTCGCTCATATCTTTATATTTATGTGCTTATCGCAAATTCGAATTGCAAAGGTATGCAATTATCTTTTTTATTCAATTAATTATCAATTATTTACGTTAATCGCCTTTTCAGAAATCTCTCCCTTCCAATAGGTCAGGCCTTCTTTCTTTAGTGCGGCGAACCGATTCTTCAAACCTCCAGTTGGCAATCTTTTCATTGTGTCCTGAAAGCAAAATTTCTGGAACTTTCATGCCATCGTATTCAGCAGGCCGGGTATAGATCGGAGGAGCTAGCAAGCCATCCTGAAAGGAATCGGTCAAGGCAGAAGTCTCATCGTTGAGAACTCCTGGGATCAGTCGAATTACTGCGTCGGCCAAAACCGCTGCAGCGAGCTCTCCTCCGGAAAGGACAAAGTCACCAATGCTGATTTCTTGCGTAATGTACTTTTGTCTGATCCGCTCGTCCACACCTTTGTAATGACCACAAAGGATCATCAAGTTGCCTTTCAAGGATAGGGAATTGGCCATTTGCTGATCAAGCGTCTTACCGTCTGGGGTCATGTAGATGATTTCATCGTATTCCCTTTGACTTTTGAGTGTTTCGATACACTTGGACAAAGGTTCTACCATCATCACCATTCCTGCACCGCCACCAAAAGCATAATCATCGACTTGCCTTTGTTTACCGATGCCATAATCCCTCAGGTCATGTACCTTGACTTTGGCCAAGCCTTTATCTTCCGCTCTTTTTAAAATAGAGTGAGAGAAAGGGCCTTCCAAAAGACCAGGTACCACAGTGATTATATCAATCTGCATGGTCTATTCCTCTAGATAAATTTCAAGCAAGCCTTCCGGCAATCGGCAGAAAACTTTTTTTGCTGCCTTGTCTACCTTGAGAATAATGTCATCTTGAATGGGAATCAAGACTTCTTTTCCTTGGTAGTCTAACCCGATCAAATACTGGGTTTGAAGGTCATATATTACTTGCACACTTCCTATTACTCCTCGGGACTCATCTTCTACTTCAAAACCCACTAGCTCATGATAATAATATTGGTCATCATCAAGCTGAGGAAGATCTTTTAGTGGAAGGTAAAGCACAGAACCCACTAAGGTTTCTGCAGCGCTCTTGTCATCATAACCTTCAAACTTGGCCAATACCCGACCATTGGGTTGTGAGACAAAATGCTCAAGAAAGTAAGGTGCCAGTCTGTTGTTTTTATCCAGAAAGACATGCTCGATGTCTTCATATTCCTCTGGATAATCCACATCAAGGACGGCCGTTACTTCTCCTTGGAGTCCATGAACCTTAGCAATGTAACCTATCTGGAAACAATTCTCCTTGTTCATGGAAAAGCGCGTAATTAACCTTGAGTTTCTTCTTCGCTAGATTCAGAAGCTTCTCCTTCTGCAGGAGCCTCCTCAGATGCAGCAGCCTCTTCAGCAGCGGCAGCAGCCTTAGCTTCTTCTTCTCTTTTTTGGATAGCCTCTAGACGAGCTGTGTTTTTAGCAGTCTCGGCATCAAGGGCTTTCTGACGTGCGTCTGCTTTGGCTTTAGCCAATTTGTCCACCTTGCCAGTGATAGCTGCTTCTTTTTCCTCTTTCCAAGCGTCAAATTTCTTGTCAGCCTCTTCTTGAGAGATAGCACCTTTCAATACACCGATTTGAAGGTGTTTTTTCAATAATACACCTCGGTAAGAAAGCATTGCTTTTACCGTGTCTGTAGGTTGTGCACCATTCAACAACCACTGTAGAGCGCGCTCATTGTTGATGTTGATAGAAGCAGGGTCAGTGTTCGGGTTATAAGATCCGATTTTTTCGATAAAGCGTCCATCACGTGGAGCTCTTGCATCAGCTACAACTACATCATAGATGGCCATTCTTTTTCTACCTCTACGTGCTAATCTGATTTTTACTGCCATAGTATATTGATATTAAGTTAATTGATGGATCCCGTCCATCGTAAATTTGGAATGCAAAGATAGCGGATTTATCTTGAAAAGAACAAGTTAGCCAAGGAATATTTGTAGTTTAAAAAAAATATGTTTTAAATTGCGGCTCGAAAATAGAGGGTTGTTCCTTCAACATCCTGTGAGGTATTCAGTACCTTCCTATTTTGAAGACAAACATAATATCCTGGTCCCGTAGTTCAATGGATAGAATACCTGCCTGCCGGCAGGCAGGGAAGTTTGAGAACGTGATTTAGAGCAGTAGAAAGGTGTACACGGTATATGCACTAAGGAGTGAAGTAGCCAAAAGGATTTATGTTGGCTTTACCTCTGATCTCGAAAGGAGATTAGAGGAGCATAATGCTGGTAAGACGAAGTCTACCAAAGGGTTTACCCCATGGAAGTTGATTTACAAAGAGGAGGTTGAATCGCGGGCGCTTGCCAGAAAAAGAGAAAAATATTGGAAATCAGGAATAGGGAAAGAAAAATTGAAGACCCTATTTACACATTAATAAATGGTCCCGTAGTTCAATGGATAGAATAGAAGTTTCCTAAACTTTAGATACAGGTTCGATTCCTGTCGGGACTACAATATGGTAAAGCTGAAATTTTTATTTCGGCTTTTTTTTATACTCAATAAAGTTCGTTTATAATTAATTACTTACTTTTCAAATACGATAGGTCTTAACATAAAATTGCTAGAATTAAGCTTTTTTACAAATGCAAACTGTTTTATATAAATTTATTTTTGGAGGGTTATTTATTTTTGTTGCTTGGAAAGGAATAGATGGAATATTAATTAATATTTATCATGGAGAGTTGACTCGATATGATATTGGGGAGTTTGAAGAGGTTGAAATTCACTCTGAAAGGAATTTGGAAATATCTAACGGAATCCCATTAAAAGGGAATTCTATTTTCTACCAACCGGACAGAGGTGGTGATATTGATGTGATTTACCCCATTATAAGCTCCGCTCAATATGATAAATTGGTTCAAAAGAAACCCATAAATATTAAGGTTTTTGTAAGGTTAGATAAACAAAGTCCATACTGTGCTGAAGATGGAGGGTGTATTCCTGATGCTGGTGAGCCTATAAGGGGTTTGGTAAAATCTGGTTTTGAAAACTTAGATTTTGAAGATTTTAAAATGATAGAGTCCGAATTAATAAATATAGATAAGAACTGTATTTTAATTAAGCTTAATGAGAAGCCATTAATCTGGTATTGGAATTTTTTAATGCTCTTAGTAGGAATGATTTTTTCAATTACTATTTTAAAATCATTTTTTAAGAAGGCCTCAAATCTAAAAGAATATTGGGAAAAGATAACAGAAAAGGATCTTGTAAATAAATAGATGAGGCTCTTTATCGATATTAGAAAGTGAAATTGTTTTCTAATTCGGAATGAGCAAATTCATTCCATGAAATAGAAATTGCAAGAAATGAAAATGTTTTTGTCAATAATGATTGTCGTTTTCTTTAGCTGTTCACCTCATCATCGGCCATTAGAAGGTATGTGGGATATTACTAATAATATTTATTATGTGAGCGATACTTTTGAAATAGAAGATATAGTTGAACCATTTGGAATGGAGCGGATTACAGTTAGAACCGATTCGGGAATTTATAAGATTTCTCATATTGATGATTCTATCATAGATATCGGTCTATCTAGGCAAATCCAAGTACTTGAATTTCAGTTTGAAAATAAAAATGAAGGTAAACTTTCCCAATATGATTTGAATATTGATGAAAGACAAAATGAGGGATCTGGATTAAATAGCGGATTTTCTTCTAATTTTTCTTTATACAATTCTAATGGACATTCTTATCTCCTATTTCAAAACTGTACTGATGAATTTAGAAGTAAGGTTGATACAATAGAATATCTGATGATTTTTCCTGATGCTCTTATTATTTTTGGAGATACACTTGAGCGTGTTAAGCTATAATTTGTTTCTTCCATTAACCTTCCTCTATCAATGAAAGGATATTCCCTGCAGGATCCTTGAACCAGGCAATATGGGGGCCGTGCTTGCTTTTTGAAATTCCCTTTTCGTTGGTTTGAATTTGTCCGGTGTATTGTTCAAAGGTTACTCCCTTTATGATAAGTGCATCCACCGTCTTCTCTAGATTTTTTACAGGGAAGTTTAAGATGGTGAATGTTGCGGGTATATGGTCTGGCTTGGGGTAAATGATGATGGCTTGGTTGCTGGGGGTATGCAATTCCAATAAGCCCATAGGGTGATCAGTGACTTTCAAACCAAGGGTATTTGTGTAAAAATCCTTGGCTTCTTCTAGATTATTTACGGCGAAACTACCAAATGCTTTGCTGGATTCTAACATGATCATTTGAGTTGGTTTATTTTAATAACGAAAGAAACCATCTTTTTGATCTTTGGATTTTTGAAGCTGCTAAATTCATAAGTGTCACAAAAGGCGTAGAGACTTTCATCACCCATCTTTATTTTCCCACTTACTGCAGCTTCCTTTCCGTGGGTAATAATTTGGTCCAAGCTTATTTTAAGGGGAGCTTTTGGCATCATTTGCTGAAGTTCACTTTGTACAGCAGCCTTTCCCAAGATTGTTTTATCTCCAACAATATTCCACTCAATATCATCTGTCAATGAATCTAGAATGGTATCCAGATCACCAGTAGCAAACGCTTCATTAAAGTTTTTTAGGAACTTTCCTTTCTCGGTCATAAGGTTTTCAATTTGTTATTCTTTGTTACTGAGCTTTAAAGTTATCAATATACAAGGAATTCAGTACCACGCATATTTGGCTTTCAAGCTGGCTAGGATCCTTTCAAGCTGGTAGGTGTGACGGCAGGTATGGAAAATGGTAAACCACAACCATTCCAAGCGGGTGAAGGGTCCATATTCAGGAATGGTAAAATCTTTACATTCCAGGGTCAGGTCTTGATTTTCGAAAAGTTTGAATGAAGACAATTTTTTGTTTAAGTTGGCTATTAAGTGTGATTTGGAAATCACCCCAGAAGCCGGAAGAATGGCTTCTGGGGATTTCATTTTAAGGGAAAAGTCCAAAAAGGTATTTTTGATGTTCCACACTTTCTGGTCAGCAGCTCGGTTACAATTTTCAGTTTGACCATTCAATGTATCTACCACCCCATACGATTTTAGCAAATGGTCACCCACTTGCGCTGCGGTCCAACTTCCTTCGAAAGGAATTCGGTTGAGGTCTGATTCGTTGGCGCTTTCCAGGAGGAAAAGTAGCCTTTTGCTGATCTCTTCAAGTTCAGAAAATACATCTTTGTTTTGCATGTTCATAATCTTACAGATTTGGAAAGTTTAGTTTGTCAAAACACTTTCTTCCAAATTGCTCTTGGTTTGAAGTTTATGGAAGTACCTGTAAGAAACCAACAAAATGGCAAATACAAATAGCGGGAAAATGGTTTGTAAACCAAAGCCATCGATGGCCCAATGACTCACAAATGCCGAAATGAAAGTAATGGCAAAGCCTGCATAGGCCCACTCTTTTACACGATCAGGTACTTGGGGAATGATAAGTGCCAATGCTCCCAAAACCTTGAGTACAACCAGTTCTACCCTGAAATAATCTGGGTAACCCAAATGCCGTATGCCTTCTACGGCCAATTCCGTATGGGAAGTCAGGGCAGGCATAAGCCCGTCCCAGAGGAAAATGATCCATGTGCTTACCCAATAAATAATTTTATCCTTTTTCATGAGTTGGGTTGGTTTAAGGGTAAAAGCATTTTCCATTTTTTTCCGTACTTGTCCCGAAGTTCTCCAAATATATCTCCCCAGAATTGTTGGCCTACAGGTTCCAATATTGTTCCTCCAGCTGAGAGCAATGCAAAACACTTGCGCAGTAGAGATTCATCATCAAAAGTCAGGATATTCGACATATCATTGCCTGGTTGGTGACCCGCAGGGCCTTGCATGTCAGTGGCCATGATCGTGAAGTTTTCATTTTTCATCTCACCATGCATGATCAGGCTTTGTTGACTTTCGGGAAATTGGTCCTTCATAGGGCCGTCTTGAAACCTCATCAGAAAGATGTCACCACCAAAGCAACTTTGGTAGAAATTTAAGGCTTCCTCACAATTCCCGTCAAAACTAAGGTATGGGCTAATATTGATCATCACATTTACTGGTTTGGTAAGGCACTTTCATCCATATAGCAGAGCTCCCATTGGTGTCCATCGAGGTCAGCAAAGCTGTGTTGGTACATCCAGCCATGATCTGCTGGATCCATATAAGTGTTCCCTCCTGCCTCTATGGCTTTGGAGACCATGTCATCGACCGCTTGTTTGCTTTCTATATCCAATGCAATCAATACTTCGGTCGTTTTGGTCGCGTCAGCAATGGCTTTCTTGGTAAATCCTTGGAAAAATGGCTCCGTCAAAAGCATAGCATAAATGCTCCCATCATTAATGACCAAGCAGGCCGCTTTTTCATCAGTAAATTGCTCATTGAAAGTAAATCCGAGGTGCTTAAAGAACTCCATGGACTTTTTCAAATCCTTTACAGGTAGGTTAACAAAAATTTTAGAAGGCATAATTTTTAAATTTTAGGTTCATTACAAATTTAGAAGATAGAAGAAAGAATAAAGGAGTGCAAATACGTCAATGTGAAGGGTTGATTGCGACAAAGGTTCTGAATACCTTAGTGTTATGAAAAATGTATCTATTGTTGTTCCGAGTGGCCATTTTAGCTTGGTTAACATTGAAGGCACTTATCAAATCTTTTCTTGGGTTAATGGATGGCTGATTAGTCAGGGCAAACCTCCTTATTTTCAGCTTCAGCTGGTAGGGCTATCCAGGCCTGCCCAGCAATCTACTGGCTTATATGAGATTCATCCCGAAAAGCTTATTGATGAAGTGGAGAGTACAGACTTAATCGTGATTCCGGCGATTCATGGAGATTTTGATGAGGTGATTGAGGCCAATGCTGACTTTATGCCTTGGATTATCAAAAACTATAAAAGAGGTAGCGAAGTGGCCAGCTTATGTATTGGCTGTTTTTTCTTGGCCGCAACAGGACTTTTAGATGGAAAACAATGTGCCACCCATTGGCAGTTTGCTAATGAATTTAGAAAACGCTTTCCCCAATCTCTTATGGTGGATGATAAGATCATTACGGATACCGACGGCTTATATACGAGTGGTGGGGCTTTTTCATTTACAAGTTTATTGGTTTACCTGATTGAGAAATATTTGGGAAGGGAAGTGGCAGTGATGGCGGCAAAGTCATTTATGATCGATATAGACCGGAATAGCCAGTCCCATTTCATCCTTTTTACCGGTCAAAAAGAACATCACGATGAAGAAATATTGAAAGCCCAGAAGTACATTGAGAAAAACTTCACGGAAAGAATAACTGTAGATGAATTGGCTCAAATGTTTGGAGTAGGTAGAAGAAGCTTGGAAAGGAGATTCAAAAATGCCACTTCAAATACAGTGGTTGAGTACATCCAAAGGGTCAAGATGGAGGCTGCCAAGCAGGAATTGGAAAAAGGTCGAAAGACGGTCAATGAAGTGATGTATGATGTTGGTTATTCCGACAGCAAGGCTTTTAGAGGAGTTTTTAAGAAAATCACAGGACTTTCACCTATTCAATATAGAGACAAATATGCTTTAAGCAGGATCAAAAGGACGCTAATGCAGGGCAGTTAACGCACAGGATAGTTGGTCATTGCTTACTTAACCATAAATGTCATTAAGGATTCCTGCCAACCTGATTCCACCTGCCAAAAGACGGTCTTCAATAATGGGGAAGTATTTATAGTCATATTCATAGGAAAGTCGCTTGTTTTCGGGCAAATCATAAACGAATGGTCTGAGGGAGACTGCTTCCTCCAACCATGCTGACAAAGGAGCATCCTGTAACTCCTTAATTGTTTGTTTATCGGCTCTGTTGTTTAGGTGAGTGGCCAATTCAGTATAACTGAGGTGCTGCCTTTCAATCATCTTGGTGTCCCAAACGGTATGAAGGTTGGTTTTTTGATTGAAATAATAAACATCTACCTTATTGCCTCCCATGTCTTCTCCTGTACCCACGTGTAAAGGTTGGTGCAAGTCTCCCACAATATGGATCAACATTTTCAGGTTTTCCTGCTTTTTCTTCAGCGATAAGGGTTTGTTTTTAAGCTCATCAATGAGTCGCTGTAAAGTTTCATAAGCATCTCCACCCTCTTCCTGAATGGCAGGGTTATAGCCTTCGCCTTCATGAACTGTAAGGAAGTGCCATGTGTAGGCGTAATCGTAATTATGGTCTGATCTAATTTGGTCCATCCAATTGGCGACCATGGGGATGGATTCATGGCCCAATATTTTGGCAATGCTTCTTTGGGCTTTTGAATTGAGATGCCAAGCAGCAATCTGCCCAATTACCCGGTGACCATTCTGACCCCAACCAAAAGATTGAAAAGTCATTGAAGTGCACAAAAAAAGCGCAATAAACAGTTTCTTCATGTTTAATGATTTGTCCGTAAACAATCGTGCACTTACCGAAGAAGATTAGCCTTCAGAAAGTTCATTAATGGCAATCCAAGCCATTAGGCCTGCTCCCACTTCGAGTGCACTTTCATCAATATCAAAAGTAGGCGTGTGCACCCCACTGGTGATGCCTTTTGCCTCGTTTCTAATTCCTAATCGATAAAAGCAACCATCCATTTCCTGAGTATAATAGGAAAAGTCTTCTGCTGCCATCCAAATATCCAAATCTTCCACGTTTTCTTCACCTAAATATTCCTGAGCAGCTTTATAGGCTCGATCTGTCAATTCAGGTGCATTTTGCAGAAATGGATATCCTTTTCTTACTTCAAAATCTACTTCACCTCCCATACCTTCGGCCAACCCTTCAGCGATTTTAACCATTTTTTTGTGGGCTTCTGCTCTCCACTCTTCATTCAGTGTTCTGAAGGTTCCCTGGATTTTCACCTCATTTGGGATCACATTGGTAGCCCCTAAGGCTTCTATGCGTCCAAAGGACAATACCGAAGGAATTTTAGGACTAGCATTGCGGCTGATCACTTGCTGCAAGGCCACAATAATATGTGAAGCAATTAAAATAGGATCTACTAGCGTTTCTGGCATGGCACCATGTCCTCCCTTGCCTTTGACAGTCAAGTAAAGTTCATCGGCACTGGCCATGTACATGCCTTTGCGAAAGCCTACTTTTCCAGCATCGATTAGTGGCATCACGTGTTGCCCAACAATGGCACTTGGTCTTGGGTTTTCCAAAGCCTTGTCTTTGATCATCAATGATGCTCCTCCAGGGATCTTTTCTTCTCCGGGCTGGAAGATCAACTTAACGGTTCCTTCAAATTCATCTTTGACTTCATGAAGGATTTTGGCTGCGCCAAGAAGGGAAGCAGTGTGCACATCATGTCCACAGGCATGCATTACCCCTTCATTCTTGGATTTATAGGGCACATCATTTTGTTCGATTATGGGCAGGGCATCCATGTCTGCTCTCAAGGCGATGACTTTTTTCTCAGGATTTTTGCCTTCGATCAATGCTACAAGTCCTGTGTCAGCTTTGCGTTCAATCTTGGTGATACCAATGCTCCTTAAATTTTCTTCCACAAAGGCACTGGTTTGGTGCTCTTCAAATGAAAGTTCCGGATTGGCATGGATGTGTCTTCTATTGTCAGTGATTTGACTGAGCAGCTGAGCAGCCAAATCTTTTACTTTATCCTTTAGCATACTAGTTGGTTCCTACTTCTGCATCAATTTCTTCATCCTCTTCGGTTTCTTTTCCAAAGCGTTGTTGAATTATTCTGGCTCCCGGGAAGTCTTTTTTGATGGTATGAAACAATGATTGAGCCTCTATGCGGTTGATGTATTGACCTACTTTGACCAAATATCGAGGTTGTTCATATTCCATTTCTGCCTTGATTTGTGTAGGCAGGGTATTGTAAAGCTGGTTTCTTGCTTTGAATGCTTCGTCCCTATCGATACCGCTATAAACTAAAATGGTGAAGCCATTGTAAACTTCCCTGTCCGCATTTTTCTGGGCAAAATTGTCAAGTGCTATTGCCAGATCAGCATCCACTGGATCACCGGCATCGGCACTAACAGGCCCGTTATTTTTTACGGGCTCCAATTGATTTGCTTCAGGCAAATCAGGAAAAGTCACTCTTGTATAAGAGAGGTCTTCACTGTAGTTGTTATAAGCGGCTGCCGATTTGCTCATTTTGCCACTACCGGCACAACTCGCAAGGAGTAAAACCGATAGCAATAGGGAAAAAGTCTGCTTCATCATTTATTGTTTTTAGTCTTCTATAACAATACACTTGCCAGAAACGATGTCCTGCTCAACACTTTTATATTTTACATCTTTTTTCACGTTTCCATTAGGGTACTGCACAGAAACACGGTCATTTCTACCATATGCCTTTTCAGATTTTCTTGGAGCGACCACTTGTTTTTCAGCTCCTCTGTTTGCAGCGGCAGCAGCTGCTGCGGCCCGGTTGGCGTGAGGATTTAAAGTACTGTTGGCGTCTTCTTTGGAAGCTTGAACTTTAGGTTCAGGTTGTCTTTGCGCTTGGGCAGCTCTCACCTGATCAGGGTTTTGCTGTGGCAATTCAGCCTTGGCCAAGAAAGAAATGACATCCTCATTTAGTTTGCCTACAAATCGTTTGAACATTTCGAATGCTTCAAATTTGTAGATCAATAACGGATCTTTCTGTTCGTAAACGGCATTTTGCACCGACTGCTTCAGATCATCCATATCTCTTAGGTGCTCTTTCCAGTTTTGGTCAATGATTGCCAAGGTCACATTTTTCTCAATGGCACGAATCAAATCTCTTCCTTCATTAGAGATAGTGGATTCCAGATTGATGACCACACCGATTTGTTTGATACCATCAGTAATCGGCACCATGATCTCTTTGACAGTGGCTCCCCTGTTTTCATAAACATCCTTCAAAACTGGCATGGCACGTTCGATTACGCGCATGTTTTTGGTGACATAGTTTTGGTAAGAAGCATCAAACAGCTCTTGTGTAAGCACTGCGGCATCCTTGGATTTGATATCTTCTTCACTGAACTTATGGTCAATGCCTAAAGAACTATAGATATTCATTCGAAGGTTCTCTATGTCTTCTGTGCTCTTGGCCATTTCGATGATGCCTTCACAAACATCAAACATTACGTTCAGAATATCCAACTCAAGACGTTCGCCCATAAGCGCATTTTTTCTCCGCTTATAAACTACCTCTCTTTGGGAGTTCATAACATCATCATATTCCAACAGGCGCTTACGAACACCAAAGTTGTTTTCCTCAACTTTTCTTTGGGCTCGTTCGATGGATTTGGTGATCATGCTATGCTGGATCACTTCTCCTTCTTCCAGTCCCATTCTATCCATCAATTTGGCAATTCTGTCAGAGCCAAAGAGACGCATAAGGTTATCTTCCAAAGACACGAAGAATTGGGAAGAACCCACATCTCCTTGACGTCCTGCACGACCTCTAAGCTGTCTATCGACCCTTCTGGATTCGTGTCTTTCTGTACCAATGATGGCAAGACCACCTGCTTTTTTGGCTTCTGGAGTCAATTTAATATCCGTACCACGACCGGCCATGTTGGTGGCAATGGTCACTGTTCCTGGCTTTCCTGCTTCGGCAACTACTTCCGCTTCTTTGGCGTGCTGCTTGGCATTCAATACCTGGTGTTTGATTTTCTTCAAAGTCAGCATTCTGCTGAGTACCTCGGAGATTTCCACGGATGTAGTACCCACTAATACTGGCCTTCCTGCGTCTGTCAGTTCATTGATTTCGTCTACTACAGCATTGAATTTCTCGCGAACTGTTTTGTATACTTTATCTTCCCTGTCATCCCTTTGGATTGGTTTGTTGGTAGGGATAACAACTACATCCAATTTATAGATTTCCCAAAACTCACCTGCTTCAGTTTCTGCAGTACCTGTCATACCAGATAGTTTGTGGTACATCCTGAAGTAGTTCTGTAAGGTGATGGTAGCATAAGTTTGGGTAGCATCCTCTACCTTCACATTTTCTTTGGCTTCAATGGCTTGGTGAAGTCCATCAGAGTACCTTCTGCCTTCCATGACACGGCCTGTCTGTTCGTCGACAATTTTTACCTTGCCATCCACCAAGATATATTCGGTGTCCTTTTCAAACATACAATAAGCCTTCAACAATTGGTTTACGGTATGAATCCTTTGGGCTTTTACACCATAATCCTTGATGATTTCTTCTTTGCGAATCAGCTTTTCCTTATCATCAATGGATTCATCTTTTTCCATTTCGGCGATTTCTGTGCCGATATCTGGAAGAATGAAGAAACCGGAGTCTTCGTTTTTCTTGGTGATAACTTCAATACCATTGTCAGTAAGGTCAACCGTATTGGTTTTCTCGTCAATGGTAAACAAAAGCGGTTCATCCGCTTCTGGCATCATTCTTTTATTGTCCTGCAAATAGTAGTTCTCCGTTTTTTGGAGAATTACCCGGATACCAGGCTCGGAAAGGTACTTGATCAAAGGCTTGTATTTGGGCATGCCGCGATAAGCCCGGAAAAGAGCCAAACCACCTTCTTTTTGGTTTCCGGCAGCAATAAGCTTTTTACCTTCGGTAAGATAGCCTTGAATCAATTTTCTTTGTTCGTCCACCAAGGTAGAAACCCTTGGCTTCATTTCGTAAAACTCATGCTCATCACCTCTAGGGATAGGTCCTGAAATGATCAATGGTGTTCTGGCATCATCAATCAATACAGAATCGACCTCATCAATCATGGCAAAATGGTGCTTGCCCTGAACCAGATCATCGGCATTTCTGGACATATTATCTCTTAGGTAGTCAAAGCCAAATTCATTGTTGGTACCATAGACGATATCGGAATTATAGGCTTTTCTTCTTCCGGCAGAGTTGGGCTGGTATTTGTCGATACAGTCTACTCTCAGGCCGTGGAACTCGAACAGAGGAGCATTCCACTCACTATCCCTTTTGGCCAAGTAGTCGTTGACAGTCACAATGTGTACACCTCTTCCTGCCAAGGCATTTAGGTAGGCTGGAAGGGTGGAAACCAAAGTCTTACCTTCACCAGTGGCCATTTCTGAAATTTTCCCTTTGTGAAGTGCAATACCACCGATCAGCTGCACATCGTAGTGGAGCATGTCCCATGTGATCTCATTGCCAGCTGCGTTCCAGGAATTGTGCCAAATGGCCTCTTCACCACTGAGCTCTACATTGTCTTTTCTGGCTGAAAGTTCACGGTCATAATCATTGGCCTTGACCTTCAACTGGCCATTTTCTTTGAATCTTCTGGCGGTTTCTTTTACAACAGCAAAAGCCTTGGGCAGTACTTTTTCCAATACCACTTCCAAGGCTTCATTACGGTCTTTTTCTACATTGTCGATTTGGGTAAAAAGGGCATCCTTTTCATGTACCTTATCGGCCGCCAATGCATCAATTTCAGCTTTTAGTGAGGCAATGTTGTCATCAAAGGTTTTTAGTTCAGTGTTAATGGTACCTTTGATTTCAATGGTTTTTGCTCTCAGCTCCTCATCGGAAATGGAGGACAGCTGCTTAAATTCAGCATTGATTTTATCCACATAGGGAAGCAATTCTTTTATATCTCTATCTGACTTGGTCCCGAAGACTTTGGCCAGACCTTTTGCAATCATGTCTAACATATGAATTGTGTATTGTAATAGGGCTTAAAATTACTTTCTTTTTATAACAATCGGTAGTTTTTGGCAGCTTGATTGGCTGGTTTCTACCAATTTATTGTTTTGTGTTTTTGCTTAAATTTTAATGGTTCCTTTAAAAACCTGCTCCGCCGGGCCTATCAGCAAAATATCCTTGAAGCTACCGTCAGATGTTGCGGCAAATTTCACTGACAAGTTTCCTCCCAAAGCTTTAATTTTCACGTGATTGAGTTTGTTTTGATACCCGTAGACCAATGCACATGCCGTAACTCCAGTACCACAAGAGAGTGTCTCATCTTCCACACCTCTTTCATAGGTTCTCACATAAATCTCATCTTCAGCCAAAGTAGAAACAAAGTTTACATTGGTACCAGAAGGTTGGTAGGCTTCACTATAGCGAATGGAAGCCCCTTCTTTTACCACGGGATATTGCTCCACATCATCCACAAAACGAACATGGTGAGGTGATCCTGTATTGACGAAATAATCTTGGTCGGCATTGGAGATACTGTGTACATCACCCATGCCCAATTCTACAAGGCCATTTCGGATGCTTGCTTCATGGGGGCCATCTATGGCAAGAAATTTGGTATGTTCATCTATAATACCCAAGAACTTGGAAAAAGCTACAGCGCACCTCGCTCCGTTACCACACATGCTTTGTGAACCGTCGGCATTGAAATAAACCATTTCAAAATCAAAGCCCTCTTTGTTGCGGATAAGGATAAGGCCATCAGAGCCTATTCCAAATTTTCGGTCGCAAAGTTGGCTGACGAGTTCCAGGTTTTTATGATCAAATTGCTCGTTACGGTCATCGATCATCACAAAGTCATTGCCCGTTCCTTGATATTTATAAAATGATAAATCCATTTACTTCTATTAATAATGAGTAAAATCGGGGATTCAAAAACTAATCCATTTTCCGATTATCCTACAAACATAACCAACTTGTCATTAATTCGGACGCAATGTCTGATTATTGGTTTTATTTTAGTAATGATTTAATTACCTTGCTTATAATCAATCATAAAATTATTGATTGAAATAATTATAAATAGCAAATGAATTTCGAAATAAAATTCTAAATATGATGAAAAAAGTTTCATTTAATCCTTCTAGAAGAACTTTTATAACACAAAGTACCAAGGCCACTTTGGCAGTCGGTATTGGAAGTAGCGCTGTTGGCTCTGCTTTTCTAACCGCTTGTGGTGGTGCAAGTGAAAAAGAGGAAGAAGAAGTAGCACAATTGAGTACAGGCTTTTCCCAGGCGGGCTTAGCTTATGACTATGCTGCTTTAGAACCTAATATAGATGCCATGACCATGGAAATTCATTATACCAAACATGCTGCAGGTTATGCCAAAAAACTTAAGGCGGCCTGTGAAGCAGAAGGGGTAGATATGGAAAAACCGTTGGAAGAGGTACTTATGAAGGTGTCTAACTACAGTACTGCCATGAGAAACAATGGTGGAGGACACTATAACCATGAACTCTTCTGGAGCATCATGTCTCCTGAAGGTGGTGGCAAGCCTGAGGGTGAATTGGCATCAGCTATTGATGAAGCGTTTGGGAGTTTTGATGCTTTTGTGGAGAAATTTGAAGGAGCCGCAAAAGGCAGATTTGGTTCTGGCTGGGCATGGTTGGTAGTTGATGAGAACAAAAAGTTGCAAGTAGGATCTACTCCAAATCAAGATAATCCCTTGATGGACATTTCTGAGTTTCAAGGAATCCCTTTAATGGGGATAGATGTATGGGAGCATGCCTATTACCTGCACTATCAAAATGAAAGAGGAAAGTATGTTTCTAACTGGTGGAATGTTTTGAATTGGGGAGTTATATCTGATCGCTTCAATTCTATAGTTTAAAATTTAGCGTCTTTTAGTATTGTAAGCGAAAGCCAGGTTGGGATTCCCAACCTGGCTTTCGCTTTATTGAAGGGTTAGGAATTGTTTATATGCAGTTTGTTTACAGTATTAATAAGTTGATTGCTATTTATGGCATTTTGTTTGTTTGGTAAATGAATTGAAATTAAACCAACAAATTAATTACTATGAATTACTCAACTAGAAACATTGCAAAATGGATGATGCCCTTGAGCTTAGGGTTGATGATGATGGCTTGTTCCGAGGATGAAGAAATGCCAAAAGAAGGTAACAGCCAAGTGACGCTAAAATCTACTGCTGAAGGAGAGGCAGGAAGCACATCAGAAAATTCTCGTGTTGATGTAGGGGCGATGTCAGTAACTTCTTTTCAGGTAGGAACCAAGGATGTGGAAATGAAGTATGTGTCTCAAGCAGAAATTAGTGCAGGGATCAGTATCGGGAATGGTACATTGTTGACCAACTTGAGTGCAGAATTGGGTTCAGAAGTAGCTAAGGAAAAAAGTCTTTCCTTGGTGGAAGAAGGAGAAAGTAAGGTTGAAGTGATCGGCGAAGGAGAGACTCCTAATGGAAATTACACTGAAGTGATTTTTAAGCTTTATCAGCATTCTGAAGCAAGCGCTGAAAGTGAAATGAAAAACAAGTCACTTTTGATCATGGGTGAAATGGAGGGCAAACCGACCAAAGTGTGGTTGTCAGCTGAGAAGCAACTTAGAGCTGCTGCTGAATCTACCGATGGTTATCAAGTGGATGGAAACACAGATATGTCTGTTGTTTTTGATATGGAAGCTTTGTTCGAAGGGGTGGATATGACTACGGCATTGGATGCCAATGCTGATGGTACGGTGGAGATAGGTCCAGAAAATGTTGATGGAAATGGTGTATTGTACAGTAAAGTGGAGAATAACTTGGAAAGCGCCGTGGTGCTTAGAAAGCAATAAAAGTTAATTTGAGACCAAGTAAGTCATAAAGGCCAGAAATTTTCTGGCCTTTTATTGTATTTGGATGTTATTTCACTTTTTTTCGTTCCCATCAATAATGACAGTTTTACAATTATGAAAGATCCAAAAACATTAAGCGCAGTAGCAGCATTCCATGAAACCTTTAAGCATCCCATTTTATCTTCTCCGACCATACCGAGTGAAAATCGGTCCAAACTAAGGGTTTCCCTGATTGCTGAGGAGCTAAGGGAACTGGAAGAAGGAATTAAGAATGAGGACATTGTGGAGGTAGCAGATGCTTTATGTGACATACAGTATGTATTGGCAGGTGCCGTTTTGGAGTTTGGGCTGGCGGATAAGTTCAAGGAGCTTTTTGATGAAGTGCAGCGGTCAAATATGAGTAAGGCTTGTAAATCCGTGGAGGAAGCCGAAGCGACCATGTCCCATTACCAGGCTCAAGGAGTTGAATGTTTCTATGAACAAGAAGGAGATCTGTTTTTGGTTTTTAGAAAAGAGGACCGCAAGACCCTGAAATCTGTTAATTACTCTCCCGCAGATTTAAAAGGGATATTGGGAAAATAAGGGCTAATAGAGCGTATACACTAACCACTAACCCCATAACAAAATGATTTTTTTAAAAAGAATATTGGCCTTGATGGCAATCGGAAGCCTATTGGTTAGCCCTGCGTTTGGTCAAAAAAGAGCGAGAGACTATGGTTTTGAGTTTGGTGTGCTACATCCTGGACAATGGAATGCCATTACTGATGTGCAAGGTGTTAAGGTTGGACATCAAACTTTAATCAAGGGTGATAGTGTAAGGACTGGGGTCACAGCTATTTTGCCACATGGCGGGAATATTTTTCAAGAAAAAGTCCCCGGAGCAGTGTATGTGGGGAATGGTTTTGGGAAACTGGCAGGAACTACCCAGGTAGAAGAACTTGGAAATATTGAAACGCCAATTATCCTGACCAATACCTTAAGCGTGGCCGCAGGAATAGAAGGGGGAATTGATTACACTTTTTCTTTTCCGGAAAATGACGATGTGCGATCGGTCAATGTAGTAGTGGGAGAAACCAATGATGGTTATCTCAATGATATCAGGGGACGCCATGTCAAGCCGAAAGATGTGGTAGCAGCGATCCAGTCTGCTAAAACTGGAATGGTGCAAGAAGGTAATGTGGGCGCTGGGACGGGCACGATTTGTTTTGGGTTTAAGGGAGGTATTGGGACATCTTCCAGAAAGTTACCTGAAGAGCTGGGGGGTTATACAGTGGGAGTGCTGGTGCAGACTAATTTTGGGGGTGTGTTGCAAATAGATGGGATGCCCTTTGGCAAGCTCTATGGGCAATATGCTTTCAAAAACCAGTTGGAGTCGGCAGATGGTTCCTGCATGATCGTCGTGGCTACTGATGCTCCAGTTCTTGAGAGGAACTTAAAACGAATGGCCAAGAGGGCCATTATGGGATTGGCCAAGACAGGTGGAATTGCTTCCAATGGGTCGGGAGATTATGTAGTGGCTTTCTCTACGGCTGAGGGGCTGAGCATCCCTTATGATTCAGCCGGTAAAGAGCTGTTGGAGCAAAGCATGATCAATAATGATTATATGAGTGGTTTGTTCTTAGCTACCATTGAGGCCACAGAAGAGGCTATTATCAATTCACTTTTTGCAGCGCAGGATATGACTGGCCACCAAGGGCATCAAGTCAAAGCTTTGCCAATAGAGGAGGTGCTAAAGCACATGTCGAAAGACTAAGCTCCATTTCTTAAGGTTGGTTGAGCCTTGATTTAGCCATTTAAATTTTTTAACAAATCACTTATTTGTTTTAAAAAATATCTGTTCTATATTTACTTTGTAATTCAAAGTACTTTCTATGGAACAGCAAAAATACATTGAGGATTTAAAGGATATCAGAGATATCATGAACCGGTCTTCCAAGTTTATTTCACTGAGTGGAATGTCTGGTATATCGGCTGGTGTATTTGCATTGATTGCGGCTTTTGTCGCTTACAAATCAGTCTATGTAGAACAGGTTGATTTGGATTATAACACGATATTGATATCGTCTGATAGCATCATGAAATTGATGGTTATTGGGGCAGTTACTTTGTTGTGTTCCATAGCGGCAGGCGTGTTGTTTACCAAGCGAACCGCCCAAAAGAAAAAGCAGAAACTTTGGGACTATCAGACTAAACGCATCCTGATAAACCTGGCTATTCCGATTCTAACGGGAGGGATATTATGTGTGATTCTCCTTTCTCATGGTTTGATTGGCTTGATTGCTCCTTTGACCTTGATCTTCTATGGACTTTCTTTGGTCAATGCCAGCAAATATACTTTGGGTGAAGTGAGAAGTTTGGGATTGGCCGAAATAGTGTTAGGTTTGCTCGCTGCTTATTTTGTAGGCTTTGGCCTGCTATTTTGGGCCATAGGTTTTGGAGTTCTTCACATTGTGTATGGAGTGGTCATGCAGCTAAAGTATCGATCGTGAAAGAGTTATTAAAGGACTTAAATAAGGCTTTTGAGAATAAAATCCGACTGGGGATCATGTCCGCCTTGGTGGTCAATGATTACCTTGATTTTAATTCTCTTAAGGACCTACTAGGGGTGACAGATGGTAACTTAGCCAGTCACTTGAAATCATTGGAGAAAAGTAAATATGTTTCTTTTAAAAAAGAGTTTTTGGATCGTAAACCGAATACAAAATACTCGGCAACAAACGAAGGAATCAAGGCCTTTGAAAAGCATATCAGAGCCATTGAGCAATTATTGAAGTAAAAAAATTTAACCATATACTTTGTATCTCAAAGTACTTTTAAATCAAACAATATGAAAACAGAAAATTCCCCTATCGAGAAAATTGGTTACTGGATCAGTCATTCGGTAACCTTAAAATTAATTGTGATTACCATTTTGACCTTATTGATGCTAATTCCATCAGCTATGGTACAGGATATCATTAGAGAGCGGGAGGCGCTCAATGATCAGGCTGTGAAAGAGGTAAGTTCCAAATGGGCAAATGGCCAACAAATAAATGGACCAATTTTGACCATTCCTCTAGTGTATGAATATGAAAAGCAGGACAAAGTGGAGACGGTGGTGAAGTACTACTATGTATTACCCCATGAGCTCAGAGTGAGTGGAGATATTGTTCCCAATAAGCTGAGGAGAGGCATCTATGAGGTGGTGGTCTACCAGTCCCAGTTAAGGGTAGCAGGGAGCTTTGATCTTTCCCAGAAAATTGAAATGGCCAATCTAAAGGAGATCCAATATGATCAGGCTTTCTTAACTGTAGGGATTTCTGACCTGAGGGGAATCAAAGAAGAGGTGCTGCTTCAATGGGGTAAAAGGTCATTGGCTGTAAGTCCTGGCTCGAAGGTGTCTGAGATCTTGACTTCTGGAATTACCATAGATTTACCGGATTTGTTGTCCCAAGCAGGCCAAGAGGTTCCTTTTGAGTTTTCATTAAACTTGCAGGGAAGTCAGCATTTGTCTTTTGTGCCTGTTGGGGCTACTACTGAAGTTAGTCTATCCTCTCCATGGACTTCCCCAAAATTTGATGGTAACTTTTTACCGGACCAAAGAGAGATCAATGAGGAAGGTTTTCAGGCCGATTGGAAAGTGCTACAGCTAAATCGTAATTTTCCACAAAGCTGGGTGGATACGAACCAAAGTGCCAATCTGCAAATGGCTGCTTTTGGCGTAGAGTTGATTTTGCCTTTGGATGATTACCAAAAGTCCATGCGCTCGGCCAAGTATGCAGCGATGACCATTATCATTACCTTTTTGGTCTTTTTCCTAGTTGAAATCCTCAACAAGAGAAAAATTCACCCTTTTCAATATGCATTGGTAGGCTTTGCTTTAAGTTTATTCTACGTATTGTTGGTATCCCTTTCAGAGCATACTGATTTTAATTTGGCCTATGGAGTTGCTACCATTTGTGTCATCTTGATGATCTCTTTGTATTCCTTGACCATATTTAAGGCAAGCAAATTGACAGCCCTATTGGTGCTCATCTTAATAGGAGCATACAGCTTCCTGTTCGTAACCCTCCAGCTCACAGATTATGCCCTGTTGATGGGAAGTGTCGGTTTGACTATCATCCTTGGTTTGACCATGTACTTTACCAGAAATGTAGATTGGTACAAGATGAGTGTGGGAAAAGAGGAATAGGCAACATCTTGACAGAATCACCTCTTTTTGAGGTGATTCTGTGTTTACCGCTTATCCATCTAAGGATGAAATGATAAGCAAATAGTGCTTTTTATAGAAAATAATTTTTTATCCCTGCTAGAATCGATATTTTCAAAGATTCAAATCAAGTAAACCCTATAGAAAGTTATGAATAGACGCGATGCAATGAAGAGCGTGGCGGTCCTTTTTGGTAGTGCACTTTCTGTGTCTACCTTAGCTGTATTTCAGCAAGGATGTACCCGCTCAAAGGATGCTGTTGTGGGAGTTTTCGGGGATGAGGAAACTCAAATGATGGCTGAAATAGGGGATATTATTATCCCCGAGACTCCAGATTCACCAGGTGCCAAAGCAATCGGTATTGGAGCATTTATGGTGAAAATGTTGGAGGACTGTTATTCACAGGAAGACCGGGAAAAAGTTTCTGCGGCGTTGATCTACCTGAATGAAGAAGGAAGTTTTTCTTCTGCATCATCCGAGGAAAGAATAGCAGCAGTGAGTGATTTGGACAGTAAGGTTTACGGTAAAGATGAAAGCTTGGACGAAGGCTTGGTAAGGGGGTATAAAGTCATTAAGGAGCTTACCTTATTTGGTTACTTTTCTTCCGAAGCAGGGGCCACACAAGCACTTCGATATGAGTTAGTGCCTGGTCGATATGAAGGATGTGTAGATCTTAAACCGGGCCAGAAGGCTTGGGCGTAAATTAAACCCAAAATCATGAACTTAAATATTAAAGCTAATAAAGAAAATACCTATGACGCAATTGTTGTAGGATCTGGTATCAGTGGGGGGTGGGCCGCAAAGGAACTTTGTGAAAAAGGCCTGAAAACTTTGGTGCTGGAAAGAGGACGAGATGTAAAGCACATCAAAGATTATCCAACCACCAACTTGAACCCTTGGGAGCTTGACCATCATGGGTGGGCAACTAAAGAGACAAAGGAAAACCATCAAATCCAAAGCAGGTGTTATGCTTTTGGTGAGGATACCCAACATTTCTGGGTAAATGATAAGGAGAACCCTTATAACGAGATCAAGCCTTTTAATTGGCTCAGGGGTTATCATGTTGGAGGTCGCTCCTTAATGTGGGGACGTCAGTGCTATAGGTTAAGTGATATTGACTTTGAGGCGAATGCCAAAGATGGATATGGAGTAGATTGGCCAGTACGGTATAAGGACTTGGCTCCCTGGTATGAATATGTGGAGAAATTTGCTGGGATTTCTGGCCAAGCTGAAGGGCTTCCTCAATTGCCAGACAGTCACTTTTTGCCAGCGATGGAAATGAATTGTGTGGAGAAACATGTTGCAGCGAGGGTCAAGGAAAAATTTGATGATCGAATTATTACCATTGGTAGGGCGGCACATGCCACCACAGCCATCAATGGCAGAGGACCTTGCCAATACAGAAACCTTTGCTCCAGAGGCTGTCCTTTTGGAGGATACTTCAGCAGTAATTCAGCAACCTTACCCGCGGCGATGCAAACTGGAAATATGACTTTAAGGCCATATTCCATAGTGACGGAAGTGCTTTATGACAAAGAGTCTGGCAAAGCTTCAGGAGTAAGAATCATGGATTCTGAGACCAAGGAATACACAGAGTACTATGCTAAAATAGTCTTCTTGAATGCCTCAACATTAGGTACTTCTTGGATTTTACTTAACTCCGTTTCGGACGCTTTCCCGAACGGATTGGGCAATGGTAGCGAACAAGTAGGTCATAACCTGATGGATCACCATTATGGAGTTGGAGCTTCAGGAAAGATAGAGGGCTTTGGAGATAAGTACTTCTATGGTAGAAGGCCGAATGGTATTTATGTTCCTCGATTTAGAAATATCAGTGAGGCAACCAAACGAGACGATTATGTACGGGGCTTTGGTTACCAAGGTGGTGCGGGAAGAGGCCGTGGACAAGGAGGGCCGGAAGGAATTGGTGCCGATTTCAAAATGTCCAAAACAATGCCTAGCGAAGACTGGAGTTTCGGTATTGGATCTTGGGGAGAGCACCTGCCTTATTATGAGAACAAGGCGACACTCAACCATGATAAACTAGATGCATATGGACTACCTACTTTGGATATAGATTGTGAATTCAAAGAGAATGAGCAGGCTATGAGAAAAGACATGCGCCAAAGTGCAGTGGATATTTTGGAAGCCGTAGGAGCTAAGGATATTCGTTCTTATGACAGTGCTCCGCCTCCAGGTCACTGTATCCACGAAATGGGTACAGTAAGGATGGGACGTGATCCAAAAACTTCTGTACTTAATGGTTTCAACCAAATGCATGAAGTTCCAAATGTATTTGTTACAGATGGATCTTTCATGACATCGTCAGCCTGTCAAAACCCTTCATTGACTTATATGGCCTTTACGGCAAGAGCTTGTGACCATGCGGTGAAAGAATTGAAAAAACAGAATTTATAAATTGACCCAGAAAGGCCGAAGTAATTCGGTCTTTTTTTATGCCCACCTTAACCAGATCACCAATGAAATTCACTGTTTTCATCTTGTTTTTATTATGTTATTCCCCTTTTGCCATAGGGCAGGAACTTGCTGACAATAAAGAAATCATCTTTTCAGCGATTAAAGGAAATTCCAGCAAAGAGAAAATAATATACATTGATCAGGAGAATGTAAAGTCAACTGAATTGGATTTTGAAATTAGCGGAGAAGACGCTTCTTATTTTCAAGTTGATTCAATACTTCCTTCCAAGCTCATCGTTTCTTTTCGGCCTGATAGTTCGTTTGTAGGTATTGCCCACGCAAGGTTTAAAGTGGGTAATAGAGGAGGAGATGCAAAATATTACCAACTGAGAGGTTTGAGTACGAAGGCGCTTGAAGGAGAAAATGAGCCTCCATTAGCTGAAGTGTTGAAAACTCTTGGCTTGGGAACTGATATTGGCTGGTCGAGCTTGGCAAATCATATAGAACCTGACTTAGAGGGAGAAGAACTGGCGGTCAATAAGTTTAAAAAGGCGAAGCCAGGTGTGGTTGAAATGATTCCCGTGGCCCGATACAGTCCTGCCTTTACGCTTCCATTTGGCTATTACTTTTTGGATAATATTGAGCCTCAACTCCAAGAAGTGGGGATATTGGAAGGGGATGACAAGTATCCGGAACACCAAACTTTATTTCCAGGCTTAAAGGAAGGGGGAATGACCTTTGACCCGGGCGAACAGACATTTGGGTTTTACACTACAAGTCCTTCACATATTGCCTATTCAGAGGATGCTTGGAACAAGAAATTCTATCCAAATCATGCTGAGCACGCTTGTAGAGTTTATCCTGTAAGAACAAGTAATGGTCGGATTTTACCTGATCAATATTTGATTTGTTTCGAAGAAGCAACAAATGGTGATTATCAGGATTATGTATTTTGGGTTAAGAATGTTGCCCCCCTAAAAGAGTAAATGCTTAAAAGCGCCATTTGGAAATGAAAAGAAAGTCCTGCCATTTCTTAATGTGATAATTACATGAAAAAGAGTATTTTATCTTGATAGACTTGTCCCTAATTTTGGTGTGTACGATGGATTTTTGTAGGTGAGGGTGCTTCAATGAAAAGTGAAAGCTACTTTTATGAAGAACCAATCTCTGTTTTTTAATACCAAACATTGTAAAAAAAATCAAATTAAGCGGTTGATTTGATTGACCTCTACCTGAATCAATGATTTGAAGGTAGAGGTTTTTTTATGCTTTTTAATGGAACTGACTCATGAAATAACATATAGTGCAAAAAATGGATTATATCCTTTACCCGGTTGTTTCCGCGATTTTAGCAAAAAATGATCAAGAGTCACCCAAGTAAGCAGTCAAGGAATTTGCAAGGGCGGTTCTTGTTTGCTTAGGTAAACAGTGTTAAAAATAGGTAATTATAATAAGCTTATTTTTGTAATTTGTTGAATTAGGACTATTTTCAATTGTTAACTTTTAAATGGTTCTTTGATGAAAAATATTTTGATTGTTTTAGGTCTTTTATGGACCATGACCTCTTGTTTCACGGCAAATTATGATCACCATGAGAAGTCGTTCGTTTTAGAAACAACCAGTCCTTTTGACATCACTCCTATCATTACCATTAAATCAACATCATCAGAGGAAATCTTTGCTGATGATTGTTCTTCTCAAAATGACTTATATGCTGCTTTATTAAATGAATCAGATCTAGAATTAAGGAAGGAAATAGTAGGCAAAATTTCCTGTCAAAGCACCTTAGCGGCAATAGCTCGTCAGGACAGCAATGTTGAGGTGAGAAAACTGGCAGTGAATAAGCTCTCCAGCCAAAGCACACTTGCGACAGTAGCCCGGCAGGAATCTAATGTAGAGATCCGGAAAATAGCGGTTAGCCGTCTAACAAGCCAAAGTACCTTGGCGACCATAGCTCGTCAGGAGAGCAATGTTGAGGTGAGAAAACTGGCAGTGAATAAGCTCTCCAGCCAAAGTGCACTTGCCACAGTAGCCCGTCAAGAATCTAATGTGGAAATCCGGAAAATAGCGGTCAGTCGTCTAACAAGTCAAAGTACCTTGGCGACCATAGCTCGTCAAGAGAGCAATGTTGAAGTGAGAAAACTGGCAGTGAATAAGCTCTCCAGCCAAAGTACACTTGCCACAGTAGCCCGTCAAGAATCTAATGTGGAAATCCGGAAAATAGCGGTCAGTCGCCTAACAAGTCAAAGTACCTTGGCGACCATAGCTCGTCAGGAGAGCAATGTTGAGGTAAGAAAACTGGCGGTGAATAAGCTCTTCAGCCAAAGCACGCTTGCGACAGTGGCCCGTCAGGAATCTAATGTAGAAATCCGGAAAATAGCGGTCAGCCGTCTAACGAGTCAAAGCACCCTAGCGACTATTGCTCGTCAAGACAATAATGTGGAGGTCAGAAAGATTGCCGTTAGTCGCCTTTTCAGTCAAAGTGCACTTGCAGAGATTGCAAGGCGAGACAGTAATGCCGAGGTTAGGTCATTGGCAATAGAAAGGCTACATTGATTTTATTAGCTTAAAGGCTTGACTGCAGATAGGATACGGTCTTTGCCCTGCATATCTTGATGGATTTTAATGGCTTCATATCCCAATGAAGCCATCATTTGGTGCATTTCATGACCGAAGGCCTCATTGATTTCAAAGTAAATCTTTCCATGGGGCACCAATGCATCCAATGACTTTTTGGCAATGGTTCTATAAAAAATCAAAGGGTCATCATCGGTTACGAATAAAGCCAGTTGTGGTTCATGCTCCAGTACATTTTGATGCATTTCTGCTTTTTCAAGCTCACGGACATAAGGAGGATTACTGACGATAATATCCAAGCCATAAATTGGAATTTCTTCTTTTAATATGTCTCTCTCAAAAAAATCAATGTCAGCATTCAGTTCAGTGGCGTTTTGCCTAGCGATGGCCAATGCAGCCTTGCTGATGTCAAGAGCCGCAATTTTAACGGCTTCCATTTCAAGAAAAAGAGTAATGGGGATGCAGCCGGTCCCTGTGCCTATATCAAGAATTTTAAGGTCTTGATCTGGGTTTTCATTTATAATTAAATGAACCAACTCTTCCGTTTCGTTACGCGGAATAAGCACTGAGTGATTTACTTTAAAATCACGCCCATAAAAAGGACCTACGCCTAAAATATATTGAATAGGTCTCCCTTTCTCCAGTTCTTTTACTGCTGGCTCAAAAGCAGCTGTAAGATTCTTGATTTCTACGTTCTTTAGTATATCTGCCCTTTTGATAGCTAAAAAGTGCTCCATTAGCCAATAAACCAATGTTTGTGACTCTTGTGGAGGATACAGGACGTTTAGCCTTGATTGTGTAGATTGATAAAGTTCTCGGGCTGAAAGCATAAATAGTATGACTTTTATACAAAGTTAAGGAGAAGTTTTAAAAAATTTAAAATGTCCTTGATCTAGGAATTAAAGAAATATAGTCAGGTTAAATCATGATTTTTTTGTGTATATTTTTTTTAATAGAAATTTTCTATTAAAAATTAAGATTAAATTAAGGTTGGTTTTTGTGCTTTTTTATTTATATTCAGATCGTTATAAAGAAATTATAAAACGAAATCAAGGATAACTACCACAGTTCCTTTTTTTAATCTGACTCAATACATATTTTGGAAACATTAAGGTGTTATACTTCATCCTTAATGTTTCCTTTTTTTGTGGTAATTGAGATGAGTGGCATATTGTTTTACCTTATTTGTGATAACGGAAGTGATGGTGTTTAAAGGACACACAAGTAGTTACTGTAAAGTATGGCTTTAAAAAATCATTGATTGCTATTGAAGTCTTCTCTTAACATCACGTACTGATATATGTCTCCTATCTTTTCATTTTTTATATAAGCACCTTTGAGAATGGCCTCTTCTTGGAGTCCGGCTTTCTGCATAACCCTCATACAGGAAATATTAAAGTCAAAGACAGTAGCAAAGATTCTTTGGACAGGAAATTTTTCAAAAAGATGGCGAATAAAAAGTTTTGTGGCTTCGGTCGCAATTCCTTGTCCCCAGAAACGCTCTCCGATCCATAAGCCTATTTCCATATTGGTTCTTAGTTCGTCTTTGCCTTTTTCAGCACCTATAGAACCTACTAAGGTGCCATTTTTCTCTATAGCAAAATTTTGAGGAGGATTGAATTTTATGTTATGCTCAATCCAGAACCGAGCGTCATGAATAGTGTAAGGTTGAGGGAAACTGTCTTTCAAATTTTTGGCAATTGCCGGATTGTTGGCGAGCGGGTACAAACTGTGGAAATGCTGTCCGCCCCAGGATACTAAAGCAATATCATTTGCTCCTTGGATTTTCATTTAGAATGTTTGGTTTAGAATTTCTGATTGGATTTTTCATCTATCACATAATTCATACCCAAATATCAAAAAGTAAGCTTTAGGTTAAAAAATAAAAAAAGCATGGAGAACTATTCCTCCATGCCGCTGTTTTTGAGTCGTTCAGCATTTTCTGCAAATCGCAAAGCGCTGATAAACTCTTCAATATTTCCTTCCATCACATCAGGTAAATTATAAACCGTCTTGTTGATCCTGTGGTCGGTTACCCTACTTTGTGGATAATTATAGGTTCGGATTTTGTCAGACCTGTCACCACTGCCCACCATGGACCTTCTTTGAGCGCCCACTGCTTCATTGTGTTTGGCCAATTCGATTTCATAAATCCTGGATCTTAGTACTTTCAAAGCTTTTTCAAAGTTCTTGATCTGGGATTTCTGATCCTGACAGGTAACCACAATTCCAGTGGGTTCGTGAGTAAGCCTTACCGCTGAATAAGTGGTGTTTACAGACTGGCCACCGGGTCCTGATGAACAGTAAGTGTCCTTTCGGACATCATTCATGTCAATCTGCACATCTACGTCTTCCATTTCTGGCAAAACAGCAACTGTAGCTGCTGAAGTATGTACTCTTCCTTGCGTTTCGGTGGCAGGTACTCGCTGAACCCTGTGGACGCCAGATTCATATTTGAGCATCCCATAGACGTCGGCACCAGAAACAGTACTGATAATTTCTTTATAGCCACCAGCAGAGCCAAAGGTCAAATCCAGAATGGTAAGATTCCAGTTTTGTTTTTCAGCAAAGCGCTGGTACATTCTGAAGAGGTCACCTGCAAAAATAGCTGCCTCATCTCCACCTGTTCCACTTCGAATTTCAAGGATACAATCTTTGGAATCGTTAGGGTCTTTGGGAATCAGCATTTGCTTCAAGTCTTTTTCCAACACCACCTGTCGGTCTTTTAGCTCATCCAATTCTGCCTTGGCCATTTCCCTGAAGTCAGGATCCTTTTCATTTTCCAAAATGGACTTGGAACTATCAATGTTTTCCAAAACCAGCTTATACTCATCATAGACTGCAACGATCTTTTCAAGATCTTTGTACTCTTTGGTGAGCTTGGTGTATTTACTCATGTCGGACATGGCATCCGGCTGAATGATCAATTGCCCTACTTCCTCAAATCGGTCCTTTATGTGCTCTAACTTATCAAGCATAGTGTTTTTTCTTTTCGAAAAGCAAAATTAAGAAAATAAGTGACATTCTGATAGCTTGCACGCAATGATGCAGAACCAAAGACTGGTTTCCTCCAGACAAAAAAACCGCTAACTTTAAGTGAAAATTCTAAATTATGAGAAAGCCCCTGTTGTTCTTTACGCTGGTATTTGTTTTCATGAGCTGCGGCTCGGGTAAAAAAGTTGACAAAGAGATTTTGGATGAAGTGAATAAGTCCATGGAGATCAAAAGGGTCAATGAAGTGGATATCATTAACAAAGCGCTGGAGTGGGGGGATGAAATTAGCCTCGAAGCCCAACAGGAACTGATGAGCAAACTTCAGCAGGCCATTGAGGAAAAAGGTGCTGCGGGGGCAGTGGAGTTTTGTAATGTGCAAGCTTTGCCTTCTTTACAAAAGGTCAGCGAAGCGTTTGGGGTGAATGTCAGAAGGGTGTCTCATGATTTCAGAAATCCTTCCGATCAACCTACAGCAGATGAGGAGCAGTTATTATTGGCCTACGAATATAACGAAGAGCATGGTATTAAAAGTAAGCCAAATGTTCAAGAGGTTCAGAATGGTGAGCAGCTTTTGTATACCAAAGCCATAAAAATTCCCGGGGCTTTATGCCTGCAGTGCCATGGTGAACCAAAGGCAGATATTTCAGAAGAGACTTTGCAAACCATTAATAGTTTGTATCCAGAGGATCATGCGAAAGGCCACAAAATCGGAGATTTGAGAGGCATGTGGAGTATTTTGATTCCCAAAAAAGAAGTGGTGAAGAAATTATAAAGCATCACTTTAAATCATTTCGCCAATCCAAAAAGGATGCGTAGACTGAAAGGAAATAGTTCCTTCTTCTGCTTCTATAAAGGTGGCATGCTGGACCTTGACCAGTTGGTTTTCATTTTGTCGCTTTACTTCTATCAGTGTTCCTTCAGGTGCATGAAGTTGAATGGAGCTTTCAGAAAACCATTTCTTAAATGATTTCTCCTGAACAGGAAAATAGCGGATAGGCCCATCAAAAATCACCATGTTGATCAATTCAAGCTTGTTTTCTAAGTCAAAAGCCAATTGGTGGTCATAGCCAATGATATTTACCGCAGGGTGTTTGGTGGCAATTAGGTATTGTAATCCTTCATCAAGAAAGTTGTTTTCAGAAACACTCATAAACCGAAGTGGGTATTGTTCTTCCAGTAGTTGGATGTTGGCTTTTTGAAAATCATTGGTGGCCAAAATGACATCGATTTTAATTCCCCATGAAAGAACGGTGTCCACTTCCGATTCAGCTACTAATACAGTGGGGACCCATTCCAAGAGAGGAGCAATTTTTTCAAAATTGACATGCTCTGTTTTCAAGATAAGCAAGGCAGGCTCTTGTTGTTCTTTTACAAAATGATGAGAAGACATTGGTTGCAGTTTGTTTTTGTAGCTTTAACCCAAAGTAATTAAAAAAGGATGATTTGGTGGATAGGATTAACCTAATTTTTCTCTTTCTTAAAGAAAGCTACTTGTACTTGGAACCAATAAACTGATAGTTTTTTTTTACTTTTAGGACTTGAAAATTCCACTTTCGCTCTATGGAAAGTGGTACTTTGGACAATTTGTTTTTGTTCATAAACCAGTAAATGAAAACCACTTAAAAATGTCACTAGCAAAACCATTCAGTTTTAAAAAATGGATTGATGAAAACCGTCATTTGTTGAAGCCACCAGTGGGCAATCAACAAGTCTACAAGGGAAATGAGGATTTTATTGTCATGGTCGTAGGGGGCCCTAATTCAAGGAAGGACTATCACTACAATGAAGGTGAGGAGTTTTTTTACCAACTAGAAGGAGATATCGTCCTTAAAGTGATAGAAGATGGTAAACCTGTGGACATTGAAATTAAAGAAGGGGAAATTTTCCTTCTACCTCCAAAGGTGCCCCATAGTCCAAGAAGACCCGCTAATACAGTAGGCTTGGTGATGGAAAGATACAGAAGAGAAGGGGAGCAGGATGGTTTTATCTGGCACTGTGAAAACTGTGGAAATAAGCTCTATGAAGAATATGCAGAAGTAACGGATATTGTAAATCAGTTGCCGCCAATAATGGAAAGATTCTGGAGTAATCCAGCACATACCACCTGTGATACCTGCGGGACCAAAATGGAAAAGTAGTTACTTAAGGTGACCTGCCTCATTTAAATGAAACTCTTTTATTTAGGAACTAGCCAATTTGTTTATGACCCAATATGATTTTAGCCTGGACTTTGCCAGGAAGATGGACCAACAAGATGAATTAAGCGTTTTTCGTGAGAAGTTCTTTTTTCCTAAAGTAAATGGAAAAGAGGCCATCTATTTTTGTGGGAATTCATTAGGACTTCAGCCTAAGTCGGTGCGGGAATATTTGGAAAAAGACCTAGAAAGCTGGGCTGATAAGGCAGTGGATGGACATTTTGATGGAGATTCCCCTTGGTTCTCAGTACATCAAAGGTCCAAATCTGCATTGAGTGAGATTGTAGGAGCAAAAGAGCATGAGGTAGTGGTAATGAATAGTCTGACCAGTAATTTACATGCATTGATGGTGAGTTTTTACCGTCCTGCAGGAAAGAGGGTGAAGATTATCACAGAGGCTGGTGCATTTCCCTCCGATATGTACATGCTGGAGAGTCAGGTGAAAGTACATGGGTTGGACCCTGAGAAGACCATTATAGAAATAGCTCCAAGATCAGGGGAGCATATGTTGAGGACAGATGATATTATTGAAACCATAGAGGCTAATAAGGAGGAGTTGGCTTTGGTGATGATGGCGGGACTTCAGTATTATACTGGTCAGATATTCGATATGAAAGCCATTACACATGCAGGGCATCAGGCAGGAGCTTTTGTTGGATTTGATTTGGCGCATGCCGCTGGAAATTTTCCTTTAGAATTGAATGAGTGGGGGATGGACTTTGCCGCTTGGTGCAGTTACAAGTATTTAAACTCTGGGCCAGGAAATGTGGCTGGAATCTTTGTTCATGAACGTCATGCAGATAACCCGGATTTGGTAAGGTTTGCTGGTTGGTGGGGGCACAATGAGCAGGAGCGTTTCAAAATGGAAAAGGGTTTTAGGCCAATGTATGGCGCAGATGGATGGCAGACTTCCAATGGAAATGTATTGGGGATGACTGCCCATCAAGCTTCTTTGGATATTTTTCAAGAAGCGGGGATACATAAATTGAGAGAGAAAAGTTTGAAACTGACAGGCTATCTTGAGTTTTTGATCAAAAAGATAAGCGGAAACAGTGGGGTGTTGGAGATAATTACCCCTGAAAATCCCAATGAAAGGGGATGTCAACTATCTTTGTTGGTACATAAAGGAGGCAAAGCGGTGTTTGACGAATTTTACCAAAATGGAATTGTTGGTGATTGGAGAAACCCCAATGTCATTAGAATAGCGCCTACACCTCTTTATAATAGTTTTGAAGATGTGTTTCGTTTCGCTAAAATATTGGAACAATCTTTAAAGAAATTTGCTTAAAAAGTAGAACCTATATCAAACCTATTAATAGCACAATAAGTGATGAAGAATAATGATGTAAGCATTATCGGAGCCGGATTGATCGGTTCTCTTCTAGGTATTTATCTTCAGAAAAAAGGATTGGATGTATCGCTATACGAAAAGCGCCCTGATCTGAGGGACAAGAAAAATGCTACAGAAGGTAGGTCCATCAATATGGCCCTAAGTGACCGGGGCTGGAAGGCTTTGGACAAAATAGGACTTAGGGAAAAAGTCGCTCCTTTTGCCATTCCTATGTATGGTAGAAGAATTCACGATGAACATGGTGAAACCTCCTTTTTGCCCTATGGCAAGGAAAACCAAGCAATTTACTCCATTTCAAGAGGTAAATTCAACCATTTGTTGGTGGATGAGGCTGAAAAGGAGGGAGTGAAACTCAACTTTGAATATTTCTGCGAGGAAATAGATATTTCAAAAACAACTATGAACTTTTCTCTTGCTAATGGGGAGAAGTTGGAAAAGCAATCAGATGTAATCATAGGAGCTGATGGCGCATATTCCTCTTTGAGGGATGCAATGCAAAAGCAAACCAGACTTAACTATAAGCAGGAGTATATTTCTCATGGTTATAAGGAGCTTACCATTCCTCCTACCCCTGAAGGAGAGTTTGCGATGGATCCAAATGCCCTTCATATTTGGCCTCGAGGAATGTTTATGTTGATTGCGCTGCCCAATCCAGACAAGTCATTTACCTGCACGCTTTTCTTACCTTTTGATGGAGCAAAGGTCTGCTTTGAAAAAATCAACGACAAAAGTGATGTGGAGAGTGTATTCAGGACTTTCTTCGATGATGCATTTTTGCTTATGCCAAATTTGGTACAGGAGTTTTTCGATAACCCTACCAGCTCCTTGATCAATGTGGAGTGTTTTCCATGGTTGATGAACAAGTCCCTGCTTATCGGAGATGCCTGCCACGCGATGGTACCTTTTTTTGGACAGGGAATGAACTGTGGTTTTGAGGATTGTTATATTTTGGATGGCTTAATCGAAAAATATGGAACCACCTCTTGGGAATTGGTATTTGAAAAATTCCAAAAAGTAAGAAAGCCTGATACAGATGCCATCAGTCAAATGGCTCGGGACAACTTTATAGAAATGAGAGACAGTGTTTCCAATCCAAAATTCATCATTCGTAAAAGGATAGAAGCTAAGCTTCATGAACTGCATCCTAAAGAATGGATTCCGCTATATACGATGGTGACTTTTTCTGATATGAAGTACTCCGATGCTTATGCGCAAGGGCAACTTCAAAATGAAGTGATGGACAAGGTAATGGCTGATCCCCTTATTATGCAGAATTGGCGCGGAGTGAATTATGAGGATATTATTAGTCAAATAGAAACGGCTAAAATGGTATAAAAAAATCCCGGATCTCTCCGGGATTTTTTTATCTATATCTATTTTTCTTTAAAATCTGTGCATCCATCGAGATGCTTCCCGGGCCTGCCAAAAACAGGGTAACAAATGCTGTAACATAAATCAGGGATAACTCCTTACTGCCAAATGGATCACCTGCATGGATCACAAAGGCAGCTACCAGCATGGTAATGGTTAATGGGATCAGTACAATTCTTGTCATAAAGCCTAGCCCCAAAAGAATAGCACAAAAGAATTCTGCGAAAACGACCAATTGAAGGGAAACAGCAGTGCCCAGGCCCAACGGATCAGGAAACTTGGTGAGGTGTTCACTGAAATTAGTGATTTTGGCCCATCCATGGGTTATCATCATTCCCGCAGAGCCTACTCGAAGGATCAAAAGTGCGAGACTGCTAGCTAAGGGGGCATTGGAAAAAAGAATTTTCTTCATTTTTTAAGGAATTGTCTTAATCTATAATCTAAACGCTGATTTTGTGAATCTGTTGGATTAAACAAAAACTAGTCCCAATAATAATCTCCTCATATCTAAAAAAGCCTTTGGAGTGTGTCACCTCATTTTATGGTGTTATTCCCAAAGGTTTTCTGGATAATCTCCATCATCATGGAGTTTTTGCAAGGCTTTTACTACAATTGGCTTGTCTTCTGGGTAAGTTACTCCAAACCAAGTTTTACCTCCTTCGAGAATAGCAATATTGGCCTTGTGTTCTTCTATAAGCGTATTGGCTACAGAGGGGATATAGAATTCGGATTTAATATTGTCTTTATGCTCGGGCAAGAAAGCATTCCAAATTCTTTCAGTTTCCTCAAAGAAAGATGGATGAAATCCCCAGCAATTCATTGAAACTGGCGTGTCAGGGGCTATTTCTAAAGGTTCTTCCTCTCCTCTACTGAGGATTTTGTCTCCTTCTCGTGCAATGGAAGTACGCTCTGTCATTCCGATTAGCTGAAAGTTTTCGTTTGTTTCACAAACGCCGCGACTCACGGTGCCGTGCTCTGAAAGCACGTTTTTCAGGGCATAGCCAACCATGCAATGAAGGTCTGGTCTTACATCCTCCTGTAGAAAGTTTCCGAGCACCTGAAAAGCCTCTTTGCCATAGAAATCGTCAGCATTAATGACTGCAAAAGGCTCTTTGATGGCATCTTTGGCACATAAAACCGCGTGCCCTGTGCCATAAGGTTTTTTGCGCTCTGGATGACGGAACTCTTCAGGTACCATGCTGTCCAATGACTGAACCACAAAATCCACTTCAATCTTTCCTTCAAGTTTTGGCAGGAATATATCTTTTGCGAGTTCCAAGATTTCTTGGCGAACGATAAATACAACTTTTCCAAAACCAGCTCGGATAGCATCAAAGATGGAATATTCTATGATAGTTTCTCCTTTGGGGCCAAAGCCGTCTATTTGTTTATTGCCTCCATATCTACTGCCGATGCCGGCAGCTAGTATTAAAAGTGTAGGTTTTGTCATAAAGTTGAATGTTGACTTTTGAATCTGGTTTGTTTTGGTGCCTAAAATTAAGATAATCTTTTTAAGAGGCCATAAAGCTGGGGAAAAATTAGAAAAACAGGAAAAATGGGTGGTATTTATGCCGAATTCTAAAAAAAGACAGTTTTTTGAGCATTGTTTGGTGTGATTTGATATCAAAATTCTGAGTTTTTGTTAAAAAAGTAATATTCTATGGTGTGAAAAATAATCTGATTTGCTAGATTTGCATCCGATTCCGGAAAAACCGGTGTAAAATACAACCAATCAGTTTGTCGATTAAATAAAATGAAAAAAGTTGAAGCAATTATTAGAACTTCTCGATTTGAGGTGATTCACAAATGTATTGCTGCTTTAGGTGTTAAATTCCTTACTTTTTATGAAGTGAAGGGTATGGGACTAGAGCATGCAAAGATGGAAAAGTACAGAGGCGTGGCTTACGAGCCGGCCTATATTCCAAGAACCAAATTGGAAATTGTGGTTACCGAGGATCTCGTAGATGATGTAATTAACTGTATCCTAAAAGAAGGCCGAACTGGCGAAATAGGAGATGGAAAAATCTTTGTCACTGATGTTTTGAAAGCCTATAGGGTCAGAAACGAAGATACAGGTGCTTCAGCCCTTTAATATTATCATCCCAAACAGGATAATCTAAATTAATTTTAAAATTACCCATTAAAATGACTCAAGAATTATTTACCATCAATAATGTGTGGATGATGGTAGCCACAATTCTGGTATTTATCATGCACCTAGGCTTTGCAGCCTTGGAAGCTGGCCTTACCAGAGCAAAAAATACCGTTAACATTCTATTTAAAAACACCATTATCCCAGCTATGGGATTATTGACTTACGCTTTTGTAGGTTTTAACTTAATGTACCCAGGAGAATCTTTTGCAGGAGGTTTCTTTGGAATCAGTGGGATTGGTCTAAGTCTGCCGGAAGGCTGGGACAGCTTTGCTTATAATGAAGGTTATACCTTTTTTACTGATTTTATTTTTCAGGCCATGTTTGCCGCTACCGCTGCGACCATCGTTTCCGGGGCAGTAGCTGAAAGAATCAAACTAGGTCCGTTTATTATTTTCTCTACATTATATGTAGCCATTTGTTATCCTATCGTAGGGATGTGGAAATGGGGTGGAGGATTTTTGGATACTTTAAGTACTCCATTCTATGACTTTGCAGGTTCAACCATTGTCCACTCTGTAGGTGGGTGGGGTGCCTTGGTAGGTGCTTATTTGTTAGGGCCAAGAATCGGTAAATACACGGATAAAGGAATGAATGCCATTCCGGGACATAATATTCCAATGGCCGTAATAGGCGTTTTCTTGTTATGGTTTGGCTGGTTTGGCTTCAACGGAGGTTCTGTATTGTCTGCTGACCCTGGATTGGTGTCCAAAGTCTTTGTGACCACTTCCATTGCAGGTGCAGCGGGTGCTTTTGGTGCACTCATCTTTTCTTACTGGAAGTTCAAGTCGTATGATATTACCATGGTATTGAATGGTGTTTTGGCTGGTCTAGTAGGAATCACTGCTGGTGCAGATTTGATGGGAGTAGGTGAAGCAGCCATTATTGGATTTGTAGGAGGTGCTTTGGTTGTTTTTGCAGTAGTATTCTTTGATAAAGTGAAAGTGGATGATCCGGTAGGTGCGATCTCAGTGCACCTTGTAGGTGGTATTTGGGGGACTTTGGCTGTAGGGATTTTCGGTGACTTAGCTGGATTTTCTCAGTTGATGTCACAGTTGATCGGTATCGGTGCAGTTGGTGCTTTTTGCTTGGTGTTTAGCTTTGTCATTTTCTATGCCATGAAAAAGACGGTGGGTATCCGTGTCCATGAACAAGAAGAAGTGGAAGGATTGGATATCAATGAGCACAGCATGAGAGCTTATCCTGACTTTGCTACTAAAGACTAAGACAAGCTTAAGAAATTTTAGATAAAGTTTTTACCACTAGCAAATCAAGCCTCATTCTTCTAAGGGTGAGGCTTTTTTTTGGAGAAACCATCTTGATGTAATTTTCTCTAAAAAATCCTTATCAGATAAAACATCTTAGAAAGGTAATATGAAGAGATAAGTATTAAAGTAAAAAACAATACATTAGTGGTATTATGAAAGGAAAACTCTTACTAATACTTATTGTTTTTACATGCTTTCAATCGTTTGGGCAAAACGATGAGAAACTAAAAGTGATCAGTTACAATATTTGGAATGGTTATGACTGGGGAAAGGACACTTTAAGACGAAAACAACTTTGTAACTGGGTCGATGAACAAAAACCAGAGGTGGTAGCACTTCAGGAATTGTGCAGTTACACTCCCGAAAAACTTCAAAAGGATGCTGAGTCCTGGGGACATCCTTATTCAGAACTTTTGAAGACCACCGGATATTCTGTCGGGATTACCTCTTCAAGTCCCATTACCGTGATTTCAAAACTGTTTGGTAATCTGCACCATGGGGCTTTGCATGTGAAGATAAATGAAATTAATTATTTGGTTGTACACCTTCATCCTGGTAGTATCAAAAGACGTAGGGAAGAGGTGGACATCTTAAAAGCCTATATCCAAGACAATATTGATAGAGATGAAGGCTTGATGGTTTTAGGGGATTTTAATACACACAGTCCTTTGGATGCTTCACTATATGAAGAAAAACCTGATTGGCTTCAAAAGGATTGGGACAATAATAAGGACAAAGGACTTGATGGGAATATGGCTGTGAAGATGCAGTTGGATTATGCAGTGATGGCGGGTTTTATGGGTGTTCCCTTGTTTGATAGTGTTTGGCAGTCAGAACGAACGGGGAAAGGTATGGAGAGTTTTCCTGCAATGGTGCTGACAGATAAGGAAAAAAAGGGCATTGAAATACCTGCAAATGAACGAATAGATTATATCATGATCTCTGAGAATCTTCAGGGTGAATTGATTAAAGCCTATGTGGCAAACGGAAAAGAAAATTGGTATTTATCTGATCATTATCCTGTCGTAGCGGATTTTGACATCACCAAATAGAGATTAAATAGTTGGGATATAAAAATGGCCAGTCCTTAGGAGGACTGGCCATTTTTATTGTGAACCTTTGAAAAGGTTAATTTTTCTTTTTGGCTGCTTTCATAGGATTGCTGCCGCTAGAGGCACCTCTCGGGGAGTTTCCTCTTTGGAACAGCTCAAATCTAGAAGGAAGTGCTTTTCTTGGGAAATAATTGTTTTCCTCGTCAATGTCCGCTGTTTCCCGGTAAGGGTCAAGTATGATGGATTCAATTTCTTTCTCCTTAGGGAATACTTTAGTGACTTCAGTTTCATTCTTTCTCCAGATATAGGCCGGAATTCTTTCCACTTCTGAAGTTCCGTCTACATAGTTGAACTGAACGATTAAAGGCATCACCAATCCACCAACATTTTTGAAGGTAATTTCATAGTAGTTCAATCCACTATTAAACAATTCTTTTTCTTTTTCATTCAAATTGGATACGAAGCTTTTATAGGCTTTTTCGTCACTTGGAGTAACTGAAAATTGATTATAGCTATAGTAGAAGTCTCTCGTTCCCGGATCTTTTTCGATTACTGTCTCAGGAATGTCTTTTTCATTTTTGGTTCTTGAAACGTAAGATTCATACTTCTCATGCGCTGAGGCTTCATCCTTTTTCTTTTCCGCTGGAGTTCTGTTGTCCAATTGGTACCACTTCACTTCTTCAAGAGCGATATCTACTGGCTCCGTTCCAAAGAACCAGCCTCTCCAGAACCAGTCCAAATCAACAGCAGAAGCGTCTTCCATGGTTCTGAAGAAATCCGCTGGGGTAGGATGTTTGAATTTCCATCTTTGTGCATATTGTTTGAATGCAAAGTCGAATAACTCTCTTCCCATTACAGTTTCTCTCAAAATGTTCAATGCGGTTGCTGGCTTGGCATAGGCATTTGAGCCAAATTGAATAATGTTCTCAGAATTGGTCATGATGGGTTCCAAGTACTGCTTTTCGCCTTTCATGTAATCCACAATTTTATGGGCAGGCCCTCTTCTGGAAGGATAGTTTCTGTCCCACTCTTGTTCTGCAAGGAATTGCATAAAGGTGTTCAAACCTTCATCCATCCAAGTCCACTGACGCTCGTCAGAATTGACAATCATGGGGAAGAAGTTATGACCAACTTCGTGAATGATCACAGAGATCATACCGTTTTTGATGGCTTCAGAATAGGTTCCGTCCGCATCAGGTCTACCGTAGTTGAAGCAGATCATTGGATATTCCATTCCATTGGCAGCCTCTACAGAAATTGCAGTAGGATAAGGGTAGTCAAAAGTTCTGGAAGAATAAGATTTCAGCGTATGCGCTACTACTTTGGTAGAGTATTGACCCCAAAGAGGGTTGGCTTCTTTGCCATAGTAAGACATAGCCATTGCTGTTTTGTTGCCTACATTGACAGCCATGGCATCCCAGATGAACTTTCTAGAGGAAGTCCAGGCAAAATCCCTTACGTTTTCAGCTTCAAAAACCCAGGTTTTCATATCAGAGGCTTTTCCTTTTTCAAGTTTTTCAGCTTCTTTTTGGGTACGGATTACCACTGGCTCATCAAAGGTTTCTTTGGCTTGGTTCCACCTGTCCAGTTCAGTGTCATTTAAAACCTCTTCAGCATTGGTTAGCACGCCAGTTGCGCCCACCATATGATCTGCAGGGACAGTGATGCTTACTTTGTAGTTTCCAAAGGTAAGTGCAAATTCACCGCTTCCATAGAACTGTTTGTTTTGCCAACCTTGGAAGTCAGAGTAAACGGCCATTCTAGGGAACCACTCGGCCATGGTGTATAGGTAGTTGCCATCTTCCTCAAAATATTCATATCCCGGTCTTCCACCTATAAAGCTGGTTCTGTCATGAATGTTAAAGCTCCAGTCAACGACGAATTCCACTTCTTCACCAGCCTTAAGAGGTTCTGGGAGATCTACTCGCATCATGGTTTTGTTGATCGCGACAGGAATATCTGTTCCGTTCATGTCCTTTACACTGTGGATTTTATATCCCAAGTCTTGGTCATGCCAAAGGATAGACTCCAATTGTCTAAGGGACATCCTTTCATAGATTTTGCTTGTGCTAGCCTTATGGCTATCAGCATCTTTTGCCCTTTGGTTTTGATCTAACTGGATCCAAAGGTAGCTTAGTTCATCAGGTGAATTGTTAATGTAGGTGACTTTTTCAGTGCCTTTGATGCTTTGGTTTTGGTCATCAAGCTCTACTGAAATTTCATAATTGGCTTGTTGTTGCCAATATAAATGCCCTGGTGCTCCAGAAGCTGCTCTGTAGACATTGGGTGAGCGAAGCATGCTGCCTAATTGTTCAAATCGCTCTGCATGGTTTTGTTCGCTGTGCTGGGCAAATACATTGCCTAACAAGAGCAAATTAATAGCTAATAAATGGATTATCCTTTTCATATATCCCTCTAGAGTTTTTATGAATATGTTTAAGAACTTTTTCTAAGCCGACCAGGTCAGCAATTAGAAATGGCTATTTGGGTTATTTTCTTACCAGTATATCGCGTCCAAGATCATCATGATGGCCATACCGAGTACAACCGAGGAGATGACCAATGCCCATTCTTTCCTATTGGCACCAAGAATGCCAATGGCAATAGAAGATACGATGATAAATATGGCTACTATGGCCAATTGTCCTACTTCAATACCAAGGTTGAAAGCCAACAAAGGTTCCCAAATAGAGTTTTCCCTACCTAATAGAGACCTTAAATAATTGGAGAAACCAAGTCCGTGGATCAGGCCGAAGAAAAGGGCAAATACATAGTTTGCCTGAATGCCATTACCACTTGAAGGCCGTGGTTTGAGTATATTGAAGAAAGCGGTCACCGCAATGGTCACCGGAATTAGAAATTCGATTAAGTTAGAGTTTACACTAAAGATCTTAAGGGTTGCCAATGCGAGTGTGATGGAATGCCCAATTGTAAAGGCGGTAACCAAAACAAGGATCTTTTTCCAATCCCTTAATAGATAAATAGCGCAAAGCGCAATGATGAATAAAATGTGGTCAAATCCATTTAGGTCTAGAATATGTTTTATCCCTAAATTAAAATACGCTTGAAACTGATTCATGAATACATTCGTTTGTCCTTTAGCATGATACATCCCCAGAGAAGTCAGGTTTCGGAGTGAAAACTAACCACCCTATAGGTTGATCAAGAAGGGCTTGGGCTTAGTTTTATTTGGGTTAGAAAAACAGCGTTGTAATATTAATGCTAAATTTGGACAAAAAGTAGAAAACAGTAACTAAATGTTATATAATTATATAGTTATCTCGATACTAGGATGGATGGTTTTTTTCCACCCTTTTTACATCAGCGTGACCGATATCAACTACAATGAAAAGTCAGAAAGTCTTGAGGTTGCACAGAAGATTTTCTGGGATGATTTTGAAGATGTTCTCAGTGAACAAGAAGGCAATAGGGTGGATTTTTTGAATCCAGAAAATCCTCAGAAGTTAGAGAAACTTGTGGAGAAATACCTAATTGATAAGAATCATATCTTGGTCAATGGAGATACCGCTCAGCTTTCCTATATCGGCTATGAAATAGAAGAAGATGCCGCCTGGTTTTATATGGAAGCCAAGAAGGTTTCTCGGCCGCACACTGTCATGGTTAAAAATGAAATTCTGATCCATTATTTTCCCGATCAAAGGAATATGGTTAATTTTTATGTAAATAAATCACCAAAAACGCTGATCCTATATAAGGATCACGAGAGTGGGACCTTAGCCTTTGAGTAACCACTTTTTGAAGGTATTGATCAGACCGGTTGTCTTGAGGTCATAAGGGGGATAAAGGAGTTGAGGAAGTGTTTTTCCCTTTCTTTGCTCTACAATTGATTTTTGATTGCTAAAAGCCAAAAAGCCGGCGTATCCGTGGGATTTTCCAATTCCGCTATGATTGACACCTCCAAAAGGCAGCTCGTTTTGCATGTATTGGATGGAACAGTCATTAATTACCACCGTACCAGAACTGGTGTTTTTAAGGAAATTCTCTTTTATCGATCCATCTTCTGTAAAAAGATAAAGCGCCAGGGGTTTCGGTCTTAATTGTAATAAATGACTCACTTCTTCCATGTTATGATAAGTAAGTATGGGTAAAATGGGGCCAAAAATTTCTTCCTGCATTAGGAGCATGTTTTCGGACATATTACTGATAACGGTAGGTCCCATATAGTTTTCTTCCTTCACAATGTCACCGCCAAGTTCGATATGACCTCCCTTCGTTTGAGCATCAGCAAGGAGATTTTGCAATCTGTTGAGGTGCTTTTGTTCGATTATCCTTCCATAATCTTTATTAGTTATAAATCCCTTGTTTTTAGGATTGTACATTTTATTGATTTGACTCTGGAGCTCCTTGATAAATGTTTCTTTTTGGGATTCATGGATCAATAAGTAATCTGGCGAAATACATGTTTGGCCACAGTTGAGGAACTTACCAATAGCGATCTTTTTAGCGGCATCTTTGAGATCAAAGTCCTTATCAATGATTACCGGAGATTTACCACCAAGTTCCAAGGTGACACTTGAGAGATTTCGGGAAGCGGCATTCATTACCGTTTTTCCCACGGAAGTACTTCCTGTAAAGAAAATATGGTCAAAAGGAAGTTGTAATAAAGCCTGGGCAGTTTCTTTTCCTCCTTCGAAAACGGCTACTATATCAGTATCAAACAGTTCTGTCATCATTCTTCTCAAAAGCGCGGAAGTATGTGGGGTCAATTCAGATGGTTTCAATGATATGGTACATCCAGCCGAAATGGCGGACACCACCGGACCAATAGAAAGGTTAAAAGGGTAATTCCATGGAGAAATGATCAAGGCCGTTCCGAGGGGTTCTATATGGATATATGAATTGGTTCCCAGCATGTGAATGGGGGTTTTTACCTTTTTGGGTGACATCCATTTTTTCAGCTTTTTAATGGCCAAGTTAATTTCTACCAGTGCATATCCTGTTTCGGTGATCATTGTTTCTGCACTCGGTTTTTTAAGGTCGGCGTATAATGCCTTTTCAATTTCTTCATGATTCTCTTTGATCCACTCTTTCAGCGACTTAAGCCTTTCTGCTCTTTCTGTAAAGGAAGAATGCCGTAGTTGGATGGCTTTTTTCTTTTGAGAATTGAAAATATCCGTAAGTTGTTGATTTTCAGTTAAAAATTGAGATTTCATGATTTTATTGATTTTTATCAAGTTAGGGAAATTTAACCTTTTCACATAAGTGTACTTATTTTCAGTAAGTTATCATTTATTAGTGCGTCATTATTTAAATATAATTTTATATACTAAAAAACGTAATTCGATAATTTAAAAACGTAATTCATATAAAAATAAACGACATTTTACTTGGTAGGAAAGAGCAAAAAAAGTACTTTTATAACAAAATAATGTATTTGAACTGCAAAAATAAGTCTTCAAATCATAAAATCGACTTTTTGGTGCGGGTTTAAATAGAAACAAACACGAATATGGAAAGAAATTTTTACCAAAACCAACACATCCTTATCCATTCATCGAGTAATGATTTCAGTCAATTTTTCTGCCAAAAGCTGAACAAGGATGGACAATTACAGTCATCAGGTACCGGGAATACTAAGAACGTATTTTTTTTAAGTCAACCGGTGTGCAATTACATTAAAGTTTTTGATCTAAAGAACAATAACGGGGTCGATAAACAAATATCCTCTCTGAATTAAAAAGACAGTTATGAAATCATATGCTACATGTTTCGGTTTAATCTTTTTCTGTCTAATTGGTTTATTGACAATAACTGATTCACAAGCCCAAAATCAAAATGCACTTCTTGATCTCAGGTCATGTGGGCTGGAAGGTACGTCAGACAATTATATAATTAAAGACATTTACCTTAGTAATGAATCAGGGTTAGCTCTTACCCAACAAGAAAAAGATTGTTTGTCAGGCGAAAAGCACAACTTATTTATATCTGTGCGGTATAAAACTAAATCCAACATACCTGCTGAAAATGCTAGGATTTTTATGGATTTAAAGAATGGTAATAATCACGAGTACTTGAATCTATTTATGGGAAGTGTCCCTGCTGCTGTCAGTGCTTCAAAAATCGTGACTTTACCCTATTCTTTTACATGGGCTTGCGGAGAAGAACTCAAACTGAGTAACCCATTATTAGCATGGACTAATTCTAGTGATACTGATTTGTCTTCTACTTATGATTGCAATGATTATAGTTTTATTCAATTGGAATCTTTAGGTGATTATACTTTAGCTGACAATCCTGCAAACATTAAAATTAAAAAGGAGGTTGACCAAACTTCTATTTCATCGCCCACCAATTTGAATTATACTATTACTGTCACTAATCCTGGAAGAATTAACTTGACAGGTGTGAATGTGATGGATGAAATGACCAACGGAGATGTGCCATTGAGTCTAGTGAGTGGTGATGAAGATCAAGATGGAGAATTGGATACCAATGAATCATGGGTTTATAAAACGTCTTATGCGGTGACCCAATCCGATATTGATAGAGGAGGAAAGTTGGTCAATAAAGCAGTTGTGAGCAGTAATGAGGCAGAAAAAAAATGTGATGATGCCGTAACAAAAGTGGAGCAAGTCATAGGCATAAAGATGGTTAAATCCGCGGACAAAACAGAATCTCTAAAAGTAGGGGAAATTGTTACTTATACCTATCGAATAAGCAATACAGGAAACACAACAGTTACGGATATCTATGTGACGGATGATCATCCCGGCAATGGGGCAATAAGTGAAATAATGCCGACAATGGTGCCAAGTCTTGGGCCAGGTGAAAGTATTGATTTTACAGCAAGCTATGAAATAGTGCAAGAGGATATTGATGCCGGTGGGGAAATTACCAACATAGCAACAGGGCATGCTACCTGCGCGAAGAACCACAAATTAAAGTCCGTTGATGAAGAGACCATCTCCTTAGAGGAGGGTGTTTCAGCTGTAGCGCTTACAAAAGTGGCGGACAAAGAAAGCTATAGTGTTTTGGGTGAAGAAATCACTTATACTTTGATCGTGACCAATACAGGAAATGTGACCTTGAGCAATATAAAAGTTACTGATCCAATGACTGGGCTTGAAAGCGTATTGGCCAGTCTTGCGCCAGGAGGCAGCACTGCTTTCACTACCGTGCATAAGGTGACACAAGCAGACTTGGAGGAAGGAAAAGTAGTCAATACAGCACATGTAAATGCTGAGGATCCAAATGGAGAAGAGGTAAGTGACAGTGCTTCTGAAGAATCTATAGCTTCCCTTACACCGATTGAAGCAAATGACGATGATTTTGGCGTTTTTAACAGTTCCACGGGTAGGGTTTTCGGAAACATACTATTAAATGATTTATTTAATAACAGCGAAATCAACCCAGAGGATGTGGACTTTGAGTTCATTGACTTAGATGGTATCATTGGGCTTCAAGTTGATGAAGAAGGTTTATTGACTTTACCTCCAGACATAGCGGCAAGAGCCTATACTTTGCGCTATGAGCTAAGGGAAAAACTCAATCCGAGTAATAAAGATCAGGCCTTGGTAACATTTAGAATTCAGGCAAATGAAGTAATGCCGATGGATGATCAGATGATTACAAATATGAACCAAGAAATCACCTTTGACATTCTTGCCAATGATGTGACAACCATCCACCCCTTGGATCCAAACAGCTTGGCCATCATAAGTGAAACTGCCAATGGCAGCCTGACCATCAATGCTGACGGAACGGTTACCTATGTTCCTGATACTGACTTTAGCGGTACAGACACATTTACCTACCAAATATGTGACAATAGCCTTCCAGAGGTGATTTGCGGAACGGCAGAGGTCAATATCATGGTAAGGCCGATTTCGATGTCATTAAGTAAAACAGTTGACGTGGCCAGTTTAGGTCTTGGAGAGATGGCTACTTACACCATCACTTTAACCAACAACAGTGAGTTTGCCGTAGGAAATGTGATCTTGAAAGATCTATTGCCGGCCCAAATGACTTTTATCTCCACTACTTTGGAAACCACAGAAGATCTGACATGGCTGATTGATCAAATCGAAGCCGGAGAAACCATATCCTTCGAAATTCAAGTGATGGCCACTGCAGAAGGTGAAGCAACTAATGTTGTCACACTACAAGCTGGTAATTTTGAACTCAGAGAAGAGGCTTCCACTGTCCTTGTTGAAAATGAAGAAGTGGATTTGAGTATTACCAAGACCTCATTTGGAGTTGAAGTGTACGAAGGAGATGAGTTTAACTATGAGATTGTAGTAAATAATATTGGAGGGAACGATGCTACGGATGTAATAATTACAGACAATCTTCCATCGAACGTTGTCATGGTAGGCGGGAGCTATACAGCCAATAGTAGTGAAATAGTAGCTGAAATGACTGCGAATGGCCAACAAATTACTTGGGCAGTACCTTTCTTTCCTGCTGATGGGCAGATAACCATTACCCTTAAGGTTAAGGCTATGGAGCCAGGGGTGATTATAAATCAAGCGGTGGTAGGATCAGCAGAGGAGGACAAGAACCCCGAAGACAATACTGCCAGTGATCAGAATGGAATAGAAACCTTCTTTATCCCTAATGTAATCACACCGGGTGACATGGATAACAAGAACGATCAATTTGTGATCAAAGGGCTTGGTAAATTTGAGCAAAATGAAATAGTAATTCTCAATAGATGGGGAGACCATGTTTTTGAAACCAAAGGATACCAACAAGATTGGGCGGCGAAAGGCCTAAATGCAGGAGCATACTTCTACGTGTTGACAGTGACAGATAGCTTAGGGGAAGTACATACCTTCAAAGGGTGGATCCAAGTGATTAAGAACGGAAGTAAATTCGATAATTAATAAGCTGAAATAGAGATGAAAAATATTTTTAAAATTCTCGTAATTTCCCTGACAGTATTCTTTAATACTACTCAGGGTACTTTTGCCCAGCAGCTGCCACAATTCAGCCAGTATATTTTCAATGGGCTGCATGTAAATCCAGGTTATGCAGGATACAAAGGAGTGCCTTATATTCAATCGACTTATAGAAGTCAGTGGGTGAATTTTCCAGGAGCCCCTACAACCTTTACCGTTACGGCAGATTTGAGTGCCAATGAAGGGCTGATGGGTTTTGGAGCTTCTATCATGTCAGATAAGATCGGGCCTACACAAACAAACTCAGGAATGTTGACTTATGCCTATAGAATCCAAACTGGATATGAGTCTTTTTTAGGCTTGGGTGTAAGTGCAGGTGTATCTGAGTATGTAATGGATGGGGACCTGCTAAACCCAAATGACTTTGGGGATAACAATATCCCAGAAGGAAAGACTAATATGTTTACACCTAATTTAAATGCTGGTATTTTCTTCAATACACAACGTTTCTATGCTGGAGTAAGTGTTTACAACTTGGTTGGTCAAAAAGCTTTGGAGAGAGAGGACATAGCTTTGGCATATCATAATTTCCATTACTATTTGACCGCAGGGGTCATGTTGCCTATTTCAGAGGATATTCAGTTCAAACCATCTATATTGATTAAAGAAGAACAGGGAGCAGCCACCAATTATGATATCAATGGAATGTTCCTTTTTATGCAGACTTTATGGGTAGGAGGATCGTATCGCTCCAATATGGGGAACGGTAATGAAGCCTTACAGGAGGACTTAAGCAAGCGAAACTCTATTGCAGCTATCATAGAGATTTTTGCCACCAATAACTTAAGAATTGGGTATGCTTATGATCATAATACAAATGTTTTGAGTAATTTAAGGAATAACTCCCACGAAATATCGGTAGGGTACTATATTACTCCTAAGAATGTAAGGATGAACAACCCAAGATGGTTTTAGTTATGAAAACAATTTTTAGACTTCTATTTGCCGGGGTAGTGGTGACCATGATTCACCACAATGCCATGGCGCAAAATTCATTGTTTCGGTATGCTGACAAACAGTATGAGCTTTTTAATTATGAGGAAGCTGCAGAAGTTTATGTCAAGGCTTTTGAGAAAAAGGGAAAGTACAAGGCAGCTCAGCGTGCGGCGATGAGCTTTCAAAAGCTAAATGATTATGATCAATCCTATGAGTGGTGGAAGACCACTGTTGGATTTGAAGAGGCCAGCACCAATGACTTTGTCAATTTTATTGCTTCAGCCAATCAATTAGGCAAAATGGATGAGGTAGTTCTGGCTATGGATACGATCACCAGTGAAGGGAAATTGGACAAAATCAACTTGGATTCTTTGATGAGCTGGTATGACAAGCCTACCTCTGTCGAAGCTGTGGGGCTGGATTCATTGAATTCGGCTTCAGCGGATTTTGGAATGGTAGTGGATGGACAGGGAAATAAGTATTTTGCCTCTGATCGGGGAGATGCCGGGCACAGTAAGAAAGCAGCCATTCGTTTTGATGTAAGCAACAAAATCAATGAAGATACCTATGAATGGACAGGCAGGGATTTTCTTACGGTATACAAAATGAACAAAGAGGGAGAAGTAGCAACAGTGACTTCGCCTGTTCCTGATAGTTATCATTTTGCTGACCCCTTCTTTTTGGAACAACAGGCTGTGGCTTTTTATACGGTTACCAGAGAAGTAAAGAGGGTAGATGGCAAAAAAGTAAAAACCAGAAAGGTGAATCCAGAAATGGACTATGGACAGTCGCAAAATGAATTCATAGATTATCACCCAGAGATTTATTACAGCAAGATAGGGGAAAATGGTGAGTTTTCAGATTATAGCGCGTTTCCCTTAAATGATGCATTGAAGTATTCGTTGATCAATCCTTTTTTAGATGAGAACAGTAACCAACTTTACTTTGCTTCAGATATGGAAGGTGGCTATGGGGGCTTTGACATCTATGTGGTGGAATATGATAAGGAGTTTAACTTTGGGGAACCAAAAAACCTTGGGCCTGACATCAATACCGAAGGAGATGAAAGGGACCCTTACCTGTTTGGAAATAATTTTTACTTTTCATCCAATGGGCACTTTGGACTGGGAGGACTGGATATTTTTTCAGCTAAATATCAAAATGGATCCTTAAGCAATGTGAAAAATATGGGAGTTCCCTACAATTCCCCCAAGGATGATTTTGCGATGACCTTATCTGAAGAAGGTACCAAATACCTTTCTTCCAATAGGTCGGGAGGAAAAGGGCTGGATGACATTTATATGATCAAAGACATGTTCAGAAGGTTTTTGGGAAGGGTGAAAGATTGTGATGGTGCTTTGATTACGGATGGTTTTGTGGCAGAGTTTATTGAAAAGGATGCTGCTAAGACTTTGGATCTTGATCGAGAGACGGCAGGAGAAGTAAAAGCCAATATAAGTCCTGAGAGCCACTATGAGCTAAAGATTTCCAAAAGAGGCTATTTCCCGGTACATGATGAAGATATCAATACAGAGGGCATGGAAGGAACGCTCTTGGAGAGAGAATACACTTTGGTTCCTATCCCTTATAAGACCACGGTATTTGTGGATTTGGTTTATTATGATTTGGACAAATCCTCAATCCGCTCTGATGCACAGCCAATTTTGGATAAACTGGCCAGTCTGATGAATGAGCATGATTATTTGGACTTGATGGTGCGTTCCCATACCGACGCCCGGGCTTCTGATGAATACAATGACAGGCTTAGTAATGACAGGGCTGATGCGGTTGCAGCTTATTTGGCGACCAAGGGGATAGCGACAGAGCGGGTTCATGAGGAATGGTTTGGGGAAAAAATGTTGGCAGTGGACTGTGGTGATGGAGTTCCATGCCCTGAAAGGTCCCATCAGCTAAATAGAAGAAGTGAGCTTGTACTGATGGCTTTTGCAGATGAAAACAGGGATTATGAGCTTCCGCAAGATTTATTGGATCTTTGTGATCAACCCAATTTGGGCATTCAGATGAATGTGCCAACCATCTATTTTGATTTTGACAAATACAATTTGAGGCCTGAAGGCATCAAGCAGTTGGAGCGCTTGCTGCTGTTGATGAATGAGCGGGAAAGCATCCAGTTGGCTTTGGAAGGTCATACAGATATTAGAGGCTCTGAAGCCTACAATGAAGGACTGTCTGAAAAAAGAGCGGAGGTAGTCCGCCAGTTTTTAGTTGCGCGAGGTATCGATGAAGGTAGGGTATCCTATTCTTGGTATGGAAAAACCAGGCCTGTACATGATTGTGAAGGAACACCGTGTACCGAAGCCGAACACCAGCTTAACAGAAGAACAGAGGTCAAGTTGATGCTGAATGAGAAAAACATCAATGCTTCCAATGAAGAAATTGTGGAGGAGAAGATCAGTTATTTTCAGGATGGTAGTATTGAAGATCAGCTAAAGGGAACCTATGTGATCACTGGAGTATTTTCTTCTGCTGATAATGCGACTGTATTTTCAAAGAGGAATAAAGCCAGCGGTCTTGAAAAAGGAGGCTTCTTTTTTGATCCTGCTACAGGTCTCTATTATTGTTATGCTGCTAAATATGATAATCTCCAAATGGCTTTAGGGGATTTGGATCAGGTAATTGCTTCAGGCTTTGAAGGAGCTTGGGTGATGGTCCTTTGAGGAATAAAACCCAAATATTCCAGTAATGAAAAAGGAGGTCAATTGACCTCCTTTTTCTATCTAGTTGTAAGTAATCTTTCGTCTTTGCCTTCTGAATAGGGGATGGCGGCCAATTGCTCCAGCTTCTCAGCTTTTACCCTTTCAAAAGCCAATTTATTAGCTTCGGCGATGGGCTCAGAAGGAGGAATGTCCTCTCTAAGCCAGTCCACTTGCTTACCGTTTTTCCAGAACCTGAAACATAAATGTGGGCCAGTGGCTAAGCCTGTGCTACCCACATAGCCAATTACTTGTCCTTGTTTTACCCTGACACCATTTCTGATTCCACTGGCAATCTTGGACATGTGAAGATATTGGGTGGTATAGGTGCCATTGTGTTTTACTTTTACATAATTACCATTTCCTCCAGTATAGCTGGCGGCAATGATAGTCCCGTCACCCACAGCCCTGATTTCAGTTCCTCTTGGGGCAGCATAATCCGTACCTAAATGCGCTTTGTATCTTTTTTGCACAGGGTGGTACCTTCTGAGGTTGTAGCGGGAACTAATGCGGGTAAACTTAACAGGGTCTCTTAAGAAGGCTTTTTTAAAGCTGTTGCCTTTTTCATCAAAGAAAGACACCTGTCCGTTTTGTTCAAACGGGATGGCATGATAGGGTTGTCCTTTATGCTCGAAGAAAGCTGCCTGAATTTCCTCCACGCCAACTACCTTTCCTTCAACAAGCCTTTCATTATAAACTACTTTGAACTTATCTCCCTTTTGAAGGTGCTGAAAATCAACACTCCAACCATAAAGGTCGGCAAATTCATCTATCAAATCAGGGGTAACACCCTGATCAGTCATGTTTACATAAAGGGAGGAAGTAATTTGTCCTGCCACTTCCCTTTTTCTGATTTCTACAGGTTTGGCTTCTTTGTAAATATCGTTTCCGTCCAGTTTGTAAACTACAAACTCGGCCGCATTGGGTTCGTAAATGAAATATTCTGCTTGGGCACTACTGTCTCGAGAGGTCAGGACAGTATATTTTTTATTGAAAGCGATCCTTCGGACATCGAAAATATCCTTGGACTTTTTGGCGATTTGGTCAATAATCTGGTAAGAGACGTTAAAGGGAGCGAGGATGGTGGATAATGTTTGGTTTCTTCCTACTACTCCTTCTACCACATCTAGTTTATTAACATCAATACCATAAAGCAAATTTTCTTCCACTACAGCCGGTACTTCCATTACCGCTGTAGCCTCCTCTGCCACTTCTTCACTTTTTGGCTGGAGATTGAAATGGTAAAGTCCATATCCTCCGGCCGTTAGCAGCACTACTCCCACGGCTGCAATCCATGATTTCTTCATTCCCTAATTGTGATTTTTGGATGTTGTAACGATCTTGTAATAAATTTAAATTTCGGTCAAATTGCAAGTGTTTTCTTCAATTTTTGGAACCATATGGTCGGATTCCTAAAATATTCAAGAAATTAACGCTGGGTGGTGTGATTTAGGTATGGCAAATGTCGGGAATTTTTGCTGTCTTTTGAAAAAAGAAAGCAAAAATCCAAGGATACTTATTATCGTAATAGTAAACTGTTATTCGAATTATTATCTTTGGCGACTGATATCGAATAAAAAATTAAAAATATGTTAAGAACACATACTTGTGGGGAGTTGCGTTTAGAGGATGTGGGCAAGGAAGTGACGCTTTCTGGTTGGGTCCAGCGCGTTCGTAACAAAGGTGGATTGGTATGGGTCGATTTAAGAGACCGTTACGGCGTGACCCAATTGATTTTTGAAGAGGGTTCCAGTGATCAAGAACTTTTGGACAAAGCAGCTTCTCTTGGAAGGGAATTTGTTATTCAAGCCAAAGGGGAAGTCATTGAAAGAACTTCTAAAAACAATAAAATTCCTACAGGGGATATTGAACTGAAAACGACTGCTTTGGAGGTGCTCAATGCTTCTAAAGTTCCCCCTTTTGTGATCGAGGACGAGACAGATGGTGGTGAGGAGCTGAGAATGAAGTACCGTTACCTTGATTTGAGAAGGAAGGTAGTTCGTGAGAAGCTTCAACTAAGACACCACATGATGCAGGAGACCCGGAAATTCATGGACGGTGAAGACTTCATGGAAGTGGAGACTCCTGTATTGATCAAGTCTACCCCAGAAGGTGCCAGGGACTTTTTAGTGCCCAGCAGAATCAACCAAGGTGAGTTCTATGCACTGCCTCAGTCACCTCAGACTTTCAAGCAATTGTTGATGGTCAGTGGTTTTGACCGTTATTTCCAGATCGTAAAGTGTTTTAGAGACGAGGATTTGCGAGCAGACAGGCAACCTGAATTTACACAAATAGACTGCGAGATGTCTTTTGTGGACCAGGAAGATATTTTGACCACTTTTGAAGGTTTGGTAAAGCACCTTTTTACTACTGTGAAGAAAGTAGAATTACCAGAGGTGGAAAGAATGACTTTTGCCGATGCCATGAAATATTATGGTAACGACAAGCCAGATTTAAGATTCGATATGAAGTTTGTTGAGCTAAATGAATTGGCTCAAAACAAAGGCTTCAATGTATTTGACGCGGCTGAGTTGGTAGTTGGGATCTGTGCCCCAGGAGCAGGCAGCTATACCCGTAAACAAGTGGATGCCCTAACTGAGTGGGTGAAACGCCCTCAGATTGGTGCGAAAGGCTTGGTGTATGTGAAGTGCAATGAAGATGGTACTTTCAAGTCTTCTGTTGATAAATTCTATGGTCAGGAAGATTTAAAAGCATGGGCTGATAAGATGGGTGCCAATCCAGGTGACTTAATGTTGATTCTATCAGGCGATAAAAATGCTGTAAGAAAGCAGTTGTCAGAATTGAGGTTGAAGATGGGGACGGATCTTGGGCTAAGGGATAAAAATGTATTCAAGCCTCTTTGGGTACTGGATTTCCCATTGTTGGAGTGGGATGAGGAAACCAAGCGTTACCATGCCATGCATCACCCGTTCACTTCTCCTAAGAAAGAAGACATTCCTTTGCTGGAGTCTGACCCGGGAGCTGTTCGCGCCAATGCCTATGACTTGGTGATCAATGGTGTTGAAATCGGAGGTGGATCCATAAGGATTCATGATCGTGATACCCAAAAGACCATGTTTAAGCACCTTGGTTTTACAGATGAAGAAGCGCAAGCCCAGTTTGGGTTCTTAATGGAAGCTTTTGAGTATGGAGCGCCGCCACATGGAGGTATTGCCTTCGGTTTTGACCGTCTTTGTGCTATTTTTGGAGGTAGTGACTCTATCAGGGATTACATTGCCTTCCCTAAAAACAACTCTGGAAGAGACGTTATGATCGATTCTCCAAGCCCGATTGCAGATGAACAACTACAAGAGTTGAGCATTCAACTGGCGCTGAAAAAGTAATAGAAAAGCCTATACAAATTAGAAAGGGCAGGAATTATTCAAATTCCTGCCCTTTCATTTTTTATCAGCTAGGGACTTTAGTCCGTTTCTTTGATCCATTTGATACCGCACCCAATGGCTTTGGTTGTTTTGGTCTCAATGTTTTTGTTTTGCAGTAGCGCTTCCACAGCATTTTCGACATAGGCTTCTGAGACGGAATTAGGATCTTGGTAATTGTTGTCGATGGCTCCGATATAGCTCACGACAAATTTATTTTCTTCTTTGTTGAGCAAATAGACATGGGGAGTGCGCATACCCCCATAAGCTTTGATGACTGTTTGATCTTTATCATAGGCATAATCAAAGGGAAAGTCCTTTTCTGAAGCACGTACTTTCATAGCTTCAAAACTATCTCCAGGGCTGATTTGATCGTCGTTGGAGTTGATGGCAACCACTGGGTATCCTCTAGGGGCATATTCCTCGTGGAGTTCAATGATCCTATCTTCATAGGCTTTTGCGTAAGGGCAGGTGTTACAAGTGAATATTACAATGGCTCCTTTCGCATTTTCCAGTCCACTTAATGAAACTTGGTCTCCACTGACATTTGGGAGTTCAAAATCCATGGCTTCATCTCCTATTTGATAGCCCTGGGTTTGGGCAAAGTTGTAAGAATGGCTTCCAATAAAACCGAAAACAAGTACGATAATGATGATGTTTTTCATGGCGGTTATGGTTTTAGTTTGTTGATCAATGCCTCTAATTCTGATTCCTCCAATTCTCCTTCATGAAAGTGGTTTTCTCCACTGGGTTGAACGAAAAGGGTGGCTGGGATAGCTCCAGACCAATTGGGATTTATTTTGTCAATCCATTGATTGTAATCCACATCATTGAGCAAGTAAACCGGAGATTTGATGTTCTTTTTTTCTAAAAATGTGGTTACCTTCTCTGGCTTCCGGCCATCATCCAGTGAGATAAACACCAACTCTACTGATGCGTCGTTTTGACTGACAGTTTCAAAGTAGGGCATCTCTTTGATGCAAGGTGCGCACCAAGTGGCCCAAAAGTTAAAGATTCTCAGTTTGTTTGATTCTTTGGATTTTATCTTCTCGAATTCCTCAAAAGAAATGATTTTGAAATTTGGCTCTGTGTCATGCTTGAGAGTGAGTCGAAAGCCCATGATTATGATCAAACAAACCAATAAACCTGTGAGAAATGATATTCTGGATCGCATGATCTTTGGGTTGACAGTGATAGTTATAAAACGTCTCTTAACAGAATTGGTTTTATTAACTGTCAGAAAGACAGGTTTTTGCAAAAAAAATGGTGAGAGGTCTGTCTAAAAAGAACTTGTGTTTAGGAGCTTATTGTTTTATTGGTTGATTTAGGGCTATAAATCAAGTGGCTTCTGATTCCCATTACAATTAATAACTGAGCCAATATGTAAGTTCCCATCACCAAAACGCCATCGCTAGGTATTGGCTGGAAAAACAAGTCCAAAGCCAATATGCTATCGGAGACCATAAAAAGAGCAGCACCAAGGAATACCTGAACGAAGCTTTGAGAATTGGTCCTCTTAAATCTTTCTCTGGCTGTAGAAACCATCATGACCATGGCCAGAATATAGATGATTACCGGTGTCTTAAGTTGGTGCAGGTTGTCATTGATGAGAAAATAGACCAATGTGGCAAAAATGTAAATGGGCAGGTTGTAAAAAAATATTTTGAGGAAATTAATATTTCTTAGGTTGATTTGATGGTTTTGGGTCAGTTTAAACCCAATGATATAACAAATAATAGCGATCAAGAAAGCGCCCAATCCATAAAGGAATAAGTTAGGAAACAATAGGAGAATATCTCCAGCCAAAGAAAAGAGCAGGGCTGCACCAACGGCTTTTCTAAGAAGACTGTTTTTGATCACTGAAGTGGTGGTCAGAAAATAGATAGCCAAGGATAACAAAATAAGCGGTTTGGTAATGAATCGAAAAGATTCCAGTTCCTGAACGATCATGGCCATATCTGCAAGGCCAGCAATAAGATATAAGTAGAGCCAAATGATTCCTTTTTGCTGCATGAATTGGTTGGATTAGGGGCTTTTTAGTAGGTGTGAGTTAAATAGGTGTATTTGACAATGGACGATGGGGAGTAGTCTACTTATTTAATTTGTCTGAGTTAAGCTTTTGGATTTCCATCTTTGGAATCTGAAGATAGTAAAAAAAGTTTTACCGTAGTGCTATGGTTTAGAAAAGCTTCGTTTTGTGTTTGAAATGGATTTTTTTGCTAAAAAATGGTATGAAATCGTTTTCATTATTTTTTAGTTTTGCCATAGAACTTAATTCTTTAAATTTATAACTGGTGAATTTATCTAGTTGTTTTGCCCTATATTGTTATTATATTAGAAATAATATTTTATTCTGGTGTTGCCTAAATGTTAAGTTTCTGTATGAAGCAAGGAGTGAAACTTAACGATTCCTAAAATAAAAACATGTAAAAGTCCTATACATTTGTGTAGAATTATTAATCCTAATAAAAAAACCAGTTTTTCAATCAATTTAGCATATTTATGAGGCAATTATTACTTAAGAATCTATTTATCTTGATGATGTTTGTTCTTGCAGCAGGTACATTGCATGCGCAGGTAACAACTAGTAGTATCCAAGGTAGTGTCAAAGATGCACAAGGAGAGGCCCTGATAGGAGCCACCGTAAAAGCGATACACGTTCCATCCGGTTCGATGTACGGAGCAGTGACCAATGTGGATGGTCGTTTCAATTTACCAAATATGAGGGTGGGTGGACCATATACTGTAGAGGTAAGTTATATTGGTTTTCAAGCTCATCAACTAAATAACATTAGTCTAAGTTTGGGACAGCCTTATGCTTTGGATGTGGTGCTTTCAGATGATGAAACGGAATTGGAACAAGTAGTAGTGACAGCAAGTAGTGTAGATGATTTTAATGCTTCTAGAACGGGAGCTGCTACCAATGTCAGTAACAAAACCATTACCAACTTACCACAGATCAACAGAAGTGTTTTGGAGTTTACCAGATTGACTCCCCAGGCCAGTGGAAATTCCTTTGCGGGTAGAGATGCTAGGTACAACAACTTACAAGTGGACGGCGCCAATTTTAATAATGGATTTGGATTGAGCAGTAATCCATTGCCAGGAGGAAGTTCTCAGCCTATTTCACTGGATGCGATCGAGGAAATTACTGTGAATATTGCTCCGTTTGATGTAACGCAAAGTGGATTTACTGGAGCTGGAATCAACGCAGTGACACGAAGCGGTACCAATACATTTTCAGGCTCCGCTTATTATTTTACCAAAAACCAAGACCTTCAAGGAAGACAAATTGGAGACAATGAATTGGAGAAGGTAGATGCTGGAACCAAAAATTTTGGTTTTAGACTAGGTGGACCAATTATCAAAAACAAACTGTTTTTCTTTGTCAATGCAGAACGTGAGCAGCAAACTGGAGCCAATGCTTCAGGAGCAAACCTCTGGAGACCTTCTACGAATGGAGTAGCAGATCCTGAAAACAATATTGCAAGAACCACGGTTGATGACCTTGAAGCAGTTAGAAATCACCTGATCAATCAGTGGGGTTATGATCCAGGAAGATATGAAGGTTATGCCAATGAGGCAGAGCAGACAAGCACTAAGTTTCTGGCAAGGGTTGACTGGAATATCAGTGAAAAACATAAACTAGCGGTTAGGTATAATCAAGTAGTGGGAGATGCTCCTCAGGTAGCCAATGCTACTTCTGGTCCAAGACCAAGGTCGCCATTCCCTTCTGGAGCTAGGGTAAGCCAAAACTCCATAGCATTTGAAAATGCCAACTATGGCTTTGAAAATACAGTAAGGTCAATCACTGCTGAATTGAATAGCTATTTTAGCCCTAAAATCAGTAACCAGTTTTTGGCTACTTATTCAAAGATCAGAGACACCAGAACTACACCAAGTGATCAACTTTTCCCATTTGTTGATATCTGGGATGGTGGTGATATCGTGGACGGAGAAAAGGATCCGGGCTCTATTAATTACATGAGTTTTGGTACAGAATTGTTCTCTTACAATAATGACGTTGTTAATGATAACTACTCTTTTATCAATAACTTGACTTATGTAGAAGGTAATCACACTTTTACAGCGGGCGCAGCCTTTGAAATCCAGAAATTTGGTAACAGTTATGTGAGGATGGGGACGTCCTATTACAGATATGCTTCTGTGGAAGACTTCTTGACTACAGGTACACCAAATGAAGTGGCGCCAACCATGTTTGGTTTGACCTACCCTTATGAAGGAATGGATACATACTCTAGGGTGAATTTTGGATTGGCATCTTTGTATGCTCAGGATAAGTTTGCTGCAGGAGAAAATTTGGACCTGACGCTTGGCCTGAGAGCTGAATTGCCGATTTATCTTAATGATTTGACAGCCAATTCTTCCATAGATGAAATCACACTTTTGAACAAGTATGGTATGCCGAGAAACTACAGTTCCGGAGAATGGCCAAAGTCTAAAATCATGGTTTCTCCTAGAATTGGATTCAACTGGGACGTAAATGGTGATCGTACATTTACAGTTCGAGGTGGTTCTGGTGTATTCTCAGGGAGAGTTCCTTTTGTCTGGCTAACTAATATGCCAACCAATGCAGGTGTCATTCAAAACAATGTGGAGCCAGGAAGCTATGATGATGTAGCGGGCTGGATAGGAAATGTTACTTTCCAGCCGGATAGGTATTATTATGTAGAGAATGTGCCAGCTGGAGCTGAAGATGTGTTTATCTCTTCCCCTTCTGGTGGAGCACCAAGTTCGTTTGCCCTAGTTGACAGGGACTTTAAAATGCCAATGGTCTGGAGATCCAGTTTAGGTGCTGATTATGCCATTCCAAATTCTCCGATAGTCTTATCAGCGGACCTGTTATATACGAATGACATTAATGGAGTATTCCAGTATGGAGCCAATAGAATTAGGTCAAACAACATCATGAATTATGGTTCTAGCGGAGCACTTGGTGACTATGGAGACACCAGAGAGTTTTTTGCTCCTGGACAGAGCACAGCTTATAATGACGTGATGGGTGGAAACAATGCGACCATCTTGACAAATACAGACGTGAAAGGACGCAGCTTCAGTGCTACTTTTGGAGCGACCATTCCTGATTATAATGGCCTGACTGCTTCCGTGTTCTATACTTATTCTGCTTCCAAAGAAGTATCTGCTAACTCTGGATCCAATGCAAGTTCAGCATGGGGAGCGAGTCCAGTGATCAACAGCCCGAATGATCAGATGTTGAACATTTCTGATTTTGCCATTCCTCACCGAGTGGTAGCCAGTGTCAATTATCGTATTGAGTATGCGAAAGCTTTGGCCACAACCATTGGTTTGTATTATAGTGGTTCGCATCAGGGAAGATTCTCTTACACATATAGTGATGATATCAATAATGATGGTATCAATGCTGACTTGGTTTATTTACCAAGAGATACAGATGACTTGCCTTTGGTAGATAGTGATTTCTCTGTGGCTGAGCAAAGAGCGGCTTTGGATGCATTCATCGAAGAGAATGGCTTGGACAAATATAGAGGTGAGTACCTTCCTAGAAATGCGTTCTTATTGCCTTGGTTGAACCGATGGGATATCAGGGTGATGCAGGATATCTTTACCAATATTGGTGAAAGAAGAAGCACTTTACAGTTGAGTCTGGATATCGTCAATGTGGGTAACTTGTTGAACAGCGATTGGGGTGTTCAGGATCAATTGAATGGTGCGGAGAACTTGTTTAACTTGGCCAATGATACTCCAGAAAGTGGAATTCCTTCATTGACCCTTCAAGAGGTTTCAGGAGAGTTGCCAACTACTCCTTTCAGAAACGCCAGTGGTTTTTCAACTACTTGGAGCATGCAGTTAGGGTTGAGGCTGTTATTTTAAGCAATAGAGCGATAAATTAAATAATTGATTAAGAGGCACCTTACAGGTGCCTCTTTTATTTTTATAACTAATTTGATGGTTTTCTCGTCTATTTACCGTAACCAATATTAACTATTACTCTATGAGACTATTTTTGATCTTATCTTTTTTGATGAGCAGTTTATTAACATATGCTCAAAATGCAGCGGACAAGCTTTATTTACCAGATGAAACAATGGAAGTAACCATTGAAGAGGTCGGGACCAATGTCATCAAGTATCGTCACTTGGGAGAGCAAGCGACTTATGAGATCAGTAAAAACAGGGTCAACAAAATCCAGTTTGCGAGTGGAAGGGAAGAAGTTTTTCGATCAGCTTTCAATGAAGTCCATTCCATCGATGATTATCAAAAGGTTTACATTACCTATGTGCCTGAAGATGTGAAGGGCTTGTTGGCCAAAGGAGAGGTCTTTGCCAAGGCAACAGGAGTGACGACCCTCTCTAGCATTAACAATGTAAAAAATCGAGCGGTCAAAAAGGCCAAGATTGAGGCCGCTATGTTAGGGGCCAATGTAATCTATGTGGGAAACATGTTTCAGCGTGGAAACCAGTATGGGAGTGAAGAGACACCGGGAAATTCGACCATGACGAGTATTTCTGGAATGGCCTACAACAGTAACCCTATTAATATTCCTAAGACGAAGGATTGGATCGAAAATCAAAAATTCACTTATAGTCACTCCTACAAATTGAATAGGAATGCTTGGGATGCGAAGATCGATGCCAAACCAATTTATGATGAGAAAGGGAATATTAATTTTCTAACCTTTGAGCAGGTGTTTGAGAGAGACGGTAAATTATTTGTGGAAGCCAACTTCAGGGATGCGAGGGGCAAAGAGCTGGAAGTGATCAGGGCAGATAATGAGCAACTGATCCTGATGGAGAGGAATGGAAAGACGATTTATAACTACCTTTTCCTATCAGAAAACGAGGCAAGGGTCATCAATGCAAAGAAGGCATTTAGCACGGCCAAGTACTAGTTTAAAAGTGTTATTCAGTCAAAGAATCCATCATCATTCCTTGAAAAGATAGCAGGTAAGCACAGGATGATTTTCTTTGGAAAGAATTGAATATTAGGGAGGTAATTGACAAATCTCCCTAATATGTATTTACCGGACAGTTTACCCAAAACAAGTAAAACGGCCAATGGGCTGGATGCTGAAAGAAGAGGAAAGAAGGTGCCGATTAGTTCTTCTGAGAAGGAGCTTTGGGATTTGTTTAGAAAGGGAGATGAAAATGCCTTTATCATAATCTATAAGAAATACGCCAATACACTTTTCAATTTTGGCTGTCAACTTACAGCTGACCATAGTTTGGTCAAAGATTGCCTGCAGGACTTTTTTATTTACATTCGACAGAAGCGGGAAAAGCTTGGCCCTACCGATGCCATCAAACCCTACCTTTTCAAATCATTTAAGCGGAGGATTCTAGCCGACTTAAAAAAACAAAATAAGCAGATTGTTAAGGAAAGTGCATTTGATTTTAGGAAGTTTCCGGTGGAGCTTTCTTATGAAACGGTATACATTAATCAGCAGTTAGAGAAAGAGCAAATATTCAGGTTAAATGAAGCCCTTCGCCAGTTGGATCCCAAAGAGCGCGAAGCCATTTATTATTTTTACTTTGAAGGGCTTAGCTATGATCAGATTGCGGTGATTTTTGATTTTTCCCATGTTTCTTCAGCCAGAAGGTTAATATACAGAGGCTTGGCCCATTTGAGGAAATATTTTGTACTGTATCTGCTCCTGACTTTCTCAGAATTTCGCTCTTAAAAAATGCCATTGAATGATCATTTAGAAGGGTTTTTAAAAAATAAATAAAATTTTTTCTGAAAACCCGGTATCATTTTCAGAACTGCTCCCTTGTATAAGTAAAGACAGTACAAAAGTGAGCAAAGATCATAAACATATATTTTATCAATTAATAGCCAGAAGGGATTTTGTCGATTGGGTTCATGAACCTGTTGGTGAAAGAAATAGCTTTTGGGAAAAGTGGCTTCAAGAACATGCTGAACAGAAGGATGAGTTTTTGAAAGCAAAGGAATTTGTGGAGCGCTTACACCTGCCACAACATACTTTGGAAGAGGATGAACTTGATGACCTTTTAAGTCGGGTGGTGGCAGTGGACCACAGGCCCAATAAGCCAGCGAATGATTCTCGAAATATTCCCCATTCAAGACAATGGTTAAGAGTGGCCGCTATATTACTTTTTAGCCTGATGGTTGCCCTATTGGCAGACAAAGTGATAGCTCCTTTTCAAGAAGAAACCATCTTGGAGGAGGTGGCCTGGAAGTCGGCAGAAAATCCAAGGGGTAGAAAGTCAATTATCGTCTTGCCGGATGGGAGCAAGGTGCACCTGAATTATGAGAGTAAATTAAGATTCCCAGAACATTTTAATACCAAAGAAAGAGAAGTAATCTTAGAAGGAGAAGCTTTTTTTGAAGTGACCCATGATGCTTCTAGACCCTTTACCGTTACCACTGGATCACTTCAAACCCAAGTGCTGGGAACTTCCTTTAATGTAAAGTCTGATAAATACACTTCCGATGTCAAAGTATCCTTGGTGACAGGAAAGGTAAAAGTAAGGATGCCCGATTTACCGGATAATATCCTTGTTCCGGGAGAAGAACTTCAATACCAAGAACAGGAAAAAAACTATTCTAAAAGTGAGTTTGATGTGCAGGCAGTGACAGCCTGGAAAGACGGAGTGATCGTGTTTAAGGATACCCAATTTGAAGCGTTTATAGACCGATTGGGAAAATGGTATGGCGTAGACTTTCAGGTATATGGGGAGACACCAAAAGACTGGAAGATCAATGGACGCTACGAAAACGAAAAGCTGGAGGATATCCTTACTGGCCTACAATTCATGTATGATGTTAAATATAAAATCGATGATAAAAATGTAACCCTAAAATTCTAGCTAAAACCTAAGAGAACCCGCTCGTAATAGAACATTAATCAATTAACAACCCAAAATTATGAATGAAAAAATACTCAAATGCCGTTGGTTATGTAGGGTGTTGCTACTAGCCTTTTTGGCCTACTCCAGTCCAATTTTGGCGGTGAATACACAAGGGCATTTTCCTACCCAAATGATGGCCATGAGAAGTCAGGAAAAGGATTTAAATGTAGTCCTTTCAGTAAACTTCAGTGGTGCGGACACCCAGGAGGTCTTTGATGAGATTGAGTCAAAGACCGGATTTAAGTTTGTTTATGATCGTAAGGCTTTGGAGCTTCCTCAACGCTTCACCATCCAAGATAACAATATCAAGCTTTATGACCTGCTGGTACAAATTTCCCAAAGCTCACCTTTAAGGTTTAAGCAGGTCGATGATCAAATCAATGTAAAAATAGAACAGCTGGCCTCCGCTCCAGAGGAAGAGATCTATGACATTACCGTCACCGGCAAAGTCACGGATAGCGATGGAGAGCCTTTGATTGGAGCTTCTGTTTTAGTGGAAGGTACCTCAAATGGTACCGTGACCGACATTGAAGGCCATTACTCCCTTGATGTTCCTGAAGGAGCTACGTTGATCATTTCATATATAGGTTTTAAGAATAAGGTGATTGAGGTTGGGAATCAAACCATCATTGATGTGGTGTTGGAAAGCGATTTATCGGCTTTGGATGAAGTGGTGGTAGTTGGTTATGGAGAAGTAAAGAAAAAAGACCTGACGGGAGCTGTATCATCCATTGGGAGCAGGGAACTCAATAGCGTGGGATCTACCAATCCGATGAAAGCATTGCAGGCAAATGCAGCAGGGGTTAATATCACGCAGCGCACAGGCTCTGTGGGTAGTGGATTCGACATCCAGATTCGCGGTGCCAATTCCTTGACTGGTGGAGCTCCACTTTATGTAGTAGATGGAGTAATGACCGATAATATTGACTTTTTGAACCCCAATGACATTGACCGGATAGATATCCTAAAGGATGCTTCTTCCACCGCCATTTATGGTTCAAGGGGATCCAATGGTGTAGTGATTGTCACCACCAAGTCAGGAGCTGGAATTCAAAATCAAAAACCTACTTTTTCCTATTCAGGCTTTGTGGGCATCAGGAACTTTACCAATATGCCCAACTTCCTGAACAGTTACGATGCCAGTGTGCAGTGGAACAGGGACAGGCAAGTGACCCGTGATTTGGTCCAAGGTAATCCCATAGTGGATTCTCCTACCTATGGCTTTCCTAATGTAGAAACAGAGGATGGAGGCAACTATTGGGAAGAAGCACTTACCAACAGAAGGGGGACAGACTGGTTGGATGCTTTCTTAAAACCCAGCATTCAGCAAAACCATTTTGTGTCAGCTTCTGGCGCATCAGATAAAGTGAGTTACGTGGTTGGTTTTGGCTATCAAGGGGATGATGGTAATGTGGAAGGACAGTGGTACAAGAAATATAATTTCAAGGCCAGTGTAGATGCTAGACCTAATGATATGTTTGCTATTGGCGCTAATATCAACTTGGCTTTTTCAAATAGAGAGTTGATTTCCCGCCAAGGCTATACGCAGCAGCTTTTTAGAATGCCTACTTATGCACCTGCTTTTGATGAGGAAGGCAATGTCATCCAATCTCCAATGATTGGTATTTCGGGCAATGTCAATCCCTACGCTTTTTTGGAAAGCGGGTCTCAATATAATGAAGAGCAATTCTATGCCATTACCAATTTTTACTTAAGGTTCACACCGGTAAAAGGAATCACATTCAGTTCTACTTTCTCGCCCAATGCTAAATTTGGTAGAACAGGAGAATATTTTGATCGTTTTGCGACAAGGTCGATCTCAGTGGCCAGGATGTGGAATGATAACAACCTTTCATACATTTGGGACAATCAAATGAATATCACAAAGGAGTTCAATGATCATCGAATTTCTTATGACTTCATTCAATCTTCCCAGCTAAACAGGTTGGAAAGTGCCTTTGCCTATGGGCGGGATGTGCCTTTCAATTCTTTGTGGTACAATGTCCAAAGTGCCCCTCAAAGAGATGCTACCACTTCCTACAGCAAAAACACCTTACTGTCGTTCACCAATAGGGTAAATTATTCCTACAAGGATAAATTCCTGGTTACCGGTACCATCAGATGGGATGGGTCTTCCAAGCTTTCCGAAGACAACAAATGGGCTTCCTTCCCTTCTGCGGCTGTAGCCTGGAGAATGACCGAGGAGCCTTTTCTGAAAACCTCTTCCGTGGTTGATAATTTGAAACTTCGTGTCAGTTATGGCTATACGGGAAACAATAATATTCCCGCATATTCTACCCAGTCCTCGCTGAATAGACAGACCTATTATGACTGGGATGGCACCACTGCCGACGGGTTCGTGCCCAATGCCATTGCCAATTCCAATTTGACTTGGGAGCGGACCAGAGAGTGGAATTTTGGGGCAGATTTTGGTTTCTTGAAAAACAGAATCAGTGGTGAGGTCAATGTGTATGATCGCCTTTCTCTCAACCTACTGATGGAAAGAAAGTTGGCCATGCCGACTGGATGGGCCTCTATGATTGATAATGTGGGTTCGGTGAGTAACAGAGGGGTTGAGTTACAGTTGAAAACGGTCAATATTGAAAGGGGAGATTTCACTTGGGAAACCAATTTTATCTTTTCAAAAAATACCAATAAGATCGTAGAGTTATATGGCAAGAAGGAAGATGATGTGCCCAATAGATGGTTTATTGGCCAACCGGTGAATGTGGTTTATGCGATGGTTTTTGACGGAGTGTGGCAACGCGAAGAGTTGCCTGCAGCTGATCAGCAAGCCTTGGAAGGTACCGCCAAAGTAAAAGACCTGAACGGCGATGGAAACATCGATATTGATAATGATATGACTGTTTTGGGTTCTCCTGCACCGGACTGGATAGGTACATTTATGACGAACTTCAGGTACAAAAATTGGGATCTGTTTGCCACGGTGTATACCAAACAGGGTGTTTTTCTGTACAGCCCTTTCCATGGCGAGTTCACAGATTTTAACAGTAAAGTCATCCTAGATGTACCTTATTATTTGAGAGAAAATCCTATTTCAGAAGCACGCTATTCCAATACCCACCCACAACCAAGTTATACTGGCCAATACTGGGGTGAAGACTCGGAAGATTATGGTTATCCAGGTTTCAATAAGGATGCTTCATTTGTGCGGATTCAGAATATTACCCTGGGTTACAATTTTGCCCCTGGTGCTCTTGAAAAATTCGGTGTTACTGAACTTCGAGTATACGCAAATGCTTTGAATCCCTTCTTGTTTACAAACTATGAGGGGTTTGACCCAGAATGGGCGGGCGCTTCGATGTCCGGTGTGGATGCAACCAACACTTCTTATACGGTTTACCAGCTAGGTGCAAACATTAAATTCTAAAATCATGAAGAGCGTAAAATCAATCATATATATCATTGTATTGGGCATAGGGATGACCAGCTGTTCAGGTTTTCTGGATGAAGAAAACCTAGGCAACACAACAGCCCAAAATTATTATGGAAGCCAAGCAGGTTATGAAGGCTTGGTGAATGCAGCCTATGCTACTCTGAGGGATGTGTACCAACCCACTCCTTATGTGTTTTGTGCCGGAACAGATTTGTTCTTTAACGCCCATGCAGAAGTTCCCATAGGCTTGGCCTCATATCAAACACTTACTCCTGGAAACAGCCAGGTGGAATACCTTTTCAAGACCCTTTACCAAAGTGTACAAATTGCCAATATGGCCTTAAGTTATTCAGACCAAACTGAGCCTTTTACTGATTTGGAAACAAGGATAGCAGAGGTAAGGACCATTCGGGCTTTCTATTATTTCCTATTGGTTCAGAATTTTGGTGATGTCACCTTGGTTACTGACTTAATTAGTGAGCCCATTGTGACTTTTGAAAGGGATCCAGCTAGTGAAGTGTACGATTTTATCATTAGTGAATTGAGTGCTACAATTGGGGTTTTGCCGGAAAGTCAGGCAGATTTTGGTAGGGTTACTAAGCGTGTGGCCCAGCATATACTGGCCAAGGTTTATTTGACAAGAGGGTATGATACCGCAAATGGCGGTTCGGCAGCGGATTTTACAGAAGCTGCTGTATTGGCTGATGCGGCCATAGGAGGTCAAGGCCTGAGCTTGTCTTTCGATGAAATCTTTGAATACCAAAATGACAATAATGAAGAAGTGCTTTGGTCGATTCAATACGCTGATGCCTCGACCCAAAATTCTCCAGCGCACAATTGGGATTATGCATGGGGTCCTCTGGTACAGGGAAGCAATGATGGTGTAAACAAAAAAAATGCACTTCACCCGACCGAGTATCTTTTTACCCTTTTTGAGGATAACGATACCCGCTTTGAGGGGACATTTCTAAATATAAAAACCAATCCTTATACCGGTTATTTGTTGAACCCTGATAACAGCCCAGTAGCTTACTATTACCCCAGAACGGCGCAGCAATTGGCAGACACCACCGCTTGGCGAGCGGCCTCTCCGATGAGAAGTGAGACAATCATCTCCCCTATCGATGGACACTGGTGGGATGTGCTGAACCAAGTAGATTTTCCAGCATTGAAGAAGTTTGACAGGGTCCAATTACCGGATATTCGGTATACCCATGATTTGTATTTGGCAAGATTGGGAGAAACGTACCTGATTGCCGCGGAAGCCTATCTTCAAGCAGGAAATGCCGGTGAAGCGGTCAACCGAGTAAATGAGGTAAGAAGAAGGGCTGCTGCTCCAGGGGCAGAAGCGTCCATGGAAGTGGCTTCTGTAGACTTGGATTTTATTTTGGAAGAACGTGCACGCGAATTGGCAGGTGAGGGCTTAAGGTGGCTAGACCTTAAAAGAACTGGCAAGCTGATGGAATATACCAAAGTGCGCAACCCGGACATCAAATCCATCAATGATGGGGGCACTGATCCATTTTTGGGAGCAAATGGCAATTATAAAATATTAAGACCTATCCCACTTTCTGCTATCGCACTGGACGCAGGGGATTATCCACAAAATCCAGCTTATGAATAGAAATGTTACACAGGGCTGCTTTCAGCCCTGTTTTACCCTTCAATTAGAAATGAAGAAGCGCCTTCACTACCTGTTATTCTTCTTGGCTTTTTTCACATCATTAACCCTAAAAGCCCAATATCCGGAAATTCCTCCTCAGGTTCAGGAGGAGATTGACCAAGAACAAGCTGAGATCGAAGCACATGTGGAGGCTGCATGGAAAAAGGCTTGGCCAGCGGTGAAAGCAGACATTAGCAAAGGCAAACCATATATTCCATGGGCAGCCACTCCTGGGGATTTACCTCAGGCGAAGATTCCCGCCTTCCCCGGAGCTGAAGGAGGAGGGGCCTTTTCGTTTGGAGGTCGCGGAGGAAAAGTATTTGTGGTGACCAGTCTCGAGGATAGTGGAAAAGGGACTTTCAGGGAAGCTTGCGAAGCCGGCGGAGCAAGGTATGTGGTCTTCAATGTGGCAGGGATTATTGACTTGAAAAGACCTGTGAATATCAAAGCACCATATATTACCATTGCAGGCCAGACCGCACCCGGAGATGGAGTCTGTATTGCAGGAGCATCGGTGCTGATCGATACTCACGATGTAGTGATTCGGCATATGCGTTTTAGGAGAGGGCAGACGGATGTTCGTTTCAGAGATGATGCCCTGGGAGGAAATGGGATTGGAAACATCATCATCGATCATGTGTCTTCCACTTGGGGCTTAGATGAAAACATGTCCATGTATAGGCACATGTATGTAGATGCTGACGGTAAGGAGCACAAGCTGCCTACCGTCAATGTCACCATTCAAAATTCAATTTTTGCGGAAGCTCTGGATACCTATAACCATGCTTTTGGAAGTACGATTGGGGGACTGAACAGTACTTTTATGCGGAACCTGTGGGCAAGTAATATAGCCAGAAATGCTTCAGTGGGGATGTATGGAGATTTTGGTTTCGTCAATAATGTCATTTTCAACTGGTGGTACCGAACCATTGATGGAGGGGATCACCGATCTTATTACAATATCATCAATAATTATTTTAAGCCAGGACCGATGACACCCAAGGATGATCCCGTGGGATATCGCATCATCAAACCAGAAGGAGATCGGGCGGTCAAAGACAGTATCATTCTGGGAAGGGTTCATGTAAAGGGCAATATCATGGAAGGATATGATGCCATCAATTTAGACAACTGGAATGGAGGGGTGCAAGTGGATGGTAAGCCTGATTTGACCAAAACATATGAACCGTTTATCCGAGTGAAGCAGCCATTTGCCATGGCCCGGGTAACCATGATGAGTGCTGAGAAAGCTTATGATTTTGTTTTGGAGAATGTAGGGGCCATCCTGCCCAAAAGAGATCCAGTAGATGCAAGAATCGTGAACCAAGTCAGAACTGGGAAGATCAAGTACCAGGAGGATGGTAAAATACATGTTGGTCAGGAGTTTTTGGTAGGTGGAAGTAGGAGGTTAGAAGAGGATTCATATAAAAAAGGTATCATTACAGACATTAGTCAAGTGGGAGGGTATCCAACATATGATGGAAAACCTTATCAAGATTCTGATCAAGATGGAATGCCCGATGAATGGGAAACAGCAGCAGGATTGGATCCCAATGATCCTTCGGACGCCACAAAGGACCTGAATGGAGATGGTTACGATAATATCGAAAAGTATATCAATGCCATCCCAATTGATCGCGTGATTGACTGGAGCAATGCTTCCAATAATATAGATACTTTGGCGAAGCGGTATCAAAAGGAATAGCCAAAGCAATTAACAAGAAATTCATTGGTTACTTTTTATCATCTGAGGTCTTCTGCTTCGTTGGGTTTTGGTTAGCTCAATGGGGTGGAAGATTTTTTTATCTTTGTTCTTTTAGAACTTTTAGCTTCCGAAGATGAACATCACCTATAGGCCCATACAAAAGAAAGATAATCTAGCTGTCAAAGAGTTGATACAAAATGTTTTTGTAGAATTTGATGCTCCTAGAGAAGGGACAGTTTTTGCTGACCCTGAAATGGAGGATTTATTCGGGCTTTTTGAAAAGACCCCGAAATCCATCTTTTATGTAGCCGAAAAAGAAGGTGAAGTTTTGGGTTGCTGTGGCGTTTATCCTACTGAGGGGCTACCTCCAAATGTCGCTGAAATGGTAAAATTCTACCTTTCTTCAGGAGCAAGAGGGAAGGGGATTGGCAAGGCACTGATGGACAAATGCATGGAGAGTGCCCAGGCTTTTGGTTTCGGCAACTTGTACATAGAAAGTATTCCAGAATTTGAAAATGCTGTCAAGCTTTATGAGCGACAAGGTTTTATTCGGCTAGAAAAGCCTTTGGGCGATACGGGACACTTTACCTGTTCCATTTGGATGCTAAAGGATTTAGGGCTGGAAACTTAAGAGGCGACCGCCAATTTTTCTGAAAGTTGGCTTTCCCATTGCTCCCTCCATTCTAGCTTAATTTTTAGGGATTTTTTTGAATTGAAAAGGGTCAAACATTTCTTGAAACCTGAATTTGTCAGTGGTATGGGGCTATGGATACGGCCCTAAACGGTAGATTGTCAAAAGATTATTTAATATTTTTTAAATTACTGTGACATTTTTAATTGTGCTGCGAATAATAGGGCAAATGAATCTTTAATCAGCAAATCCCAATCCAATTGAAAGATCAGCGACTACTTGAAAAGGACTTTGAGGAATACATCGAGCAGTATCAGGCCATGATTACGAAAGTAGCCAGGGTGTACAGTTTCGATCAGGATACTCAGGATGACCTGATCCAAGAAATTGTTTTACAGCTTTGGAAAGCATTCCCTAAGTACAACAAAGAAAAATCCACTTCCACCTGGACCTATCGGATTGCATTGAATGTCTCCATTTCCTTTCTCAGAAAAGAAAGTAGTCGAAAAAAGAACCATGGGGACTATCAGCAGCATGCTGAACTATATCAACAGGAATCGCCAGAACTGGAAGAGCAGATAAAAATACTTTACCAGTTTATAGAATTGCTAAAACCAACGGACAAGGCACTGATGCTGTTGTTCTTGGAAGGGTGCAAGAATAAGGAAATTGCAAAAATCATGGGGATTTCGGCCAGCTTAGTGTCCACCAAAATCCACCGCATCAAAGAACAATTAAAATCATATTTCGAAACGTTAAAACAATAATATTATGGAATACCAAGAATTATCAGGCATCTGGAAGAGTGCAGGAATGCAAACAAATCCTTCTAAGAAAATCAACCAAAAGTTGCTTAGAGAAGTAATTGGGCATAAAATAAAGTCCAGTTTTCTGGAGCAGAAACTGACTTCAATATTTGAATTTGCTGCGAATGTTTTATTTGCAGGTTATTTGATCTCTTTTGCTTCCAGCCACTTGATGGAGGTTAAGTTTTTAATTCCAGCCTTAGCAATATTGTTGATGACCTTCTTTAACATGGGGTTTGTAGGGCGAAGGCTGTATTTGATATTTAGCATCCAACCGGAATTATCAGTTTTAGAAACGCAAAAGAAATTGGCTAAGGTCCAGTACATGGAAAAACTGGAACTGAATTTATTATATGTGGTTATTCCGTTTTTGTCCATTCCTTTTATAGTGGTATTGGCCAAAGGGTTTTTAGGAGTGGATATGTACGCATGGAGTGAGTACCTCTTTCAGTTTTTTCTAGGCAGCGTTGTAGTGGCTTTGATCTTAGTTTTTATTTTGAAGAAATTTCCTCGCAAAAGCTTGGTGGAGGCTATGGCCTTCATGGAAGAGCTAAAAGAAATGGAAGAGGAAGAAATAGACTGAGTGGTATAGCCCCTTGAGCATTAGAAACACTTCTCATGGGTACAGATAAGTGAACTGTATAGGGAGAGATATGACTTAAACACGGGTTATATTTTAAATTGAGACACTATACGGCCTTGTTCAAAAAGAGAAAAATGGATCTGATGATCAAAGTACTTTCTAGGGTCAAGTAAGTGCAGGACAGTAAAGTCTAGGTAAAGGCTAAGTTTGTAATACAATCTTTTAAGCAGGGGTTCTGGAGGAGTAAACCTCTTATGAATCCCTGTTTTTATACAAAGAATGAAAAAACAATGAAGACCAAACATACCTTACCCCAACCATTTAAAGGGATAGTCCCTCCAATGATTACCCCTCTAAAAGATGAGACCAATCTGGACATACCAGGCTTGGAGCGCTTGATCAATCACATCATTGATGGAGGGGTTCATGGATTGTTTATTTTGGGAACTACAGGTGAATCCACCAGCCTTTCCTATGCGCTTCGCCATGAGTTGGTGGCCAGAACATGTGAAATCGTGGATGGTAGGGTTCCGGTCTTGGTGGGGATTACTGATACCGCAGCAATAGAAAGTCTGCGTTTAGCAGAGACTGCTGAAAAGGAGGGTGCCTCTGCTGTAGTGGCTGCACCTCCCTATTATTTCAACTTAGGCCAGCCGGAATTGATCGAGTACTATGAATATTTGGTGGAGCGCCTATCCTTGCCATTGTTTCTTTATAACATGCCTTCGCATACTAAAATTATCATCGAGCCAGATACCGTCAAAACCTTGTCAAAATACAAGGGTATTGTGGGGTTAAAAGACAGCTCTGCCAATAATGCCTATTTCAATAATGTCATGAACAAGATGAAAGATCGTTCCGACTTTTCATTGTTTGTGGGCCCAGAAGAAATCATGGCTGAAACCGTATTGCTGGGTGCTCATGGTGGGGTGAATGGTGGTGCCAATATGTTTCCGGAATTGTATGTGAAGTTGTTTGAAGTTGCAGAGAGAGGGGATGTTTTGACCGTCAAAGCCCTACATGGTATTGTGATGGAAATTTCTTCAAAGTTATACTCTTTGGGCAACTTTGGTTCCAGCTATTTGAAAGGGATCAAGGCCGCCTTAAACATCATGGGGATATGCAGCGATTATATGGCTTCCCCATTGCACCGGTTTAGAGAGGCTGAGAGAGAGAAAATTGCCAATAACCTGGAAGAGATAAAAAGCAAAATGTTGGATCTAAAACATTAAAAAGAAGACTGAAGAAATAGACATCCTCGGATTCGATTTGGCTATTTGGCTGGAAGTGTCAATGGCCAAAAGGCAAATACCAAAAGTACGGTCAATGCTGCATTCAGATTCCGAATCACCAATAATCAATTAACCAGTTAACCGTAGCAAATGCAATTACCCATAATAGACCTCATCATATTTTTTGTTTACATGCTAGGCATATTGTTTTTTGGGGTCTCATTTTACTTCAAGAAAGGCCGAACAACAGCGGACTATATGGTGGGAGGAAGGAAGTTGCCAGCTTGGGCCATTGGGATGTCCATATTTGCCACGTTTGTGAGCAGTATTAGTTTTTTGGCTTTGCCAGGCAATGCCTATTTGAGTAACTGGAACAGTTTTGTCTTTAGCCTTTCCATTCCTATTGCGGCATGGGCAGCGGTCAAGTTTTTCGTTCCCCTTTACCGAAGTGTAAAAAGTGAATCGGCCTATTATTATCTGGAAACTCGGTTTGGTCCATGGGCAAGAACTTATGCTTCCATATGTTATTTGCTTACCCAGTTGGCAAGGATGGGGACCATCCTGTATTTATTAGCCTTGCCTATGAATGCCCTTTTGGGCTGGGATATCGCTACAATTATTATCGTAACGGGAATTTCTGTAATCATTTATGCCTCCATGGGGGGAATTGAAGCTGTAATCTGGACGGATGCCATTCAGGGTATAGTGCTGATCTTGGGAGCGGTGCTTTGTTTGGGCATTATTTTGTTTTCCATGCCCGAGGGGCCCGCGCAGGTCATTGAAATCGGTCAACAACATGATAAATTTAGTTTGGGTAGTTATGGGCTCAGTCTGACAGAGGCTACTTTTTGGGTGATTTTGATTTACGGCTTATTTATCAATTTGCAGAATTTTGGAGTGGACCAGAATTATGTACAGCGTTATATGAGTGCTAAAACTGAAAAAGAAGCCATCAAATCCACTTGGTTTGGCAGTAGTTTGTACGTTCCTGTCTCCCTTTTATTTTTCTTTATTGGCACGGCCTTGTTTGCCTATTACCAGGTTTTTCCGGAGCTGTTACCTGCAACACTAAAGTCTCAAGATGAGGCTGACAAAATATTCCCGTTCTTTATTGTCAATGGCCTACCCAAAGGTCTAACAGGACTATTGATAGCCTCTATTTTTGCGGCAGGGATGAGCACTATTTCTACGAGTTTGAATAGCTCTGCTACGGTTATCCTTACGGATCACTATAAGAAGTACATACAGAAAGCACCAAACAATCAGCAACATTTTAAGGTACTGACGATCTCAGCTATTGTAATGGGCTTGATGAGCATTGGGGTTTCTTTGGCCATGACTGAAGTTAAAAGTGCTTTGGATGCTTGGTGGGCTTTATCCTCAGTATTTAGTGGTGGGGTGCTAGGGCTGTTTTTGCTGGGGTATTTCTCTAAAAACGTCCAACAATTGGAAGCTGCAATAGGTGTGGTCGTGGGCATATTGGTCATTGCTTGGATGAGCTTGACACCACTATTCATCACAGAAGGGCCTTGGTTTTCATTTAGAAATCCCATGCATGCCAACCTGACCATTGTCGTAGGAACCCTAACCATTTTCCTGACAGGTTTCTTGTTGTCCCATTTGCTCAATAAGAAAAAAATCTAAAATAATCTATCTGAATGGGGCACAGTACTTTGCGAAGGCGAAACAATAAAAGATAGAAATAAGCAAAAAAGATATGAAAGCGAAATTATTATCCAGAACGGTAAAACCAAATACCGGGAAGCCAGTGATTGGGGTATTTGCACCTTGTGATCCCCGGATTGACCAAGCCAGTAGGGAAAGAAGTACCAATATTGTACAGCATGCGGCAGAGGAACTGGCCGGAAAGATCAAGTTGCCAGATGGGACTGCTGCTGAAGTGGTTTATTCTGATGTGCTGATTGATGCCGAGACACAGGCTGATCAAGTAGCCCGGCAATTCAAAGAGGCTGGGGTAAACGTGTTGGTCTGTGTGCCGGATACTTGGTCTTTCCCACAGCTAACGACCATTTCTTTGCTCTCCCATTTCCCAAAAGATATTCCAATTAATTTTACCACAGGCAATAGTGGTACTCGTCCCGGTGTGGTATATACGCATGCTACCTCGGGAGCCATCGCCCAATATGGAAAACTGACCCATATCAATGTAGGGAAATGGCCGGATGCAGGACAAAATCCAACAATGAGTCCTGAGACCTTAAAGGCTTTGGTAGACTGGTGCTATGCTGCTGTGACCTTCCAGGGCTTAAAGGGAAAAAGGGTGGTAATATTTGGACATGACTCCATGGGAATGGAGACGGCTCTGCCGCATGTGTTGGAAACGAGAAACCAATTTGGCTTGGAAATTACCCGCTTGGATATGAAGTTGCTAGCGGACATGCTGAAGAAGGAATCCTATGACAAGGAAGAGCTGAAAAGATTGAGAAGCTGGTTGGAAAACCATGCAGGAGACCGGATAGAACTACCAGATGGAGAAAAAGATAGTGAACTGTTGGACCAAAGCCTTGCCTTGTATTTGATCGTTAAGGATTTGATGAAAGAAGTGGATGCTGTAGGCGGAGGCTTTATGAGCCAGCTGGAATGGGGATCTGATGACCGTGGCATCCAACTGCCGGTGGCAGATATCATGGAGTCACTGTTCAACAGCACTTTTGATCATAATGGACCCAAAGCTGTTCAGCCATTTGCAACAGAAGCTGATGTGCAGGCATTGTTGACCCAGCTGTTTATGACCTGGCTATCTGGAGGAAATCCACCTTTGTTCATGGACTTCAGAAAAGTATGGGACAAGGAGGACATCAGTGAGTTTGCGGCACAAAATGGTTATCAGCCCACAGGTGATGAACCTTGGATGAAGAAAGGCTTTGTGGATGGAGTAAACTCTGGCTCTGCTTCTTTCAACTGGGCGGCTATGCCTGGAAAAGAAGAGAAGGATGTGATGAAAAATATTTCATTCCCAAAAGCGGTGGATTACTTTTATTACTTGGGCAACTCAGTACATTTCAAATCTCCGGGAAATATCAAAGGCTTGGCCGCCAGATTGGCCTATAGTTCCTTGTCAGGAATGTTTTCTATGATTTGGGATGAGGCAGAAACGGTTGAATTGCCAGCTGATTTGGCCCAGAAAATATGTGATGGAGCCAATCCTACCTGGCCTCATACCTTTGTCGTTCCCAAATTTGCCTCTATGACAGAATACAAACAGTATGCTCCGGCCAACCATTTTCATATGACCTGGAATTTGGAACCAGCAAGGCTACAATTCTGGATGGATTTTGCCAATGTGCTTTCCGTAGCCCCTTGGCAGGCAAGACCGACATTTATAGAAGGCACCGACCGGCCAGTTCCATTATTGTATCTGGTCAATGGTGGGGAAGATGCAACAAAAAAGATGAAAGCAGGTAAAGCATAGATAGATATTAGACGCTAGATACTAGACTTGCTGTTCAGTCTTCGAATTGAATTTTTATTTAAACGTTAAGGAGTGAAAGTACATTAAGGGTAATTAGAAGCTCTTAATTCTCTTCACTCCTTAATGTTTTTTTACTCAATACTCACGACTCCCTCTGCCTCTCAGGATACGGCAGGATAGCCTAATGTGTAATAGCTTTTATATTAAAGGTTAATTGGAAATTCCTAAACCCAAAGTATCTATGAAATTGAACCTGAAGGAAAATATTTTTAGTATGATGTTGGTTTGTCTTCTGTTTTCCTGTTCCAAAGAGGAGGCAGAGAAGACAACAGCTTACTTTCCGCTAGATAGCCTGATGACCAAAGACCAAGTGGGTGCTGCAAATCTGCCAGCTGAAATTGCCCCAGTAAAGGCTCCATTTGCCATGCCTGATTTCAAGAAACCGGTATTTCCAGATTTGACCGTCAACATTATGGATGAAGGAGCCAATGAAGATGTATTGGCCACTTCTATCATCCAATCAGTCATCGATCGTGTAAGTGCCCAAGGAGGTGGTAAAGTGATCATTCCTGCGGGTAAATGGAAAACAGGAAGAATTAGTTTAAAAAGCAATGTGAACCTTCACTTAGCTGAAGGTGCTGAGCTGTATTTTAGCGGGCAACTTGAAGATTACAGACCCGCAGTTTTTACCCGCCATGAAGGCGTGGAGGTCATGTCCTTAGGTGCCTGTATTTATGCCTATCAGCAGGATAATATTGCTTTGACAGGAAAAGGAACGCTTTATGGACCGGAGGAGGGACCGGTGAAAGACCAAATGATGACTGAGGACGTGACGGAAAAGTTTGTTCCAGTGGATAAACCAGTTTCTGAAAGAGTGTATGAAGGATATAATGGCGAGTCGATCTTTTTGCCCATGTTTGTGTCTCCTACGGAATGCACCAATGTGTTTATCGAAGGGGTGACCTTGGAAAGAACGGCCTTTTGGAATATTGTGCCCGTGTATTGTGATGGGGTGATCATTCGGGGCGTGACGGTCAATTCTGTTGGCATTCCAAGGGGAGATGGAATTGACATCGAATCTTCCAGAAATGTATTGATTGAATATTCTACCTTAAACAATGGTGATGACTGTTTCACTATGAAGGCAGGTCGTGGCAAGGATGGTATCCGCGTCAATAGGCCCACGGAGAATGTAGTAGTGCGCTATTGTTTGGCCAAGGAAGGTCATGGAGGGATTACAGTGGGAAGTGAGACAGCTGGAAAAGTCAAGAATCTTTACATCCATGATTGCGTTTTTGAAAACACAGGCGTAGGAATCCGCTTTAAAACCAGAAGACCAAGAGGAGGAGGTGGCGAAAATCTCTACTATGAGCGATTACGAATGAATTTACGTCAGACAGCTTTCCGATGGGATATGCTAGGTCAAGAACTTTATGTGGGTGATTTGGCCAAAAGAAAACCTCTTCGGGAGGTCAATGACCTGACCCCAAAATTCAAAGACATTACGATCAAGGACATACTGGTAGAAACTGCTTCAACCTTTATAAACATCAATGGCATTCCTGAATCCCCCTTGGAAAACCTTCACATGGAGAATGTACGCGTGGAGCAAAGCCGACGTTTTTTCAATGCTGACGATGCTACTGATTTGACTTTCAGGCATATTGAAGTGAACAGTCAAGATTCACTTATGAAGTTCTTGGACACTCGAAACGTGTGGTTTGAAGATGCTGTATTTAAGGTCAATGGGGAAAAAGTTTACCCACAACTTAGAGGAGACCTGACCAATAATATACGTTTTGAGAGTACTCAACCCGCAAAGCCAGAAGGTTGGGATTCCAACTCCTATAAAAAATAACCTAAATAAACCCATTTGTCATGCGCCGATCTATCTTATTATTGTTGATTAATTTTTCTCTTCTAATTCAGCCTCTTATTGCTCAAACAGAAAAACAGGTTAGATGGGGGGAAATCCTTCGCCAACCTACTTCATGGTATGGTAGTGATGAGGCCCAGAGAATTGCAGATAATGTCTTGCTGTACCAACATGAAAATGGCGGTTGGTACAAAAATATTGACATGGCCCAGACGCTCTCAGAAGAAGAGCAGAAAGAAATACTGAAGGCTAAAACAGAACCTTCGGGGACGACAATCGACAATGGTGCCACATTTACACAACTCCGTTTTTTGGCTTTGGTATATGATGCCACCAAAGAAAAGAAGTACCAATCTGCTTTTTTGAGGGGAATAGATTACCTCTTAGCGGCTCAATATGAGAACGGGGGCTGGCCACAGTACTATCCGATTCGGAAGGGATATTATGAACACATCACTTATAATGATGGGGCCATGATTGGCGTGATGTCTTTACTTTGGGATGTTTCAGAAGGAAATGGTCCCTATGATTTTGTTAAAGTGTCCATCCGAAAAAAGGCCAAAGCGGCCGTTGATAAAGGTTTGGAGATCATCTTGGATACGCAAGTAGTCCTGGATGGCGAGTTAACCATTTGGTGTGCTCAGCATTACAAGGACAGCTTGGAGCCCGCCAAGGCAAGGGCGTTTGAATTGGCTTCGCTTAGTGGGGCAGAAAGCGTGGGCATCTTGAAATACTTGATGAAAATTCCTGATCCGAATGAAAGGGTGAAAAAGTCTATTTCAAGTGCTGTGGCTTGGTTGGAGGAGCATAAAATCGAAGGAAAGCGAATCATCAAAGTCGAAGATGATCGTTTGGAAAAAGGATATGATCTTCAAGTTATTGAGGATCCTGAAGGAAGACCTCTATGGGCTCGGTTTTATGAGCTCAATACTCAAAAGCCCATTTTTGTAGGCAGGGACAGCCAAATTAAATATGACCTTTCCGAAATTGAATATGAGCGTCGGGTAGGTTATAGTTATTTGGGCAATTATGCCGAAAGGGTGTTAGATAAAGATTATCCCGAATGGAAATCAAAATGGATTGATTGAGATTTAGTTGAAGGGTTTTTACGGCCACAAGTGATTTTAACTGGTAGAATATCAGGACAGCAGGTAAGTACAGGGAGGTTTTTTTTGAGGTAAAAGTAACTTTGTTTATGCTACTAAAACCCAATGGCTATAAGTTTTTGGAATGGTAGCTAAGCTGGATGATCTGTAATCAGATTGTGGCGTAGAGGAATGAAGATCTGAAACAAAACCCAAAAGCAATGAATTATGAAGGATTAAATGACGGTCAATTATGGATACTGATTGCTGCGGATGATCGGAAGGCTTTCGGCTATTCTTTCAAATTGTATGCGAAGGATTTGTTCAGGTATGGTCGCAAATTTACAGAGGCCAAAGAGGTGATTGAAGATGTGATCCAAGATGTGTATCTGGATCTTTGGAATAAAAGAAAGGTCACCCAAATTCAGGAATCCATAAAATTTTACCTGTTTACCGCTTTTAGAAGAGAAATTATACGAAGGCTTACCAATTTGCGTAAGCAAGAATCCATGGATGCCTTTTCACCAGAAGCCCTATTGGAAGCATCTTATCTGGAAGGATTAATCAAGCAGCAAGGTGAAAGAGAGTCCAATCAAAGGCTTCACAATGCCATACACAGCTTGTCAGAACGTCAAAGAGAAGCCATTTATTTGCGCTATTTTGCTGACTTACGAAACCAAGAAATCGCCAAGATGATGGGGATCAGTGTGGAGTCAGTTTATAACTTGATCTTCAAGTCCATCAAATTATTGAAAGGGACTATGGTGGATAAGGTTCAATATCAGACAAAATAGTTTGTTATTTTTTTATTGGTCAAATAATTTCATTGTGATTTAGTTACTATTTGATTGAAAATTTTAAAAATTCTATAAAATTCAAATTTTTTTCACAAAACCTTGATGAGATTTTAGAAGTCCGCTCCCCTTATAGTTAGATAAAGGAAGAAGACTTGAAAAAACAATTTGAACATATAGAGGATTTTTTGGAAGACAGTTCTTTTCGCAGCTGGGTGTTCAGCAAAGGAGCGATGAGGAGCTTGTTCTGGGAAACTTGGCTTAAGGACCATGCTGATAAAGCAGACATGTTATATGAAGCCAAGGAAATTTTATTGGCCTTGGAGGAAGAGGAAGAAGATTGGAGCGAGTCAGGTCAAATGGATTTATTGGCTGTCATCAATTCCCAAATAGATACCCCTGAAAATAATGAGTCTACCACAAGAATCTCTGAGGAATACTTTATCAACAGACCTCGTTTTATTTGGCTGAAAGTTTCTATGATCCTTTTGGTAATGGTAGTAGGGGCGGTGATTATCGGAAACAGTGGAATTTTCTTAGGAAAAGAAAATTTGCAAGAAGCTGAAATAGCTTGGACCAGCAAACAAGCTTTGCCAGGTGAGAAGAAAAAAGTGCGCTTACCAGATGGCTCTATCGTCATTATGAATTCAGCCAGTGAGTTACAATACCAAACTGGTTTTGGTGAGACCCACCGTGACATTTTTCTTTCTGGAGAATCATTTTTTGAAGTGGCCAAGGATACTGTTTTGCCCTTTAGGGTTTACAGTGGAGACTTGGTGACCGAAGCAGTGGGAACAGCCTTTAATGTAACAGCTTTTCCAGAAGAAGGAGTCCGCGTCAAATTGGTAGAAGGGAAAGTGAAAGTAGAACTACAGAGACAAAATGAGGCAGAAAAGGACAGGTTTTTTTTGACGCAAGGAGAGCAAGCCTATGTTACCCAAGAAGCTTTTGTCAAAGGAAAATTTGATATGGAGAAAGCGCTCTTGTGGACAGAAGGAATTTTGACCTTTGATGATATTCCTTTTCAGGAGGTAGTTACCTCTTTGGAAAGATGGTACGGAGTGGAGATCGCAGTAGAAGGAGCCTCGTCTTCTTCAAATAAGGTTTCAGGAGAGTTCCATAAGGACAACCTGGAAAATGTGCTTAGAAGCATTGCCTATTCATTTCATTTTGATTTTGAGATCCAAGAGAAACAAGTTTTTATCGAGTTTAACTAGCATTTAGTCAGTATGATAACCTAACCCAAAACAACAATTAGTATCCAATGAACAACTGTTTCAGCATTGGTTTTCAGAGACCAAAAGCTGAAAAGTGAATTAACAATTAACCAAAAGACCAATGATTATGAAAAAACATTTATACAGCCTTTACAAAGTCGGCAGGTTTTGCTTGATCGGGCTTGTATTGCAGGTATTCTTTCTGGGTACACTGCATGCCAATGGCTTAGAAAGCCAAAGTCCTAAGGACCTGAAGGAAGTAATGGTGTCCCTGAGTTTACAGGATGCCTCCTTGGAAGAACTTTTTTCAGTATTGAAACAAAAAACAGATTTTTCATTTGTCTATGACAAAAGCGTGGTAAACCAAAAACCACCTGTAAGTCTTCAAGCAAAAAATGAGTCACTAGAGAAAATACTATATCAGGTGGCTGCTTCCCATGGGCTTTCTTTTCAGCAGGTAAATGACCGAATCAGCGTCAAATCTGCTCAACAAAATACGCCACAAGTGATCAAGGCAGTAGCCAGGGTAACGATTACTGGAAAGGTAATCGATGAAGACGGTGAGCCACTTCCAGGGGCAGCAGTTACCATTTTAGGTACCAATAAAGGTACGGTAACAGATGCAGACGGAAACTATTCCATTGATGCAGATGAAGGAGCAACACTACAGTTTTCCTTTATAGGATTTGAAAAGAAGCAAGTGGTAGTAGATAATCAAAGTACCATTGATGTGACTTTGGTGTTGGATGATAACTCCCTAGAAGAGGTCGTTGTGGTAGGTTATGGAGAGTTGAAAAAGTCTCATTTGACTGGCGCGGTGGAGACCATTGATGCGTCAGAAATAGAAGACCTTCCTACTGGAGATATCAGTTCTGCATTAGCCGGAAGGGTGCTAGGTGTTGGAGTAAGTGGTGGAAATACGCGTCCAGGTTCTCAGGCTTCTATCCGATTGAGAAATCCAGAATCTTTGGCTAAGGATGGAAACAGTACAGCTCCACTTTATGTCATTGACGGAATCATCCAAATTGCAGCAGATGGAAGCAATGACGCCACAAGGTTTAACAACTTGGATCCAGCGGAAATCGAAAGTATTTCCTTCTTGAAAGATGCTTCTGCTGCCATTTATGGTTCCAGGGGAGCGAATGGAGCCATTATTGTCACTACCAAAAGAGGTGGAGATGGCAAGCCTAGGTTCAGCTATAGTGGCTCATATGGGGTGAATGATGAAGCTTATAGAACCAAGATGCTCAGTGCATATGATTTTGGTATGTACTATAACATCATGAATGGTCCTTACGGCGCTGATGCCAATGCTGACGACAGTGATCGATTTTTCTCCCAGGATGAACTGGACTATTTCAGAACAATCGATTATGATTGGTTGGAGGATGCTTGGTCTTCAGCTTCTACACAGAGACACAACTTGAATGTTAGCGGCGGCACGGCCAAAGCCAGCTATTTTGCCAGTGCTTCTTATTTTACCCAAGATGGTAACCTAAGTACCTTGGACTATGATCGATGGAACTTCAGGGCTGGAGCTGACATTGAAGTAATGGAAAATTTAAAAGCAGGGTTACAAGTAGCTGGTTATTATTCCGACCGAACCAAGACTTTTAATAAAATAGGAGGGGAAAATGATGAGAACGATTACAGAAACCTCTTATTGGCTCCTCGCTATATTCCTCCTTATGTAAATGGTAATGCAGTAAGAATTCCAGGTACAAGTTCCTTGGCCCAATATCATTATTATGAAATTCAGGAATTGAATAACCTGGCTACCAATCGGGACCAGAATATGAGTGTCAATTTATACGCCGAATATGAAATGCCATTCTTGGAAGGCTTAAAAGCAAGGGTCTCCTATGGTAGAAATATGGGGAGTGGAAGAGGTACTCAAGTAGGAACAAGGTATATGCTTTATGAATTTGATCGATTGGGTGAGAATGGCCACATCTATGATGGGGCAGAAGTAAGCTCCAGCCGAGAATATAAAAATGGAGATAGACTTTACTATTCCAATCAAAACTTCCTCTCCACACAGACCAACTTTACCCTGAACTATGCCAATGACTTTGGCTTGCATAGTGTAAGTGGCCTTTTCAGTATAGAGAGGGCTGAAGCGGAGTCTTCTCAGGAAGATGTTTGGAAAGAAGAACCTACCAGTTTTACCAATGGACAATTTAGTACTGCCTTTGGAAATATTGATGGAAGAACTACAGGTTCAGAATCAGGTTCAATGGGTTATGTAGGCAGGCTGAATTACAGCTATGCAGATAAGTATTTAGCGGAATTTTTATTCCGATCAGATGCCTCCACCAAGTTTGCGCCAGAAAATTACTGGGGTAAGTTTTACTCTCTTTCTGCTGGATGGATCATTTCAAAGGAAAACTTCTTCAATTCTTCATGGATTGACTTCTTAAAAGTAAGGTACTCTGCCGGTATGTTGGGTAGAGATGAGATGAGGGCATGGCAGTGGAGACAGCGTTATACTTTCCAAAATGGAAAAGGAGGAGTTTTTGGAGGCAACTCTGATTCATCTACAGGTATGAAGATGGAAGCTTCTCCTAACAGAGATGCCACCTGGAGTGATGAATTTAAAAATAACTTCGGTGTTGACGCAAGATTTTTGGATGAGCGACTATCGGCGGTGGTTGAAGCTTACTACAATAAGGAAACCAATAAGTTGATGGAAAGAACAGGAAATGTACCTGTGACGGTAGGTGGCACGGTGGCTGCCGAGAACTTTGGAGAAATCAATTATTATGGTTTTGAACTTGGCTTAGGCTGGAGTGACAGCAAAGGAGCTTTCAGGTATGGTATTGATATGCGATATGGCAGGGCCAATAACAAAGTTATTGTGGGTAATTTCAATGATGTGGATGAGATGTACCCATGGAGACCAAGTGCAGGTCAGCCGACAGATTTAGGAACTTGGGGTTATGATTACCTAGGGATGTTCAAAACACAATCGGACATTGATGCTTATGTAGAGCAATATGATATCCAACAGGTCTTTGGTACAGTAGCAGATGACTTGAAGCCTGGAATGCTTTATTACAGAGATATCAGGGGGCCATTACAGGCAGATGGTACTTTTGCAGGACCTGATGGCATCATTGATGAGAATGATCAAGTTCAATTGGAGAAACCAAATGCAAGTCAAGGTATTGGTACCACTTTAAAACTAGGCTATAAAGGCTTCAATTTAAATGCGGTGATTTCCACGCAGTGGGGCGGATGGTATGAGTATGACGCTAGAAAAGCTTTGCATCAAAATATTAGCAGAACCTATCAAAGTGTACCAGCTTACTGGGGAGACATCTATGATCCAGACTTGAACCCTAATGGTGAGTTTCCAAATCCATACTGGGGCGATATCAGCTTGACGCCTAGATCAGAATTTTGGAGAATCAATAGTTTCAGAATGTTTATCAGAAACATAAACGTAAGCTATAGCATACCGAAACACATCGCTGATAAGCTTAAGATCAGTAATGCAAGGGCGTTTCTTACCGTGCTAAACCCAGTGAGTTTCTACAATCCTTATGGGTACAAAAGCTCCGTGGGAGGATCTTGGGACAGTTACCCTGTGTTGAGAACCTATTCTTTGGGCCTGAACCTTTCTTTATAAGCTTATTTGAAACCCGAAATATTCGACAGATATGAAAAAGATTAAAAATATATGGAGTTTGGCACTGGTGTTTTTGGTGCTGTCCGCATGTAATGATGATTTCTTGGAAGAGAAATCTGATTTGACAGGGGTGAATGAAGAGGTATTTCAGGATCCAAATATGGCACAAGCCTATGTGGATTATATATACTACCTTTTCTCACCAGGCAATAATGGTAGAAATTTGATTTGGGACCTTTATGGGGGTTTTGAATTCTCCAAGAATACTGATGAGATGCCAGGGAGAAGTGCTATCAATCAAGAGTATGCTCAAATTTCTTATACAGAAGACCATGCCTTGGAGTACTTTGGCGAGCGCATGAGCACCAGCATTAGAAATAATACTTGGACCAGAATGAAGCAGATCAATATTTTCTTGGAAGAAATTGATCAGCATGGTCTGCCAGAAGAAGTAAGAAATGAGCTAAAAGGCCAAATGTATTTTTGGAGAGCTTGGCAGTATTTTGATTTGGTGAAGTTGTACGGTGGGGTACCATTGGTGTTGGAACCTCAGAATCCGATCATTGCTGATGCCGAAGAAACTGAGGTACCAAGAAGTTCTACCAGTGCCTGTATTGAGCAGATTGTGGCAGATTTGGATATGGCGATGGACTTATTGCCTGGAAGATGGCCAAATGAAGACTGGGGACGTATCACCAGTGGAGCAGCAGCAGCTTTCAAAAGCCGTGTGTTGATTGCTTGGGCGAGTCCTTTGTTTAACCGTGCTGATGATCAGTCCAGGTGGCAGAGGGCCTATGATGCAGCCACCGCAGCTAGAAATTTACTGGAATCCAATGGGTTTGGACTTTACATGGAAGGAAACCTTGAAGATGGAGAAGCTTGGGAAAATATGTGGTTTGAAGAAGTGGGCAACCCAGAAGCCGTAATGATTTATGGTTTCAATAACAGTACTTCTGACCAGACAAGAAAAAACAATGGTTGGGAAAATGCCTGCCGCCCAAGAAATCTTGGCGGTGGTGGTAGAATGGAACCTACCATCCAATTGGTGAATTCTTTTCCTATGGCCGACGGAAGACCAATCGGAGAGTCTCCTAATTATGAATATGACCTCAACCATTTTTATAGAAATAGGGATCCGAGGTTTTATAAAACATTTGTTTTCAATGGTGGCTTATGGCCATACCGTGAAGATGAAAATTACAGACATTGGTCTTACAGATGGTACAACAATTCAGGTGATCAAACGCCTAGCAAAACAACAGAGACACAAGGTGCCAATGCCAGTGGCATTTATATGAGAAAGCAGAATAATCCGAATGCTTCGAGTGAGGATAACTTTACCGTTAGTGGTACTGACATCATGGAAATCAGATTTGCTGAAGTGGTGTTGGATATCGCTGAAGCAGCCATAGGTATCGGCAATATTCAAGAAGGATTAAATGCCATCATGGAAATTCGTGAAAGAGCGGGAGTAGAAAATTTAGATGGTACCTATGGATTGGGTAGTGGATTAGGTCGAGACCAGGCTTTTGCGAAGGTATTGGAAGAAAGAAAAGTGGAATTCGCATTCGAGGGAAGAAGGTTTTGGGATTTGAGAAGATGGTTGTTAATGGATGACACTTATGGCACTGCACAACGTTTGGGCCTTGAGTCTATCCATGGCATGAGAAGAATGGGTATTTACGTGGTGGTCAAAGATGGAGCAGGTCAGTCCTACGCAGGCAGTGCAGATCCAATGATCGCAGACGAAGATGGAAATGCCATTGTTATTGACAGGTCTCCAGAGTCTTATCCTGATGGTATAGAGACGGAAGAGGAGTACCTGGATTACTTATATGACAATTACTTTGAGGTGCAGATTAAGGATGATTTGGATCCTACAAATGACAATTGGACCTTCCATTGGTACCCAGAGTATTATTTCTTTGGCCTCAATGAGGACGTGCTTAGTACCTCCCCATATTTACAGCAAACAGTAGGCTGGAACAGTATGAATGGGGATGGCACTTTTGATCCATTGGCAGAATAAAAGAATAATAATGGTTTGATATAAAGAAAGCCTTCCCTCGCCAGAAATTTGGTTTGAAGGGAAGGTTTTTTGCTTTGTGCATTAAGAAACTGAAAGGTGGAGGATTGAAAATTACAAAGAGATGGTCTTTATTACTGATGATAGCATGTTGGGATTCAAGAAAGGATAAGCCAGGTGAGTTTTAATGGTTTCCTATATCTCTTTTGTTGGATTATAAGCCTCCTCCTTAACCACATAACATCCCGGATCATCCTTCTCTTATCCCAGTCCAGTTTGATGTATAGTGATGGTCAAATGATTAAATAATAAATTGATGTCATACACTCAAACCGTGTTTTACAACTATAAAATTACCGTAACCAAAATGATCAAAGGATTATTAACAATAGCCTTGGGCTTGGCAACAGTATCGACAGCCTTTGCCCAATATCCAAAAGTACCTGCAGAAGCCAGGGCAAAATCAGACTCTATCATGTCTGCCAATCAAAAGCTATCCGATGCAGCATGGGAAGAAGCCTGGCCAATAGTGTTGGCCGAAATGGAAGCTGGCAAACCTTATGTTCCCTGGGCTTTTAGACCGACAGATTTGCCTCAGGCAGCTATCCCCGCATTTCCAGGAGCAGAAGGAGGTGGGATGTACAGCTTTGGTGGACGTGGAGGAAAGGTCATCACAGTGACCAGTTTAGATGATAGAGGACCAGGTACGTTCAGGGAAGCCTGCGAAACTGGAGGAGCCAGAATCATTGTCTTCAATGTAGCTGGGATTATTCGCTTGAAATCCCCTTTGATCATCAGGGCTCCTTATGTGACCATTGCAGGGCAGACAGCTCCCGGAGATGGCGTTTGCGTGGCTGGAGAGTCTGTATGGGTCGATACCCATGATGTAGTGATCAGACATATGCGCTTCAGGAGAGGAGAAACTTTTGTAGGTCGGAGAGATGACGCGATTGGTGGCAATCCGGTAGGGAATATCATGATCGACCATGTTTCAGCAAGCTGGGGTTTGGATGAAAACATGTCCATTTACCGACATATGTACAGTCCGGGTGGGGACTATAAAGAAGAAAAAAGAGGGACAGTGAACATCACTATCCAAAACAGTATTTTCTCTGAAGCTTTAGATACTTATAATCATTCTTTAGGGAGTACTCTAGGAGGTGAAAACTGTTCTTTTATGAGGAATCTCTGGGCCAATAATGCCGGAAGAAACCCTTCTATTGGCTGGAATGGGATTTTTAATTTTGTGAACAATGTGGTGTTCAACTGGAGCCATAGAACCACAGATGGTGGGGATTATATGGCCAAGTATAATATTGTGAGCAACTATTACAAGCCAGGGCCCATAACCCCGAAAGATGAACCTATTGCTTACCGAATTTTGCGACCTGATGCGGTGCTTTCCCGGTTGGATACACTTGTGTGGGGAAGGGCGCATATCACAGGAAATGTGGTAGAAGGCTTTGACCAAGTATCAGCCAATAATTGGGAAGGTGGCGTACAGTTGAATGGAAAAAAAGGAGAGATGAGTTTGGAAGATGCCAAGTATTATTTCCCCAGAATCAAATCCAATACACCTTTCCCTATGCCTGAAATGACCATTTTGCCAGCAGAAAAGGCCTATGCTTATGTGTTGGAAAATGCCGGTGCGACTTTACCCAAAAGAGATCCGGTAGATGAAAGGGTGATTCGAACTGTCAAAACAGGTAAGCCAGAATATGTCAAGGGACTCAACCCAGAAGATTATTACCAGTTTGAACACAGGAGATTACCAAGGGATGCCTATAAAATGGGCATTATCACAGATATTTCCCAAGTAGGTGGCTATCCTGAATACAAAGGTAAACCATACACAGATACTGATGGCGATGGCATGCCAGATGCTTGGGAGAAAAAGCATGGTTTGGATCCAAATGATCCGTCAGATGCAAATGGCGACCTCAATCATGATGGCTATACCAATATTGAAATGTACATCAATGGTATTGATCCATCTGTCCAAACAAACTGGAGGGACTTGGCCAATAACCATGATACCTTATCGGAAAATGGATTAGGTAAATAAAATACTTTAGAAGAGGCTTCGAAGAGTTGATTTTCCCGATTGGGAAGATGAGCTTGTCGAAGCCTTTTCTATTTAACTTACTCTAGGGCTTCAAAAGAGAAATTGGGTAAATTTCGATCCCATCGAAGGCTGACACTTTTGGGATTGAACGGCGCATACGGTTCAAAAAATCAATAAGAAAAATATCCTTGGCTTACTTTTTAATGATGAGAGGGATCACAGGATTTTTTTGAAAAGCAACTCCTACCCATTCCTCTGGATTTATATTTTCTCCAACCAAAACATATCCCACTTCGGAAGACTGAAATCCCTATTCGACCTGCTAAAAGGACTTTCAGCAGGATAGTTCAGGAAGGTTCTCTACCTTTAGTAACTAACTTTACATAAGCAATTTAAGGTGAGTCCCAGGCTATATGCGCAATCAGCCTGAGGACTTACTTTAAGGCTTTAGAAATTAACAATGAAGGCTGGAATAATTTTACAGCTCCATAGAACCTAAATTAACTGACCATGTTTTCGAACAAGAAGTCACTGTGGCAAAAGCGGTTGGGACTTGGAATACTTACCGTCTTTTTAAGTCTCCAAGCCTTTGCCCAATATCCTGAAATACCCCCTGCTATGCAGGCCAAAACAGACTCAATCATGGCTTTGGAAGAAGCCAGGTTAGAGGCAGTTTGGAAAGATATTTACCCAACCATCCAAAAGGAAGCGAGCCAAGGTAGACCCTATTTGCGCTGGGCTTCTTATCCCAAAGATTTTATGAAAGCAGATATCCCTGCTTTTCCTGGTGCAGAAGGGGGAGGGGCTTATACTCCTGGAGGTAGAGGAGGAAAAGTGTATGTGGTGACCAGCCTTGCGGACAGTGGACCCGGTACGCTCCGGGAAGCCTGTGAAGCAGGAGGAGCGAGAACCATTGTGTTTAATGTAGCTGGAATCATCCAATTGGAAAAACCAATCAGTGTCAGGGCTCCCTATGTGACCATCGCAGGACAGACAGCACCTGGAGATGGGGTTTGTGTGGCTGGAGAGACTTTTGCGGTGGATACCCATGATGTTATCATCCGTCACATGCGCTTCCGAAGAGGAGCCACAGATGTAACCAGAAGAGATGATGCCTTAAGCGGTGATCCTATGGGCAATGTAATCATTGATCATTGTTCCGTGAGTTGGGGTTTGGATGAAAATATTTCCATGTACCGAAATATGTTTACAGCCAATGAAAACTCCAAAAGAGAGAAATTACCGACGACCAACATTACCATTCAAAATACCATTTCCTCTGAAGGCTTGGACACCTATAACCATGCTTTTGGGAGTACAATAGGAGGTTTGAACAGTACTTTCATCAGAAATCTTTGGGCCAATAATATTTCCAGAAACCCCTCAGTGGGAATGTACGGGGATTTCACTTTTGTGAACAATGTGCTCTTCAATTGGTGGAACCGCTCAGTGGATGGGGGAGATTATCGTTCCCTTTTTAACATCATCAACAATTATTACAAGCCAGGGCCGATTACCCCAGAAGGAGAGCCGATCAGTTACAGGATTATCAAGCCGGAATCTGGCTATTTGGATCCGAAGACTTTTGGGCGGGCCTATGTTGAAGGCAATTTTGTAGAGGGAAACCCTACTGTATCTGCAGACAACTGGAACGGAGGCGTACAGCCTGGGGACCTAAGCCAGGAAGAGCGTGAGGTACACTTTGCCTATATGCGTCAAACCAAACCCTTTGAGATGGCTCCACTAAGTATCATGTCAGCCAAGGAAGCTTATGATTTCGTGCTGGAAAATGCAGGAGCTGTTTTGCCTAAGAGAGACGCTGTGGATCAGAGGATAGTCCAGCAGGTAAGAACTGGAGAAATCAATGCGAAAGAAGGTTTGGAGGTGGAAATTGGCCAAGAGTTTATCCACCGAAGACTTCCGGCAGATTCTTACAAAAAAGGAATTATCATGCACCCTGATCAGGTAGGAGGCTATCCTGAATACCAAGGAAAAGCCTACCAAGAGAGTGATGGTGACGGAATTCCGGATGCATGGGAAATAAAGTATGGATTAGACCCCAATGATCCTTCGGACGCCAATAGAGACCTCAATGGGGATGGATATACCAATTTGGAAAAGTACCTCAACGGAATTGACCCAAGCAATAAAGTAGATTGGACGAAATGGGAAAATAATAAGGATACTTTGCTGGAGTTGGCCAAAAGGGAAGGCGGATTATTGCAGCAATAGCGAGTTTTACTCAGCAGATGTCATTCTTAATTTAGGAGTTGAATTGAGTATTCCCTCGTGAATAATAATGGGAAAATCGAAATTAAAAAAAGAGCAACAATGAAAAATAACATAAAATCCCTATTTGTAACCACATTGATCATGGTAGGCATCATCAGTTTTACCCATGCCCAAAACTTTGATTCTGAATACGTCAAAGTAACCAATGAGCGGGCGCGAAAGATCGTGGATAATATGGGCATTCAAAGCCCAGAGAAAGCGGATAAAGTGACTGGCTATATTGCAGCGCAATACAGGAACCTCAGCCTGATTCATGATGAGCGTGATAAAAAGATCGAGGCCGCCAAAGAAAATCTTGAGGGAGAAAAACAGCAAAAGCAAATTCAGAAAGCGGAGAAAAAAGCCAGTAAATCCATGGATAAGCTGCACAAAAAATACCTTGCCCAATTGTCCTCTGAATTGACGGATGAACAGGTAGAGGCGGTAAAAAATGGAATGACCTATAATGTGGCACCTAATACTTTTAAGGTTTATCAAGAAATGGTGCCCAACTTGACCACAGAGCAGCAGGACAAAATATGGGATTGGCTAGCAGAGGCCAGAGAACATGCGATGGATGCAGGTTCCTCCCATGCAAAACATGCTTGGTTCGGAAAGTATAAAGGAAGGATCAATAATTACCTTTCGGATTTGGGAGTTGACTTGAAGCAAGCAGAAAAAGAAATGTTTGAACGGAAAAAGGCAGCAAGCAATCAGTAAAGGAAAGAAATATGTTAATACATAGTTATATGGGGTTTAATTTTCAAAGTTCGGGGAAGTTTGTTTTCCCGAATTTTGTTGTATTCACCTTATTGATTTTTTGGAGTCAGGTGGTGTTTGGCCGGCAGGATGAAAACCCAATTAATTATAAAGACGGAAAGCTTCATTATGAAATAGCTGAAAATGGTGATCGGATTCCTGACTTTTCTTATTGTGGTTACAAAGCCAGTGAAAAGGAGATTCCTTTAGTTCCTGTAAAAATGGTCATTTCCCCCGGAAAAGGTGATTTTACTCAAAAGATTCAATCTGCTTTGGACTATGTGGGCCAGTTGCCGATTGATGAAAATGGCTTTAGAGGGGCTGTTTTATTGGAAGAAGGGCTTTTTGAAGTAGCTGGACAACTACAGATCAACCAATCTGGAGTGATCTTAAGGGGAAGCGGTACAGGTGAGAATGGGACTGTGTTGTTGGGGACCGGCAAGACCAGGGAAACCCTTATTCGACTTTTGGGCAAAGATGACAGGATTTTTGGAGATACCTTGAAAATAAAGAATTCCTATGTGCCCATAAATGCATCTGAAATGGCGGTGGAGGGGAATGTCCAGTCAGGGAGTGCTGTTATGGTGGTCAGGCCATCTACCCTGGAATGGATCGACGAATTGAAGATGAATGAATTTGGTGGCGAAACAGGTTGGATCGGATGGAGGCCCGGAGGGCACAACCTGTATTGGGACAGAATAGTGGAAAACAGCGCGGATGGTAAATTGAGATTAGATGTTCCAATCACCAATAGCCTGGACCAAAAGTACGGAGGGGGATATTTGGTAACCTATCAGTGGCCTGGGCGAATTGAAAATGTGGGGATAGAAAATTTGACCTTGCAATCCACTTTTGACGAAGTAAATACAAAGGACGAGGATCACCGTTGGTCTGCGATTTCCTTGGAGAGTATTCAAGATGCTTGGGTTAGACAGGTCAATTTTCGTCATTTTGCTGGCTCTGCTGTAGCAATATATAAAACTGGTAGAAGGGTAACGGTAGAAGATTGCCAATCATTTGACCCTGTTTCTGAGGTAGCAGGAGCACGCCGTAACACCTTTTTTACAGAAGGGCAACAGACGCTTTTTCAGCGTTGTTATTCGGAGTATGGTTATCATGACTTCAGTACTGGATTAGCTGTAGCGGGTCCCAATGCTTTTGTCCAATGCAAGGCATACTTGCCATTTAGCTTTAGCGGAGCGCAGCAAGGGTGGGCTTCTGGAGTACTTTTTGACATTGTGAGAATAGATGGAGAGGCGATTGCGCTGAGCAACAGGATGCAAGCTGGCCAAGGTGCTGGATGGACTGCCGCCAACAGCGTGCTCTGGCAGTGCGATGCATCACTGATCAAAAATTACAGCCCTCCTACTGCCCAAAATTGGGCATTTGGCGCTTGGGCACAATTTGAAGGGGATGGGCACTGGGTCGAGACCAATAACCACGTCAATCCGAGAAGTTTATTTTATGCGCAATTGAAAGACCGCTTGGGTGAATTGCCTATGGATCCACAGCTTTTGCCTTTGGGGACAGAACCAAGTACCAGCCCAACTTTGGAGCAAGCGAGAGAATTAACAGTATTGGCCAGAGAAGACTTGCTTACCATGGAGCAATGGATCAGTCAAGCTTCTGAACGAAACCCTATCTCCTTGATTACGGATGGGGCTAATCGGTACGAATCACTGGATATTGAACCCGTTAATCTAGAAAAGCAACTTGCTCCAAGGGTAAAGATAGACAATGGACTTTTGACTTGGGATGGAAAGCTTATTACAGGAAAAGCCCAAAATGTACAATGGTGGAGGGGGAGTTTGCGGCCTAGAGACATTGCCTCTTCCCAAATACATGTGACCCGATTTGTGCCTGGCAGGTATGGAAAAGGATATACGGATTTGATCCCTGAGGTGGTGCAGTCAATGAAAGAAAGTGGAGCGGTGGCTTTAGATCACAATTATGGCCTTTGGTACGACCGAAGGAGGGATGATCACGAGCGGGTACGAAGGATAGACCCTGACGTTTGGCCTCCTTTTTATGAACAGCCTTTCGCCAGAAGTGGAAAGGGAGAAGCTTGGGACCGGCTAAGTAAGTATGATTTGACGAAGTACAGTTATTTTTATTGGAGCAGGTTGGCTGAGTTTGCAGATTTGGCAGAGCAAGAAGGCATTCTGCTACTGCACCAAAACTATTTTCAACACAATATTCTCGAAGCAGGAGCTCACTGGGCAGATTCTCCTTGGCGCCCTGCCAATAATATCAACCAAACAGGTTTTCCCGAACCACCTCCCTATGCAGGGGACAAGCGGATTTTTCTGGATGAACAGTTTTATGACATTAGCCATGAAAGTAGAAGGGAGCTCCATAGAAAATTCATCTGGCAATGTCTGAATAATTTTGCGGACAACAGCAATGTCTTGCAGTTTACCAGTGCAGAATATACAGGGCCTCTACACTTTATGGAGTTTTGGCTGGATGTGGTTGCAGAGTGGGAAAAAACTACCGGAAAAGATGCATTGATTGCTTTGAGTGCAACCAAGGATGTTCAGGATTCAATTTTGGCTGACCCCATCAGAAGTAAATTGGTGGAGGTGATTGATATCCGTTATTGGCATCCCGCAGAGGACGGAGATTATACGCCTTTAGGAGGCAAGCACATGGCTCCCAGACAGCATGCACGAAAAATGGAACAAGGCAAAGAGACTCCTGAAGCCGTTTATGAGGGCGTTATGAGGTACCGGAAACAATTTCCTGAAAAGGCGGTAATTTACTCCACACCTGCTGGAAGCAGGATGGGATGGGTTGTGCTTTTTGCCGGAGGCTCCTTGCCTAATTTGCCCACAGTCCAACATATAGACTGGAAAGAAAGTCTTGGGACTATGAAGCCTTTGTCAGCAAGTGCCATTCAAAAAATTATGGCCAATGATGATGGAGAAATACTGATCTATAGTAAAACCGACAATGTAGAAATTGACTTATCCAAGCTAAAAGGAAAAGTTGAAGCTTTGATCATTCAACCCCGCACCGGATCAATTATACATACCGAAAAAGTAAAAACCGGACAGCGGCAAACAATTCAAATGCCTAGTGAAGGGGAGTGGGTGATTTGGGTTAAAAGGTGACAAATAACTGGATTTGGTTTATTCCCTTTAGAATTTAAGTTACCCCGTAACAAAATAAGCAACAATTAACTATGAAACGCAACATAACACTCAGCATTACAACCCTTTTATTGGGCCTTTTGATGGCCTGCCAGGGACAAAAAGAAGAGCAAACCACGGCTGCAAAACCAGCTGAAGGTCCCAAAGGCCTTCCCTTTTTAAAAGTGTCAGATAATGACCGTTATTTTGTCACCACGAGTGGCGAGCCTTTTTTTTGGTTGGGCGATACGGGATGGCTACTGTTCAATAAGTTGAAACGCGAGGAAGCGCTACAATATTTGGATGACCGAAAAGCAAAGGGGTTTAATGTGATTCAGGTGATGACTTTACATACCCTTGGTGCAGTAAATGCCTATGGAGACAGTGCATTGGTCCATCAAAATGTGGCTACACCCTTGACAACACCTGGAAGTGAGCCCTCGGACACTACAGCGTATGATTTTTGGGACCATATTGATTTTGTCGTGAGAGAGGCAGAAAAAAGGGATATCTATATGGCCATGGTTCCTGTATGGGGGACGAATGTGAAAGATGGCGGAGTAAGCGCGGAAGAAGCAGCGCAATATGCCAAATTCTTGACCTTGCGTTACAAGGACAGGCCCAACGTCATCTGGCTGAATGGTGGGGACACTTTTGGAAATGAATATACCGATGTGTGGAATGCCATTGGTGAAACTCTGGATAAAAATGATAAAAACCATCTGATCACCTTTCATCCAAGGGGTAGAATGCAGTCTTCCGACTGGTTTGCACAGGCACCATGGATGGACTTTCATATGTTCCAGTCCGGGCACCGTCGATATGACCAAGATGATACTGAGAGAGCTTATGGGGAAGACAACTGGAAGTATGTTGAGGCGGACTACCAATTGGAGCGTAAGATGCCAACAGTGGATGGAGAGCCATCCTATGAAGGAATTCCTGAGGGGCTTCATGATCCAGAAGAAGGGTTTTGGCAAGCTGAAGATGCGAGAAGGTATGCATATTGGGCCGTGTTTTCTGGAGCGGCAGGGCATACTTATGGACATAGTGCTGTAATGCAAATGCACCGCCCAGAGGATGGTGAAGTAGGTGCCTATGGGAATAAAAAGTTATGGACAGAAGCTATCAATGACCCGGGAGCCAAGCAAATGCATTATTTGAAAGACCTGATTTTACAATTTCCATACTTGGAGCGAATACCAGATCAGTCCTTGATTGCCAATCAAGGGGAAAAGCATGATCATTTGGCTGCAACAAGAGGAGAGGATTATGCCTTGATTTATACTTACACTGGAAGACCCATCGCCGTGAATATGGAAGTGATCCAAGGAAATACAGTAAAGGCAAGTTGGTTTAACCCTCGCAGTGGGAAGATGTCTGACCTTGGGGAGGTGGAAGCCAAAGGTGTTCAGGAGTTCAAACCAGACGGGAAGGTGCAGGATGGAAACGATTGGGTTTTGGTGCTAAATTACAAGTAATGATAAGTCGTACTGGTCTAAAGATAGAGTGCAATTATAAGCCTACTCTTTAACTAGAACCCACGATTATGAGTTAAAAATAATGGTTCGAAGCAATGTGCTGCTAAGTAGAGATTGCTTAGTCGTTTGCTCATTACTATGAAGAACTAAGGAGGGAAATTGTTTCGGATTTATAATCCCAAAACTCCGGAAGAGGATCATTTCCAATTCCCTCCATGATTCAAAATAACCTATGAAAAAATACATCACGTTACTATTTGCCTTTAACCTTCTATTATTTGGTCATGCATTTTCAGCGATTGAATCAGGCTGGATCAATATTTTGGAAGTAGGTGGAAATAACAAAGGCCAACTCTGCACACAAGCCATTCAAAGCGCCATTGACAAGGCAGCAGAAGCTGGTGGCGGCACACTTTTTTTCCCCGCAGGAGATTACCTGACGGGCGCCATACATCTTAAAAGCAATACCACCCTACATCTGGATGCTGGGGCTGTGTTAAAGTTTTCCACTGATTTTGATCATTATTTGCCTTTTGTGCAAATGCGATGGGAAGGAACGGTTATGAATAATTTTTCTCCCTTGATCTATGCCTATGAAGCAGAAAACATTACGATCACTGGTCGGGGAAAAATAGATGGTCAAGGAAAAGATTGGTGGATGGAAATGTATCGTATCCACGAGGCAGATCAAAAAACATTAAAGGAAAGCAAATACCAGAAAATGTGGACTGAGGCCAATGAAGGGCTAAAGACAGCTGATTATTATCAGAAAACCATGGGGCTAAAGTTTTTCAGGCCTCCTCTGATCCAACCTTTTAGATGCAAGAATGTTCGCATTGAAGGAGTGACCATTGTCAATTCTCCTTTTTGGACAGTTAATCCCGCATTTTGTGATAATGTGACCATCACTGGAGTAACCATTGAAAACCCTCCATCTCCCAACACAGATGGGATCAATCCCACTTCTTGTAGAAATGTCCATATCTCAGATTGTCATATCAGCGTGGGAGATGATTGTATTACAATCAAGTCCGGAAGGGATTTCGATGGCCGTAAGTGGGATACACCAACTGAGAATGTGACTATTACCAATTGTACAATGCTGAGTGGTCATGGAGGAGTGGTCATAGGGAGTGAAATATCAGGTAGTATCCGTAAAGTGACCATTTCAAATTGTGTGTTTGATGGAACGGACAGAGGGATCCGGCTTAAAGCAGCAAGAGGTCGCGGAGGCGTGGTAGAAGAAATAAGGATAGACAATATTGTGATGAAAGACATCCAACTGGAGGCCATTGTAATGAACCTTTTCTACGACAAAAACACCAAAGAAGGTCCTGTAACAGAGGAAACTCCTTCTTTCAGAAACATTCATATCTCCAATGTTACTGGGTCCAATGTCAATGTTGCCGGCAAGGTATTGGGCATTCCTGAAATGCCAATCGACCAGATAAGCTTTTCAAATATAAACATGAATGCCAAGGAAGGTTTATCCATTAAGACGGCTACACATGTGGAACTGCATGATGTGGAGATTTCAACAGAATTAGGGCCATCTGTTCAATTGGAAGCTGTGGAGGGGCTCCTTGTAGACAATGTAAAAAGCCGTCAACCACTTCCTGACCGTCCTGTGCTGGAACTCCAAAATGTCAGCAATGCACTGATCACCAATAATTTTCCGATGGTTCATACCAATAGTTATTTGAATATAAAAGGAGAAGAAAGTAAGCATATTTTTATCCAAAACAACCAATGGTACCATGTGCAGAAACCTGTGGTAATAGGTGAAGAAGTCAAAGGAATTATAAAACAAGAGGCTGATGAATAGTAGAAAAGTAAATAGCCGAACCCTCTTATTGCTACTATGGACAATTACCATTTTTATAAGCTGTAAAAGTGAAAAGGAGTATTATATTTTTACCTCTTTCAGAGAGCCTGCAGATGAAGGACTTTATTTAGCTTATAGTGAAGATGGTTATCATTGGGAGGACTTGGGAGGCCCTTATCTTCCACCAGCTGTTGGAAAAAGCCAGATCATGCGAGACCCTTCTGTTGTCAAAGGACCAGAAGATACTTACCATATGGTTTGGACAACTGATTGGAAAGGTGGAAATGGATTCGGATACGCCAGCACTAAGGATTTTGTTCATTGGTCTAATCAAGAGTTTATTCCCGTGATGGCACATGAGCCAGAAGTGGTCAATGTGTGGGCACCAGAAATATTTTATGATGATGAGGAAGATCAGTACATCATTATTTGGGCTTCCACCATTCCTTTTCGATTTGAGAAGGGGGAAGAAGAAGAGCGTAACAACCACCGCATGTATTACACGACGACCAAGGATTTTAAGGAATTTAGCCCTACCAAACTTTTTTTGGAACCTGGATTCAGCGTCATAGATGCGGTGATCGTAAAGCGCGCATCAAATGATTATGTTTTGGTCTTAAAGGATAACACCCGACCTAACAGAAATATTAAAGTGGCATTTGGTGAGTCCCCAGTAGGACCTTGGGAAAATATTTCCGAGCCTTTTTCAGATTTTCTTACGGAAGGACCAACGGTACTTCATCATGGCGACCAATGGTTGATTTATTTTGACAGCTATGGAGCAAAAACCTACCAGGCAGTAAGCACTAATGATTTTATGTCTTTCAGCAATATAGACGAAAAAATCAGCCTGCCCGAAGGTCACAAGCATGGCACTATCAGTACCATTTCAGAAGAAATTTTGAATGAACTAAAGGATGAAGCGAAAAAGAAATAACAGATGGACAGTATAGATAGATTAATGAGTAAAGCGCTAAAGGGAAATATGGAAATATGGCTGCCGCGTCAGCTGAGCTGGAGAGGAATCAAAATTAAGTTTCCGACGCTATACTGTGTTTTACTTTACACCATTTTTAGTTTGCCTACTCAGGTGGAGGCTCAAGATACACTCCATTATAGTGGGAGTACCTTGTCACGAGTGGATTATCATCATGGGCAGTTACAGCCAGCCATTGGTGTGCATGCAGTACAGACCATGCGGGCCAATCGGGAATATCCCGAAAAAGGAGATGGTTTTGGATGGACCTACAACCATGCGCCCATGTTGGCTTATTGGAAGGGGAAATTTTATTTGGAGTATCTGAGTGATCCTGTGGGAGAACATATTGCTCCGAGCCAAACCTTGCTCCAAACATCTTCTGATGGGAAAGAGTGGACCAAACCGGAAGTGATTTTTCCTCCATACCGAATTCCAGACGGTACAACCAAAGAAGGTCAGGAGGGCGTTGCCAAAGACTTAGATGCAGTGATGCATCAGAGGATGGGTTTTTATGTAGCAGAAAATGGGAAGCTGTTGGCCTTGGCCTATTATGGCATTGCCTTGGATGCACATGATGGTCCAAATGATGGCAATGGCATCGGTCGTGTGATCAGGGAAATTAAAGAAGATGGCAGTTTCGGACCGATCCATTTTATTCGATACAATCACGGTTGGGAAGAAAAGAACACCACTTATCCATTTTATAAATCCAGCAAGGACAAAGCCTTTGTAAAGGCTTGTGATGAGTTGCTCAGCAAGCCATTGATGATGCAGCAGTGGGTGGAGGAAGCGGACAGGGATGATCCTCTAATCCCACTAAAAAAGCAATATAAAGCTTTTAGTTACTATCATCTTCCTGATGGCAGGGTAGTTGGTTTGTGGAAGCATGCCTTGACCAGCATCAGTCATGACGGAGGAAAAACTTGGGAATACAACCCTTTAAGAGCACCTGGGGTGGTAAATTCAAATGCAAAAATATGGGGTCAGCGTACCGCAGATGGTGCTTATGCCCTGGTCTATAATCCCTCTGAATACCGTTGGCCATTGGCTGTCTCAAGTAGTAAAGATGGCACTGACTATGACAACCTATTTTTGGTCCATGGTGAAATCACCGCGATGCGGTATGGGGGAAACTACAAGTCCTATGGCCCGCAATATGTCAGGGGAATTTTGGAAGGAAATGGCATGCCGCCTGACGGTAAAATGTGGCTGACCTATAGTGTCAATAAAGAGGACATCTGGGTGGCTTCCGTGCCAACACCCATCACAGCAGAAGCGGTGGGACATGCGAACGATGTCTTTGATGTGATGCCAGAAGGTAAGGAAGTGGATTTTTGGAATACTTACAGCCCACAATGGGCAAAAACTGGCATTGAAAAGATTGATGGCAAAAAGTATTTGGTGCTGTACGATCAAGATCCGTTCGATTATGCCAAAGCACAAAGGATCATCCCTTCAAGTAAACAATTGCATGTGGAGTTTACCGTGTCAGCCCAGCAAGCAGATTACGGCAAGCTTCAAATAGAAATTCAGGACAGCAAAGGAAGGCCAGGGGTCCAACTGATTTTTGATGAAGATGGACTTTTCAAAACACGAGCAGGTTATCGGATGAATACACTGCTGGCCTATGAAAAAGGTAATACTTATCATGTGGAGTTAGATTTGAATGTAGAGACACGGTTTTACCAAATTAAGGTAAATGGTCAGGAAAAAGGTCCCAAATTATTCTTTGCACCCTTGGATGCAATGGAACGGATTGTTTTCAGAACGGGAACCCAGCGTTACTTTCCGAATGCAGAGACGCCTACAGATCAGGACTATGATTTGGAAAATGCTGGAGAAGCGGTGAAGGAAGCGGTTTATTATTTGAAATCTTTAGTTACTTATTAAGCTAATAATTACGTAAATGAATACTTTTTCTATCAATCATAAACAGTCTTATTTTACACCAGCATTGAGTTTGCTGTTGTTTTGTCTGTTGATTTTTGGTTGTGGACCAGATCCTGTGGCCACAGGACTCAAAGTGGTGGATGTTACAGTAGAAATGATGCATCAACCTTTGGGACTTGACATAGTTGCCCCAAGGCTAAGCTGGAAATTATCCTCCAAAGAACTAGGGGCAAAGCAATCGGCCTATCAGGTGGTGGTGTATCATTCATCGGAGGGCAGTGAAGAGACAGCAGTTTGGGACTCAGGAAAAGTAGATAGTAACCAAAGCCAGATGGTCGCTTACCAGGGAGCACCACTGATTGGAGGACAACGTTATTTTTGGAAAGTAAAAGTCTGGAATGAAGCCGGAAATGAATCAGAATGGAGTCAATTAGCCTTTTTTGAGATGGCACCTAGTGACTTGGAGGAACAGTCCAAATGGATTGGTGCCATTACGCGCGAAGATAGTGGGTTGCCAAGCGGAAGAAATTTTCATGAACCTGATATGCGAAGGGAAGAAAATAAGGAGAAATGGAGTCATGTGGACCCATTGGCCAAGCAAAGTATTCAGCTAAGAAAGGCTTTCAAGCCCCTGCAAGAGATAAAGAAGGCCACGGTATACATCAGTGGCTTGGGCCACTATGAGTTGATTTTAAATGGTGAAAAGGTGGGGATTAGTGAATTTGCACCGCTTTGGTCGGATTATGACAAGACCGTTTACTACAATACCTATGATGTCACGGAGAGGATTAAAAAGGGAGAGAATGCAGTCGGAGTGGTGTTGGGAAATGGAATGTACAATGTATCAGGAGACAGGTACGCTAAATTTTTGATCAGCTTTGGACCACCTACCTTGTTTTTTAACTTGAAGCTGGAGTTTGAGAATGGAGAAACCCAAGTAGTAGCCTCTGATGAAACTTGGAAGTGGACAGAGAGTCCGATCACCTTCAATTGTATCTTTGGGGGTGAAGACTATGATGCCAATAGAGAGCAAGAAGGCTGGAATCAAGCTGGATTTTCCGAGAAAGATTGGAATCCGGTGGTCATCCAAAAAGCCCCTTTGGGATCTCTAAAGCCACAATTGGCGCCTTCGGTTGGCATTCAACAGCAATTTGATGTCAAATCAGTTTCCGAACCAGCAGAGAATGTTTATGTGTTGGATATGGGACAAAATTTGGCAGGGTTCCCTTCCATCAAGGTAAAAGGGAAAAAAGGACAAACCGTAAAGCTCGTCGTGGGCGAGCATTTGAAGGAAAGTGGAATGGTGGGACAGGGCAGGACAGGTGGCCCACACTATTACACCTACACCCTAAAAGGGGAGGTCGAAGAATCCTGGCAGCCTAAATTCAGCTATTATGGTTATCAATATATCCAAGTGGAGAATATCAATTTGCCTGGCCAAGATCAGCAGGAAGGCAGACCCAGCATTACTGAAATCAAATCCAATTTTATTTACAACAAGGCCGAGGAAAAAGGCTCTTTTGAGAGTTCCAATGAGATCTTCAACCAAACACATTGGTTGATCAATAATGCCATCAAAAGCAATATGCAAAGTGTCTTTACTGACTGTCCGCATCGGGAGAAGCTAGGGTGGTTGGAAGAGACTTACTTAAATGGTCCCGGTTTGTTTTATAATTATGATTTAGGCCAGTTGGTGCCCAAGGTTATGCAGGACATGGCAGATGCGCAAAGGGATAATGGACTTGTGCCCAGCATTGCCCCGGAATATGTGGTTTTTGGGGGTGATTTTACGGATTCACCAGAATGGGGAGTGGCGTGTGTGGTTTTGCCTTGGATGTATTATGAATACTATGGAGATAGTTCATTGATTGCAAAGTATTATCCGACAATGAAGCGTTATATAGACTATTTGGGCACGACGGCTGAGCACCATATTGTTTCTCATGGTTTGGGGGATTGGTATGACTATGGAGAGCATGCGGCAGGATATTCAAAAAATAGCCCAATAGCACTTTCCGCGACATCTCATTATTATTTGGGGATTAGCCTGGTAAAAAAGGCTGCTGCAATGCTTCAGCAAAGTGATGATTTTGAGAAGTATCAAACATTGGAATCAGCAGTAAAAGATGCCTTTAATGCGGAATTCTTTGACCCAGCAACCAATCAATATGGTACTGGTAGTCAATTTTCAAATGCGGTACCAGTGTTTATGGACATCGTTGATCCAAGCAGAAAAGAAGCCGTTTTGGACAATTTGGTCAAAGATATTAAAGAGCACGGTTATCGATTGACTACTGGAGATGTGGGCAATCGCTATTTATACCAGACTTTGGCCAGGAATGGACTGAACGAGCTAATGTACGAAATGCACAATCACTATGATGCGCCTGGTTACGGTTTTCAGATCAAGTTTGGCTTGACCACTTTGACGGAACAGTGGGATCCCAGAAAGGGAAACAGCTGGAACCATTTTATGATGGGACAGATCGAAGAATGGTTTTATAGGGATTTGGCCGGGATACAACCGGATACAGAAAACCCAGGGTTTAAGCATTTTTACCTGAAGCCAAATTGGGTAGGGGATTTGGAATTTGTAAAAGCGTCCTATGAAAGCAGGTATGGTAAAATTGTCTCGGAATGGACAAGAGAAAATGGCGTGGGGACTTTTCACTTCACGATACCTGTAAATACGAGTGCGACAGTGGTATTGCCTGTGGAGAATCCTGATGAAGTATTGATCAATGGTCGTAAACCCGAGAAAGATGTTTTGGTAAATGAAAATCAGTATGGTTCCTTTCCAGTCTATAAACTTGGATCTGGGGAATATGAAATAGTAGTGAAGTAGTTGGACAGTGAGAAACAGAAATCTTTTGTCCAAAATCAAAAGTCTTCAAACATGAAAAAGAAATATGAAGGAGTGGTAGTTCCCATGGTGACACCACTGACCGCAAAAGGAGAAATTGATCAAGAAGCAGTAGCGAAGATTATGCAGCAATTTGCTCAAAACAGCATTTCTCCTTTGGTGTTGGGCACTACCGGGGAGTCCGCGTCTTTTTCAGAAAAAGAAAGTGTGGAAATGATCAAGGCTGCCTTAGCTTCAAAGTCAGCAGGTCAGCAGGTGTATGCAGGAGTGGTCAATAATTCAGTCTCTGAGCAAATAAACAAAGGCCGTCAATATTTGGAATTGGGAGTGGATGTGGTGGTGGCGACATTGCCTGCTTATTACATACTTACTACAGAGCAGATGAAAAGGCACTTTGAAGTGTTGGCCGAGTCAATTGGAGGGCCCATGATGATGTATAATATCAAAGCGACCACCCAAATGTCCATTCCCTTGTCGGTAGTGGAAGAAATCAGTCATCATCACAATTGCTGGGGACTAAAAGATTCTGAAAGGGATATTGGTAGAATGCATGCTGCCATTGACCAATACCGTGAAAGGGCTGATTTTTCGTTTTTCTGCGGTTGGGGAGCGCAATCTGCCAACAGCCTCAGGACAGGGGCAGATGGTATTGTACCCAGTACGGGCAATATTGTACCTGAAATGTATAAATCACTGTATGCTGCCAGTCAGGAAGGGGATGATGCGAGCGCCCTACATTACCAAGAGTTGACGGATGAAGTGGCCAAAATTTATCAAGGAGGTAAAAGCCTTGGGCAGTCTCTGGCGGCATTGAAATTAATGATGCGGGAAAAAGGATGGTGTCAAGCATTTATGAAGCCTCCTTTGACCAGTCTCTCCAAAAGTGAAGAAGAGGAAGTATTGACGGATTGGAAAGAATTTATGAATGATGTTCAGAAGCCTTAAAGAGGTGCTCAAAGCCTATTTGTAGAGTCATGGAGAAGTAAATATTCAAGCTGATAAAGTGTTGATATTAGGAAATTAATCTTGAAATAACCCAATAACCAAAATGCAAACAGGATTACATTGGATCGATTACCTGCTGATTATTGTCTCCATTTTAGGGACAATTTACATGGGGATTTATTTCTCCAAAAGGCAGAAAAGCAGTGAGGATTATTTTGCCGGAGGTGGGGGGATTCCATCTTGGGCAATAGGTATGTCCATTTTTGCTACGCTGATTAGTAGTGTTACTTTTCTGGCCTATCCGAGTGCTGCTTACAAATCCAATTGGATATTGCTGGTGCAAGGGCTAATGGTTCCGATCATCTTGGTTTGCATGATTTGGGTAATTGTTCCGCTTTTTAGGCGAGTGATAGGCTTGAGTACTTATGAGTACTTTGAAAAAAGATTTGGTTTTTTTGCTCGCTTGTATAGTTCTCTGGCATTTGTGCTGACCCATTTTTCAAAAATGGGAACCGTTTTATACTTGGTAAGTTTGGCCTTAAGTAGCATGATGGAAGTGAATATTTTTATGGTAATAGGTGTCCTTACCTTCGTGATCATTGTATTGACTTTATTGGGAGGAATAGAGGCAGTGATTTGGATGGATGTGATTCAGGGTTTTTTGTTGATTGGAGGTGGGGTTTTCTGCTTGATCCTTCTTTTATGGGTGCCGGAAGGAGGCCCACAAAGGGTCATGGAGGAAGCCATCAACATGAAAAAAATAGGCTTTGGACCATATGACATTGACTTTACGCAGCTCACTTTCATCGTGATGGTGGTCAACGGAATATTTTATGCCATCCAAAAATATGGCACCGATCAGACCATCGTACAGCGCTACCTTACAGCCAGAAATGATCACGAGGCCAAAAAAGCGGCCTACTTGGGCGTGTTTTTGAGTGTTCCAGTATGGACTCTTTTTATGTTGATCGGCTCATTGCTGTTTGTTTTTTATCAAATTTCAGGAACTGCGTTACCTGCAGGAACTACCGTGGATGCGGTTTTCCCTTATTTCATCATGACGGAATTGCCACCTGGGGTAACGGGCTTGGTGCTTTCCGCTTTGGCAGCGGCAGCCATCTCCAGTTTGGATTCGGACATGAACTGTCTTGCCGCGGTCGGAGTAGAAGATTATTATAAGCGATTTAATCCCAATTGTAGTACCCACCAAAAGTTAAAGGTGGGGAGGATTTTGGTGCTAATCGCCGGCTTGGCGGCTGCATTTGTAGCGGTGCTATATGTGCTTTGGCAAGGTGAAGGGGTGCTAGGAGCCGTCTTTGGCCTTTATGCTATTTTCTCAGCTGGAATAGTCGGGATTTTTCTATTGGGCCTTTTAAGCAGGAGGGCCAATAAGGAAGGCCTTTATATAGGAATTGGTGTTTGCGTGTTGTTTACAGCCTATGCCTTATTGACTTCCACTCCCATTAGTTTTGGAGGAGGAGAAAAGAGCTTGTTGTTGGATTTGGGGCAATACAATTTCTCCCAGCACAAGTACATGCTGGGAGTTTATAGTCACCTGATCGTTTTGATCGTCGGATATATCGCCAGTTTGTTTTTCAAGCGGCCGAAGGCAGATGCAAATTTGACCATTTATGGTTATTTCAAAGAGAAGAAAAATGTGGAAAAAATAAGTCAATTTTCATGAGGGCAATTAGTTTATTACAACCCCAAAAACTGGTGTTTGGGACTGGGGCCTTATCTCAATATGTGGAGGACACCATTCAGGCTGGCAGAGCTAGAATATGGATTCTGATTGCCGCACCTTTGGTGTCCAGGTTTGAAGAAGGGCTCCGACTGATGGAGAAAGCAGGTTTAAAGGTGAAAGTAACGGTATATGATAACGGCGAGCCTACTTTTGATCTTTACAATGAATATTTGAAAGAAGTCAAGGCCTATAACCCAGAAAGTATAGTAGGCATTGGGGGAGGAAGTGTTTTGGACCTGGCCAAGATTTTGGCTGCCATGCAGGACAGTACTGGGCAGTTATCTGATTTTGTAGGTATAAATTTGTTAAAAGGTCGGGGCACGCACATGGTGTGCATTCCAACCACTTCTGGAACGGGTAGTGAAGTTTCTCCCAATGCCATTCTTTTGGATGAATCAACATTGGAGAAAAAGGGAATTATCAGTCCCTATCTTGTGCCAGATGCCACATACATTGACCCTGAATTGACAATAGGATTACCTCCTAAAATTACAGCTGAGACGGGAATAGATGCGCTTTCCCATTGTATTGAGGCATATACCAATAAATTCAGTCATCCACTGGTGGATGATTATGCATTGAGGGGAATTGCCTTAATTGGCCGTAATTTGAAAAGGGCATATGAAAAAGGCGATGATATGGATGCCCGGTCTGCTGTGGCTTTGGGCAGTATGTATGGAGGTTTGTGTTTGGGGCCTGTCAATACTGCAGCAGTGCATGCCCTCAGTTATCCTCTAGGAGGAAAGTACCATGTACCGCATGGTCTGGCCAATGCAGTGCTACTTCCAGAAGTGATGGCCTACAATATGTCTTCCAATATTCATAAGCATGTGCAGATAGCATTAGCGATGGGAGCAACTGAAGGAGAAACACTAGAGGAAACGGCCATAAATGGTGTGGAGAAAGTGAGGGAGTTGGTTAAACTATGTGATATTCCACAAAATTTGACCGCTTTGGGCGTTCAAAAGGGCGATGTGGCAGAATTGACTGGCTTGGCGATGAAAGTGACAAGATTGCTTAAAAACAACCCCAAAGAATTGACCTTTGAGGATGCTGAAAGAATATATTACAGTTTGTTTTAGGACAGAAATATTGAGGTACTGATACTTATACCTTAAGTCAATAAAAGAGAAAAAATGAAGAGACCAATCATAGCGATCACAATGGGAGATCCTGCAGGGATAGGTCCTGAGATCATAGTAAAAAGTTTTCAGGATGGTGCTTTGCATGACAAGTGCAGGCCTTTGGTAGTAGGAGATGCCAAAACCATCAATAAGATGGTGAAAGACTTGGGAGCCTCGCTCTCGGTTAGAGCCATGGCAAGTGTAGAAGAGGCGAGATTTGACCCAGAGGTGATCGACGTTTATGATTTGGACAATGTGGATCAAGCTCAATTGGAAATGGGAAAAGTCAGTGCGATGGCAGGAAATGCTGCTTTTGAAGCGGTAAAAAAGACCATTGAATTGGCATTGGAAGAGCAAGTAGATGCCACCGTGACTGCCCCAATCAATAAAGAATCGATCAACTTGGCCGGGCACCATTTTGCTGGCCACACAGAAATCTATGCTACTTTTACAGGCACTGAAAAATTTGCCATGCTATTGGTAGAGCAAAACCTGAGGGTGATTCATGTGACCACCCATGTGCCTTTGAGACAAGCTTGTGATTTGATCAAGAAGGAAAGGGTGGAAGATGTGATCCGGCTTTTGCATGATGCCTGTGTTCAGTTTGGAATCGAAAAGCCACGAATAGGGGTCGCAGGACTGAATCCCCATGCAGGAGATGGTGGGTTATTTGGTACAGAAGATACGGAAGAAATCCTTCCTGCTGTAACAGCAGCCCAATCCGAAGGCTTTTTGGCCGAAGGACCAGTTCCTCCGGATACGCTATTTGCCAAGGCTGTGCAGGGATATTATGATGGTTGTGTGGCCATGTACCATGATCAGGGGCATATTCCCTTTAAGATGGTAGGCTTCAAGTGGAACAATGAAACCAAGACCATGGAGAGTGTGAAAGGAGTAAACATTACCTTGGGCCTCCCGATTATTAGAACGTCGGTAGATCACGGGACTGCCTTTGAAATTGCCGGGCAGGGCATAGCATCTGAGGATGCGTTGAACTTAGCGATTGATTACGCCATTCCGATGGCACAAAACAGAAAAAAACATGATAGCAGTTATAGCCGATGATATTACTGGTGCGGCAGAGATTGCCGGAGTATGCCTAAGATGGGGGATTCCTGTTTCTTTTTCTTTGGATGCCAAACCTGCCAATGGGGCCGAAGTGATGGTTATTGCCACAGATACCCGATCCATGACGGAGGAAAATGCCTTAAAGGAAACAGACAGGATAGCCTCTGAACTTTTGGAAATGGGCGTAACTTGGATTTTTAAGAAGTCGGATTCGGTTATGCGGGGACATGTGGCTGCCGAACTGAAAGTTCTGGCCCAAAAACTAAACAAGAAAAAAATGCTTTTGGCACCAGCCAACCCTTATACGGGAAGAAGTATTACTGATGGGATTTATTATGTGAAAGGCCTGCCCTTGAATGAAACAAGCTTTAAGGATGACCCTACCTTTCCGGCTTTTTCGGCAAATGTCAAAGACTTGTTGAGAGAGGAGGAGCTTTCAGTGGCTTATGGAAAATTTTCAGAGGAGGAAGATCTCCAAGAAGGTTTTAATATTCCAGACTCTGAAACCATGCTGGACCTCTATGCTTGGGCAAGCTTGATGGATAGCACCGTTCTGCCCGGAGGAAGTGCCGCGTTTTTTGAAATGTGTTTGAAAAGAAATTTCCCCGAATGGATGAGAGGTCAGGAGCCTGACCCGCTTTCGTTTGTTGGAAATAGCCTGATGATAGCGGGAAGTAGTCATCAGAACAGTAAGGATTTTGTAGAAAAGGCGGTGGAAAAAGGAGTTCACCTTAGTGAAATGCCAGAGCCCTTAATGGAAGAAGTATTCAATCCAGTAGGAATGGATGCTTGGGTATATGATGTCGCAGAAGGACTCAATGAAGGAGATCGGGTCATCATGGCCTATGGAAAGAAGAAGGTCAAATTCAGTGACTATCCAGCTGTTTTAAAGAAAAGAACGGCCAAAGCTGTGGCCAGGGTCATTGAGGAAGTGCCAGTGAGAGAATTGCTCTTGGAAGGAGGTGCGACCACCTGTGCTGTTATAGAGGAACTGGCATTGGGTGCCTTGATACCAATGCAGGAATTGAGTCCTGGGGTGGTAAGGTTAAAGGTGATGGACAGAGATATGGTTTTGACGATCAAGCCGGGTAGCTACCCTTGGCCGGAAGCGGTGTACAAATATTTTGAAATCCAAAAACCAGTGGTATGATTCGCCTTTATGGGCCGCCAAGGGGCCAAAGATTGATTGTTATAGGACTGCTCGTAAGTGTGTTATTATGGGCTTCTATTACGGTTTGTTCTGCTCAGGATTCGGATCGGTCTTATAATGAAACTTTGGAGGAAACATTGAAGCGGATAGAAGAGATATTTGATGTGGAGTTACAATACAATCAAGATTTGGTGGAAGGAAAAACGCTGAATTATGCTTTTTGGCGCATCCGACAAGGAAATCTGGAAAACTCATTGACGGCTCTATTATCCCCTTTTGATTTGACCTATTTCAAAGAAAATGAGGTCAAATATACCATCAAGCCCTACCAATATCATAAAAAGTCAAGCGATACCGGAGCTGAGCAGTTAGATTATTTCAAAACCCTGTACCAAAACAAAGCAGAGTGGGAAGTAAGGAAAGAGGCGCTTAAGGCTTGTATGATCGAGGCCCTGGGAATTAAGGACCTTCCTGAAAAACCGACTACTGAACCAATAATCACCAAAAGGAGAAATTACAAAGGTTATTCCGTAGAAAATGTGGCTATGGAGGTGCTTCCAGGGGTATATACCACAGGATCGGTTTATCGTCCCAAACCGCTAAAAAAAGATCACCCCATCATCATTATGCCCAATGGACATTTTGGACAAGGTAGGTACCGGGAAAGTCAGCAGATCAGAAGTGCAACACTTGCTAGAATGGGGGCGGTGGTCGTTGGATATGATCTTTTTGCTTGGGGAGAGTCACTTTTGCAGTTTGAATCAGAGGATCATCGCCTGAGTGTGTCACATACCATCCAAACCTTGAATGGCATCCAATGGATCAATTATTTGTCCTCCCTCAAAGAGACCAATCCAGATTTAGTAGGCATCACAGGCGGTTCAGGAGGTGGTTCCCAGACCATGTTACTCACTGCTATTGATGACCGAATCAAAGTTTCTGTTCCTACCGTTATGGTTTCTTCTCATTTTTCAGGAGGCTGTCCCTGTGAAAGTGGCAAGCCAATTCACCTTTGTGAAGGCGGAACCAATAATGCAGAGATTGCCGCTATGACAGCACCAAGGCCTTTATTGATCATTTCAGATGGAGGAGACTGGAGCAGTACGGTGCCAGAAATTGAATTTCCTTTTATTGAAAGGACCTATGGCTTTTACGGAGCTAAAGACAAAATAGTCAATGCTCATTTTGCAAAGGAGGGCCATGATTATAAATATTCCAAAAGGCAGGCCATGTATCCATTTATGGCAAAACACCTTGGTTTGTCGCTGGAAAAATGGACGGATACAAATGGAATGGTCGATGAGACCGGAATCACTATTGAAAGTGAAAATGAATTAAAAGTCTTTGGAGAGCAAGGGGAAAACCTTCCTGAGAATGCCTTGATCGGAAAGGAAGCTTTATTTAAGCTCTTGGAGTAGTCTAAAGGACTTTCTAATAAATTGGCCTGAGGCAAAAGTTAATTTTGCTCTTGATTTTAGCATAACCAATAACCTAAAAAACCAAATGAATAAGTTTTGGACAAAACTGCTGTTTTTATTCCTCACCATTAGTAGCCTTCAAGCCCAGGAGAAGAAATGGAAGCTTTGGTACGATAAGCCTGCATCAAACTGGAATGAGGCATTGCCACTAGGCAATGGAAGACTTGGGGCCATGGTATTTGGAGTGCCTGCAGTAGAACGACTGCAGCTTAACGAGGAGACCATTTGGGGAGGTTCACCCAATAGCAATGCGCATAGCAAGTCCAAAGCAGCCATCCCATATATTCAAAAGCTCATCTTTGAAGGAAATTACCAGGCAGCACAAGAATTGGCCAATGAAAAGGTCATGTCCCAGACCAATGATGGCATGCCTTATGAGACTTTTGGGAATGTATACATTTCATTTCCCGGACATCAAGGTTACCAAGATTATTACCGTGATCTGGATTTGGAAAAGGCTATCTCTACCGTTTCATATACAGTGGATGGGGTGCAATATCAAAGAGAAGTATTCAGTGCCTTTGAGGATGATGTCATTATGGTAAGGCTTACAGCAGATCGGGCTGCCAGCATCACTTGCAATGTCCAGATGACCAGTCCCCATGATAATGCAGTCGCTAGGGTGAGAGAGGATCAATTGACACTTTCTGGACAGTCACAAACCCATGACCACCAAAGAGGAGGAGTGAAATTTCAAGGCAGGATTAAAGCAAGTCATAAAGGAGGAGAACTTGTGGTAAAGGATGGCCTGATCAGTGTCAAAGAAGCAGATGAGCTTACCCTTTACATCAGTATTGCCACCAACTTTATAAACTACAAAGACCTTTCTGAAGAATATGAACAGAAAGCAGCAAATATATTGAATGCTGCTTTGACCAAGGACTATGATGCCATTAAAAAAGCCCATGTCCAGTTTTATCAGCAATTTTACAATAGGGTGTCTCTTGATTTGGGTGTAACGAGTGAAGCCGAGAAGCCTACTGACCAAAGAATTGAACATTTTGCAGAAGTCAATGACCCGCAGTTGGCAGCCTTGTATTTTCAGTTTGCGCGGTACTTGTTGATTTCCTGCTCTCAGCCTGGAGGACAGCCCGCGAACCTTCAGGGAATTTGGAACGATATGTTGTTTCCTCCATGGGAAAGCAAATATACCGTCAATATCAATGCGGAAATGAATTATTGGCCAGCAGAACTTACTAACCTGAGTGAGATGCATGAGCCTTTCTTACAAATGGTTAGGGAAGTAAGTGAGACGGGTGCTGAAACGGCGAAAAAGATGTATGGTGCCAGAGGTTGGGTGCTGCATCATAATACGGACATTTGGAGAATTACCGGGCCGATCGATTATGCTGCTTCCGGCATGTGGCCCAGTGGAGGAGCATGGCTCAGCCAGCATCTTTGGGAAAGGTACCTTTATAGCGGAGATAAGGATTTTCTGCAAGAAGCTTATCCAATCATGAAGGGTGCTGCACAGTTTTTCTTAGATGTGCTGATTGAAGAACCCACCCACCAATGGTTGGTTGTTTCTCCCTCAAGTTCACCTGAAAACAGTCACATTCATGGTGCTACCTTAGCTGCTGGTGTGACTATGGACAACCAATTGCTGTTTGACCTTTTTTCCAATGTAATCCGTGCCTCAAAAATAGTAGAAAAGGATCAGGATTTTGCTGATACTTTAAGCGTTACCAGGTCTCGCTTAGCTCCGATGCAGATCGGCCAGTATGGACAATTACAGGAATGGATGCATGATTGGGATGATCCTGAAGATAAGCACCGACATGTGTCCCACTTGTATGGAGTGTTTCCTAGTAACCAAATTTCAGCTTTTAGGACCCCGAAGTTGTTTGATGCTGCAAAGACTTCTTTAATGTATCGGGGCGATCCATCCACGGGCTGGTCTATGGGATGGAAGGTCAATCTTTGGGCTAGATTTCTGGATGGAGACCATGCTTATAAGTTGTTGCAAAACCAATTGAGTTTGGTCACCCCAAGTACTCGAGGTGGAGGCACCTATGCCAATATGTTTGATGCACATCCGCCATTCCAGATTGACGGTAACTTCGGCTGTGCTGCTGGCATTGCCGAAATGTTAATGCAAAGTCAAGAAGGGGCGATCCATTTGTTGCCTGCCTTGCCTTCAGCTTGGGGCGAAGGAAACATTAAAGGCCTGCGTGCCAGGGGTGGATTTGAAATAGTGGAGCTGAGTTGGAAAGATCATAAAGTGGATAAATTGGTCATTAAGTCTACCCAAGGTGGTAACCTAAGGCTGCGCTCCGAAAATAAGCTCAAGGCAAAAGGGCTGAGCATAGCTGAAGGTGAAAACCCTAACCACTTTTTTGAATTGCCAGAAGTGAAAGCCCCTTTGATTTCGGAGAAAGCAAAGCTTAATGCGGTGGATTTACCGGACTACCATGAATATGATTTGTCTACCCAAGCTGGAGAAGCATATACGATTATTGGAAAATAAATCTATGAGGAAGTAAATGATAAATTATAAAATAATTGTTGGTGCAGTGTTGGTTTTGTTTTCTTGCGGAAGGCAAAAGACCAATTCGGAAGAGGAAGTAAGCACCGGGCCTAATCTGGAGAAATGGTCTGTACGTTTGGCTGATTCTGACATTGCCCGCTTTAAAGATTGGATCGTAGAAGACCCTTACTGGGGTTATCATGAGGGGCTGGTCTGCAAGGCCATGCTGGACATGTGGAAATATACTGGGGATGATAAGTATTTTGATTTTGTGAAAGGTTTTGGGGAGAATATCATTGAGGAGAATGGAACCATCAAAACCTACAACTTGAAAAGCTACAACATCGATAATATCAATTCGGGAAAAGTACTGATTCCTCTATATGAAGAAACCGGAGAGAAGAAGTATCGAGTAGCTTTGGGTACATTGGTGAAGCAATTGGAAAATCATCCACGTGTTTCGGATGGAGGCTTTTGGCACAAGTTGAAGTACCCCCATCAGGTTTGGTTGGATGGGCTTTATATGGCTGGGCCTTTTTTGGCAGCTTATGGAAAAGCGTTTGAGGAGTCAAGCTATACAGAAGATGCGGTTAATCAATTGATAGAGGCGTATAGGGTACTTTATGATCCTGAAAAACACTTATTGTATCATGGTTGGGACGAGAGTAGGGAACAGGCATGGGCTGATAAGGAAACTGGACTATCTGCCAATTTTTGGAGTAGAAGTATTGGTTGGTACTTGATGGCTGTTGTGGATGTATTGGATTTTTTACCGGCTGACCATCCTGAAAGAGAAAAGTTGATTCAGATAGCCAATGAAGTGGCCATAGGGCTAAGGGATTTTCAGGATTCTGAAACAGGAACCTGGTATCAGGTAACGGACCAAGGTGAGCGCGAGGGAAATTATTTGGAATCATCAGGAACGGGCATGTTTGTGTATTTCTTGTACAAAGGTGTGCGAGAAGGTTACCTTCCAGAGGAATTTCTCCATACAGCCCATAAGGGTTATGAAGGACTTGTCAATGAGTTTTTCCGAGAGGAGGAAGATGGAACGGTATCTGTCACCGATGGTTGTGCTGTGGCAGGATTGGGAGGAGATGGAAACCGTGACGGTAGTTTCGAATATTATATTTCCGAACCCATCAAAGACAATGACCCAAAAGCTACGGCTCCGGCCATTATGGCCAGCATAGAGCATGAAAGATTCATGAATAATAAATGATAATATTGGGCATGTCTAATACCAAAATAACCTTTCTTTTTGCCATTATTTTATCCTGTCTGGGTGCTTGCAAGAGTGCTGCTTTAGCACAAGGACCTGCCATTCTCCAAAAAGAAGATTTTAAGCATTATGTGGATTACTTCAACCAGATGGAGGATGAAAATATCCAGCAGGCCATTCCCAATAGTGCGTCATGGGAGTGGATGAAAGATAATATTCCACTTTTTGAAGCTCCTCAGCAAAACTTTGAGGAGATCTTTTATTACCGGTGGTGGACGCTCAGGAAGCACATAAAAGAGACACCTGTGGGCTATGCCATGACCGAGTTTTTGGTCGAGCGGTCTTATTCGGATAAGTATAATTTGATCAGTTGTGCATTAGGGCATCATATTTATGAGTCCCGTTGGCTTCATGACCCGAAATATTTGGATCAAATTGTCCATACCTGGTACAGGGGCAATGAAGGGAAGCCAATGACTAAGTTGCATAATTTCAGCAGTTGGACAGCAGATGCCTTATATAACCGATATAAACTAACAGGAAATAAGGATTATTTGAATGATATGCTTCCCGACTTACTGGAGGAATACCAGTGGTGGGAAGATAACAGACAAAGGGAAGATGGACTGTTCTGGCAGATAGACGTGAAAGATGGCATGGAAGAATCCTTGAGCGGGGGAAGGCACGTAAAAAATGTACGTCCTACGATCAATAGTTATATGTATGGAAATGCAATGGCCATTGCAAGGATTGCTGAGATAAGTGGCGATGGTAAACTAGCTGAAATCTACAGAAAAAAGGCCCAAGAGATAAAATCATTGGTGCAGGATCAACTTTGGAATCCAGAAAGTTTATTTTTTGAAACTGTGAAAGAAAAAGGAGGTTTTGCCGAAGTGAGGGAAGCCATTGGCTTTATTCCTTGGTATTTTAATCTACCCGATGATAAAAACCCTTATCCAGCAGCTTGGGATCAGGTGACGGATGAAGGCGGCTTTTTAGCTCCTTTTGGGTTGACCACAGCAGAGTGCAGGCATCCGGAATTTAGGACACACGGTTGTTGTAATTGCGAATGGGATGGTGCTGTTTGGCCTTTTGCAACTTCCCAAACCATGACAGCTTTGGCCAATTTATTGATCAACTATGATCAGGAGATGGTTGGTAAACCAGATTATTTTCAGCAAATGAACAAATATGTCGAGTCCCAATACTATCGAGGGAGGCCATATATTGGAGAGTATTTGGATGAAAAAACAGGCTATTGGTTAAAGGGTGATCAGGAGCGAAGCAGGTACTATAATCATTCGACCTTCAATGATTTGATCATTACAGGCTTGGTGGGTTTTAGGCCTCAAGAAGATGGAAATGTTGTGGTAGATCCCTTGATTCCAGAAGATCAATGGGATTGGTTTTGCTTGGACAATGTGGCTTATCGCGGAGATATTCTCACCATATTTTGGGACGCTTCTGGGAAGAAATATGGAAAAGGAAAGGGACTCCATGTACTGATCAATGGAGAGGAAGTAGCCTCTTCGGATAATTTGGTACGATTAGAAGTAAAAAGATAGAGATTTAATATAGGTTGATAGTTTAAAAATGGGGCTTTGCATTGATGGAGCCTCTTTTTTAATTTATCGGAGCCTTGAATAAAAGCAATTCTGTTATGATTTATTCCAAAGCAATTTTGACCTTGTTTTTTAGCATCGGCATGTTTGTGTCAGTATTGGCTATTGGGGAAAATGAAGGTTCCGCAGATTTGAGCATAGCTTCCTTACGAACTGAAACGCTGCGAAACCCGGAAGGTATTGATGTAAAGCAGCCTCGACTGAGTTGGAAAATTAATACCTCTGCAAAAAACACCTATCAAACAGCCTATCAGGTTTTGGTGGCCACATCACCTAATTTATTAAGTCCTGAGAAGGCTGACTTATGGAATTCTGGCAGGGTTGATTCCGATGAAAGTGTTATGGTGAAATATGGCGGAAAAGATTTGGAGAGTGACACTAAATGCTATTGGAAAGTTAGGGTTTGGACCAATCATGGTGAGAGTGGCTGGAGTGAAGAGGCATTTTGGCGTGTGGGGTTATTGTATTATAAGGATTGGAAAGGAAGATGGATAGGCTTTGACCGCGCCTTTCCCTGGGAGGAGATATCTACTTTCCCAACTTTGGGAGCCCGTTATTTTAGAAAGGAGTTTAAGGTGGGCAAACAGATGGAGGAAGCCACTGCTTATATTATTGGACTGGGCTTGTATGAGTTGAATATCAATGGGCATAAGGTGGGGGATGCTGTGCTCGCCCCGACACCAACTGATTATACGCAGAATGTCAAGTACAATACCTATGATATTACCCAGCTCGTTCAATCCAGTTCTGATAATGCCATTGGTGTGGTATTGGGGAATGGTCGCTATTTCACCATGCGCCAAAATTATAAGCCTTATAAAATTAAAAATTTTGGTTTTCCCAAATTACTGTTTCAATTGGTAATCCGGTATAAAGATGGAAGCAGCGAAGTTATTTCTTCCAATGACCAATGGAGAGGTACTGCGGATGGCCCTATTCGGAACAACAATGAATATGATGGAGAATACTATGATGCCAACAAGGAATTTGACGGATGGGATCAGGTAGGTTTTGATGACTCCGGTTGGTTGCAAGCCGAGTATGTCCAAGAGCCAAGAGGAGATTTTGAGGCGCAATTGAATGAAAACATGAAGGTGATACAAGAAGTGAAGCCCGTCTCCATTATTCCATTGGATCAGAACCGCTATATATTGGATATGGGACAAAATATGGTGGGCTGGTTGCAGCTGAAAGTGCGGGGAGAACAAGGAGATACTGTCAAGCTGAGATTTGCAGAATCCTTGGAGGATACTGGAGAGTTGTTTGTGACCAATCTTCGTGATGCGAAGGTAACCGACACGTATGTCCTCAAAGGCGGTGAAGAAGAGGTTTGGGAACCCAAATTTACCTATCATGGATTTCGGTTTGTCGAGGTCAGTACCTACCCGGGAATACCAAAAGTGGATGATTTTGTGGGAAAAATGGTTTACGATGATATTGAAACAGTCGGCCATTTTGAAACCTCTGATGAAACGCTTAACCAGATTTATCAAAACGCTTGGTGGGGAATAGCAGGCAACTACAAAGGGATGCCCGTGGATTGTCCACAAAGAAATGAGCGGCAACCGTGGTTGGGTGATCGGGCGGTTGGGGCTCATGGCGAAAACTATATGTTTGACAATGTCAGGCTATACAAAAAATGGCTGGAAGACATTCGGCTTTCTCAAAAGGAAGATGGAAGTATTCCAGATGTAGCCCCGGCCTATTGGCGTTATTACAGCGATAATATGACTTGGCCAGGGACCTATTTGATGATTGCCAACATGCTTTTTGATCATACAGGAGATACGAGTGTGCTGGTTCATCATTATCCGGCCATGAAAAAATGGCTGGACTATATGGCTACTCGATATATGAATGAAGACTATATCGTCACGAAAGACAGTTACGGAGATTGGGTAGTTCCTCCTCCCACAATAGCGGCCGGAACTGGACAAAATGCAGATGTAAAGCGGCCTAGTGCATTGATCTCTACTGCCTACTATTATTATTTTATGGAGATGATGAGCAAGTTTGCTAGGCTAACAGGGAATAGAGAGGATATTGAAGCCTGCCAAGTTTTGAAGGATAAGGTAGGAAAGGCATTTCAACAGGAGTTCTATCATGAGGAAGGTTATTATGGAGATAACAAGATGACCGATAATTTGCTTCCCTTGGCTTTCGGTATGGTGAGTGAGTTCAATGAGCAAAAAGTATTTGACCACCTTGTAGAGACAATTGAGGTGAAAAATAAAGGGCACTTGAGCACTGGGTTGATCGGTACCCAATGGCTGATGAGGATATTAAGTGATTATGGCAGGGCTGACTTGGCTTTGAAGTTGGCTACCAATCGTACGTATCCAAGTTGGGGATATATGATTGAAAATGGAGCGACTACCATTTGGGAGCTTTGGCACGGGAATGTGGCCAAGGCAAGTATGAATTCACAAAATCACACCATGTTGTTGGGGGATCTGATGGTTTGGTATTATGAATACTTGGCAGGAATCACACCTGGTAATGAAAGTCCTGGATTTAAGGCCATCAGCTTGCAGCCGACATTTGTGGAAGGGCTGGACTATGTCAGGGCTTCCTATGATTCCTTCTATGGAGAAATTGGAAGCCATTGGGAACGCAAAGGCAAGAGGATTACATGGAAAGTAAAAGTACCGGTAAATACTACGGCCAAAGTAGTTTTGCCCCAAGACATTGTCACTAAAGTTAGTTTGGATGGGAAGACCCTACCAGAAGGTCAAAAGGAAGTGAGCTTGGGTTCAGGCGAGTATGAGTTTGTTTTTTAGTTTGGAATTAATTTGCCTCAAAAGATAAATGCTGATTTTTCTCTACCAGTTTGAACTGGAAGAACTCCAAATGCTCTTCTGAAGTACTTGGCTCGAAAGGTGTGAGGTAGTATTGGTCTTTATAGCCAAACATTCCTGAATACAGATGCTCTTTGATTGTCCCTAAAGAATGAGAAACAAGTGGTTTTCCTTCTAAACTATAGGAGTTTAGGATTCGCTCACTACCCATAAGGTCTTGGAAATTTCGGCTTTGATGAATTCGATATATTATTTTATTAATTGTATCTATATAGGTGTCAAGAAAAGCGTATTTTAAAATTTTATTGCCTTCTTCTGGGCTGGATGCGGGAGAGGAGGTGTAAGGGGCATCTTCAATGTTTAATTCCAAAGAACTATTCTTCCCCGTCTCTAAGTCATGAAAGAAGAGTTTTGAGGAGAAGCGGAAGAAATAAATAAGACGTTTTCCCTCAATTAAGTATTTAGGAGTTTCATCATGCCAATAAGAAAGTGAAGTGGATTTTACAAATTCTTCAGGAAAGGAAACGTCCAATAATTTCCACTCTATTTGCCAATTAGTAGGATTTATTTTCAATTGTATAAAGAGAGGGAAATAGGGATAAGCTTTGGCGGGCACGGGGCCGCTCATAGGTAAGTTTCTTGATAAACTAAATATTAGCTCATTCTCCTTAATTTTACAGTAGGAAGATCTTGCTGTTATAAAGAAATGATCTTCTTGATTTCTGGAAAACTGATCTTCAACTATTTTTTCAAGATTAATTTTTTTGATCACATCTCCTTTTTGGTCAACAATGTAGAAAAAGGATAAAGAGGTAATAAGAAAATGTTTTTTTTGAAGTGGAATGGCCTTATTAGGATGAGAATGGAGCATTTTGGGGCCATCATCTCTTTGTAAAGGAATGATCTCAATCAGTTCCTTGCTATCCAGGTCACTAATGACAATTTGAAGATTTTGGTCAATAAAGATATGGGCATTTTTTCCCTTGTAATTAGCTATAGTAGGACTAAATGTCTTTGGAGTAACCATGTGTTCTCCAAAATCCACAAAGCTCTCTGAGGAGACAATTTTATATTCTTTCTCCGTTTTGAAAGCCTTGGACTGGCAGGCACAAAAAAATGTAACCAAACATAAATAATTGAACCACTTCATAAGCTTGGGGGGTAATAAATTTAATATAAACTAGTGAAATAGTTAATTATAATCAAGTTTGTAAGTCATTAAAAATAAATCATTTAAAAATTGGTTTGTATTATAAACTACTTTATATTGGAGATATATTTAACTTTAAAATATAGACAGATATGAAAAAAATATTGTGTTTGACTGTTTTACTGATGGCATCCTTTGGGGTGATGGCACAGGAAAAGGCTGATGAAGCCATGAAGAAATTGGCTTTTTTGGAAGGGAAGTGGGAAGGTAAGGCCATGGCCATGCAGGGGCCTGGACAGCAGATGAACCTTGATCAGCATGAAGACGTCTCCTACAAACTAGGAGGTAAGATGCTTTTTATTGAAGGGAAAGGTTATGAAGGGGATAGTTTGGTGTTCAACGCGGTGGCTGTGATCACTTATAATGAATGGAAAGAAGGCTATGAAATGAAAGCATGGCGTGCCAAAGGCCAAAGTACAGATGCCTACCTAAAAGAGTTGGGTGCACAACATTTTGAATGGGGTTTTGATATTCCTCAAGGTGGCAAGATCAAATACACCATTCGCCTCAATGAACAAGGGCAGTGGCACGAAGTAGGCCAATACTCTCCCAATGGAGAAAAGTGGTACCCGAGTTTTGAAATGACCCTGGACAAAAAATAATCCATGATGCAAGCAGATGAAAACTGGAATGAAGCAGAAAGTATCCATTTGATCCGCTCTATGGTGGAATCAACAAGGTACAGTATTTATCAAGATCGATTTTTGTACTTCATGTGGGGCTACCTGACTTTGGGTGTGGCCGCAGCCCATTATTTGATGGCTTTTATTTTGGAGATGCCACAAGCCTATATGGTTTGGATTGTGATGGCTTTTGGAGGTCTTGTGCATTTCTTGTATTTGAGTAAGCGAAAAAAACAGGCCAAAGTAAAGACCTATATGGGCAGGGTAATGGCTGGTATTTGGGGAGGAATGAGTATGGCGATAGTGGTGTTGTTATTTGGTGCATTTGAAATTGGGTGGCATGCAGTTTATCCATTTTTTATGATCTTGTACGGAACAGCTTGTTATGCTACTGGAATGACACTTCGCTATAAAGCATTGATTATTGGAGGAATTGGAAGTACCTTGTGCGGTTTTTGGGCCTTCTATCAGCCTTTTCAATACCAGCTCTTATTGTTAATGCTGGCTGTAATTGTCAGTTACATTATTCCGGCTCATTTGATGAAGCCCAAACAAGCATAAAGGATGTTTAAAGCACTTGATCCGGTTCTTCACAGTCAGCTTAGGTTGGCCATTATTTCCTTGTTGATGAGTGTGGAAGAAGCGGAGTTTACCTATATCAAGGAAAAAACCGGGGCAACGGCCGGAAATCTATCTGTCCAGATCAGCAAACTCAAAACCGCTGGGTATTTGGAAGTAGAGAAGTCTTTTAGGGACAATTTTCCACTGACCACTTGTTCGATTACGAGTAAAGGGAGAGAAGCTTTTGCACTTTATGTGAAGGCTTTGGAAGATTATATCCAAGTCAATAAGAAGGGTGGTTAACTAAGCGGTCTTGTATTTTTTGCTCCATTTGATGATCATAGGGGTGATGATCACAGTGGGAAGTAACCAGATCAATAAGCTTGGCAAGAAATGAATATTGACCACTAAAAAAGCGGTTAGACTGGCAATATACGTTCCGCACATTCTTGCGATATGGCCCCTCAACCAGAAGTTTTTGCTGGTGACTTTGCCACGGTAGAAACGGATGTCTGTCATGGCCATGGAAAGTCCAATTCCTCCAAAAACAAACAAGGCGATTCCAAAATAATTGCCATTCATGAGGTTTTGTGCACCTTGTAAGAAGAAGAAAATTCCAAAGGCAATCATAAAAACAGATAAGCCCCAATCTATCCAAGTTGCTTGGGGATGATGCGTCCTCAGGTATAGGTAGCGGTACCCTGAACCCAACATGTACAAGGTGAAAATTCCGATAGTAAAGAGGAATTGATTTGGGTGGATGCTGGCCAAAACCAAAGCAGTCAATCCTGCAAGTAGCATTGTTCTAAAAAAGATTTTTCCAGTCTTCTTGTGCCTGGTATCACCTTTTTTTCTGATCATATTGATGGTTCCGGAAATTAATCCAGCTGCACCTCCAGTAATATGAAGGCCTAATAAAAAGTTAAAAAGTGTTTCCATGCCTTTAAGGTAAGATGTTGTGGTTTGCGTGTCGATAGCTAATATATAAAAAGTTACCTGTTTACAAGTCTTTATGTTCTGATAATTAGTGCTTTAATAAATGAGATAGAGGTGATAGTGTAAAAGTTGGTTTTAAAAAAGAAAAACCATTTGCTTAGGAAGCAAATGGTTTTCGATTAATAAACCCCTAATTAAAATTTTAAAACTTTTAAAATTAATTATAGGATAAACTTAGTGATATCAATACCAAAAACCGTCCTGTACTGTCTGCTAACAGGATTAGGAGGCTTTAGAATTATTTTTTCAAGCTGACTTGCCAGTTCCAGGCATCTTTTAAGGCATCTTCCAAGTTGTATTGCGGGGTCCAGCCCAATACTTTGCTGACTTTGTCTGTATTGGCCCAAACTTTTTCAATGTCTCCAGACCTTCTTGGTCCAATCTCATAGTTCAGAGGTGCTCCACTTACTTTCTCAAAAGCTTTGATCACTTCCATTACGGTATTTCCATTTCCAGTGCCCACATTGAAAAGATCAAAAAAGCTGTCCTGTTTATCTGCTAGGTATTGGATGGATTTCACATGTGCATCAGCAAGGTCCATGACATGGATATAATCTCTGACACAGGTGCCGTCGAGTGTGTCGTAATCATCTCCAAAAACCGTGATTTTTTCTCTAATGCCTGCACCTGTTTGGGTGACGAAAGGAATCAGATTGGCAGGAACTCCAAGAGGCAACTCTCCAATAAGAGATGAAGGGTGGGCGCCAATCGGGTTGAAATAGCGCAAGGCTACTACCCTGGTTTCAGCGCCGCTTTTTACATGATCTATCAGGATGTCCTCACAGATTTTTTTGGTGTTGCCATATGGGCTTTCCGCGTCTTTACGTGGAGTGGACTCTTTCACCGGCAGTTCATCAGGCTGTCCATATACAGTGCATGAGGAAGAGAATACAATGTCTTTGACATTAAACTCTTTCATGGTTTCCAGTAAAATGATCAGCGAATTGATGTTGTTGCTGTAGTACTTTAAAGGAACTTGCGTGCTCTCTCCTACCGCTTTGGAGGCCGCAAAGTGAATAACACCAGAAATATTGTTTTCGCTGAAAATTTGACGCATCAATTCACGGTCATTACAATCTCCTTCATAGCATTTTATGGATTTGTTAAGGATTTTTTCCAGTCCATCGAGGACCTTCTTGTTGGAGTTTGAAAAGTTGTCGATGATGATCGGCTCAAAACCGGCGTTAACCAGTGCTACGGCAGTGTGGGATCCTATATAACCTGCTCCACCTGTAATTAAAATTTGTTGCATGAATGTTTTGTTTTTACCAGGGTTAATGGGTTGGCTTTTGATGTCTGAGCAAATATAAAGCAATCAGGTATGTGTTAAAATTTTTATTGCTTTTTAATCGGTTAAACTAATTTTTTGCTTGGAAGTTAATACCTTAGGTAGAACAGGTTGACAGGAAGATCTTATAAGATTTTTTGACCACCAGGAATATAACCCAGAAAATAGCAGAAACATGATGAACTTTGATTTGAATGAAAACCAAAGGATGATCGCTCAAATGATTAGAGACTTTGGTGCTAAGGAAATTACCCCCAAACGAAAAGAATGGGATGATGCGCAGATTTTTCCTTTACCACTTTTTAAACAGCTGGGTGAACTTGGTTTGATGGGGGTGTTGATTCCCGAAGCATATGGAGGAAGTGGCTTCAGTTACAATGAGTATGTGACAGCTATTTTAGAATTGGCCAAGTTGGATCCGGGGATTGGACTTTCCATGGCAGCCCACAATTCACTTTGCTCTGGGCACATTATGCTTTTTGGCAATGAGGAACAAAAGCAAAAGTATTTGCCCAAGTTGGCTTCTTGTGAGTATTTGGGAGCATGGGGTTTGACCGAGCCCAATACCGGTTCAGATGCAGCCAATATGAAGACGACAGCTGTAAAGGAGGGAGATTACTTTGTCCTCAATGGAGCTAAAAATTTTATAACACATGGAGTTTCTGGAGATGTAGCTGTGGTGATTGCCAGAACTGGTGAAAAGGGAGACAAACACGGGATGACCGCATTTGTACTGGAAAAGGGCATGGATGGATTTAAAGGAGGAAGAAAGGAAGATAAGCTGGGAATGAGAACTTCAGAGACGGCAGAGTTGGTTTTTGAGGATTGCAAGGTGCACAAAAACCAAGTTTTAGGGGAAGTGGGAGAAGGGTTTATCCAGTCCATGAAGGTTTTAGATGGAGGAAGGATTTCGATCGCGGCTTTGTCCTTGGGCATTGCTGAAGGTGCCTTGGAAGCAGCTATACAATATGCCAAAGAGCGTCACCAGTTCAATAAGCCTATCAGTTCCTATCAGGGAATTTCATTTAAACTGGCAGACATGGCAACTAAGCTAGAAGCCGCAAAGCTTTTAACCTTTAAAGCGGCAGACTTAAAGAACCGGGGAGAGTTTGTTACCCTGGCCAGTGCAAAGGCTAAGTATTATGCTTCTGAGGTGGCGGTGGAGCTGGCCAATGAAGCGGTGCAGATTTTTGGAGGTTATGGTTTTACTAAAGACTATCCGGTGGAAAAATATTATAGGGATGCCAAACTGTGTACCATTGGAGAAGGCACTTCTGAAATCCAAAAGTTGGTTATTTCCAGAGAGATTTTGAAGTAAAATAATAGCGGCCCATCCAAAAATGTGAAGCACAAAAAGCCTGATTTGGAAGAATATTTTGTTTTACGAAACTATCTTTCTACATTTGCAGCACGAAAGGGGGTGTAAAATTATGATCGTAGTAAACGTAAAAGAGAACGAATCTATCGAAAAAGCGCTTAAGCGTTTCAAAAAGAAGTTTGACAGAACTGGAGCAATCCGTGAATTGAGATCTCGTCAACATTTCGAGAAACCATCTGTTAAAAGAAGAACAGAGGTAATCAAAGCCGCCTACAAGCAAAGAATGCAGGACGAAGAAAGTAAATAATTAATATTTCCTTTCTCAGAAATAAATGAGCATATTGGTGTTTCAATACACTGATATGCTTTTTTCATTTATAAACTATCTAGAGCACGAGAAGAGAGCCAGTGCGCACACGGTTCTGGCCTACCAAAAGGACCTGGAGCAGTTCCAGGAATTTTTAAAACTATCCTTTGGGATGGAGGATTTGGAATCTGCTGGTCATGGAGAGATCAGGGCTTGGATAGTAGATTTAGTGGAGGGAGGGCTTTCTGCCACCACTGTCAATAGAAAAATGGCCACTTTAAGATCTTTTTATAAATTTTTACTCCGCTCAGGAGAAATCAGCAAGGATCCTACCTATAAATTAAAAGCGCTCAAAACGCCAAAAAAATTACCGGAATTTGTTCAGGAAACTTCCATGGAGAAAATCCTCAATGAGATTGATTATGGTCAAGACTTTGATGGTCAGCGTGATAAGATGGTGATGGAGTTCCTTTACCTAACGGGAGTCAGATTAGCTGAGTTATTGGCGATCAAATGGCAAGACATTGATCTTCAAGGGCAAACGGTAAAAGTGTATGGGAAGCGTAAGAAAGAACGAATAATCCCTCTTACAGTTTCTTTAGGGAAGAATATTATTTCGTACAGGAAAGTATTTGAAGAAACATTTTTAAATGTAAACGAGAGTGATTATTTTATCGTTAATAATTCTAGAAAGCAAGCTTACCCTATGAAGATTTACAGGATAGTGAGGAAATATTTAGACCTTTTTGCGCAGACGTCCAAGCGTAGCCCTCACCTTCTGAGACATACTTTTGCGACCCATCTGCTCAATAAGGGAGCCGATCTAAATGCTGTAAAGGATCTTTTGGGCCATGCCAATCTTGCTGCCACACAGGTTTACACCCACAATTCCATGGAAAAACTGAAGGCTGTGTTTGATCAAGCACATCCTAAAGCTTAAATAAAAGTTTAACTTTTAAACTGTTAAAATTATGAAATTACAAATGCATTCAATCCATTTCGACGCCGATCAAAAACTGATTGATTTTATCCAGAAAAAAGCTGATAAGCTGGATACTTATTATGATCGCATTATCGACGGGGAAGTATTTATGAGACTCGACAAAAACGAGAAAAACGAGAACAAGATCGTTGAAATCAAATTGAATGTACCGGGTAAGCAGTTTTTTGCAAAGCATCAAACGGATTCTTTCGAGGGAGCTGCTGATGAAGCGATTGAAGGTTTGAGAAGACAGATCAAAAAATTCAAAGAGAAGTTAGTTTTAGCACGACAATGACAATATAACCCAATTTAATAATGCAATGACAAACCCCACTCAAGTGAGTGGGGTTTGTTTTTTGGTAACCAGTAGTTTAAGCTTGTTTTATTTGTTAATCAATCCATGATTTTGACTTAACTCCCAATTGATTTTAGCCTTTTACCTTTGAAGTAAATCAAGAAGATGAAAAGGAAATCAATACCATCGGTTTATATATTCTTTTATTTTTTTACACTAATAATAGGCGGGATTGTTTTACTGAATGCGCCCAAAGGGGATTACGAGCTTTTTATTAATCGGCACCATTTTTTATTGGCCGATTTGTTCTTTTCTAATGTTACCTACTTGGGAGATGGTTTGGTGTTTTTGGCTGTTTTTCCGGTCTTGTTGCTTTTTAGATATGGTTATGCACTGCTTTGTGTGTTCAATGCTGCCATTCATATGATAGTTTGTGTTGTTTTGAAACAACTGGTTTTTTTGAATGCACCCCGACCAGCAGCGTTTTTTAAGGATATAGATTTGGTACAAGTGGCAGGCGTACCAATGCACCATTGGCACTCTTTTCCATCAGGCCATACGGCTACCGCTTTTGCTCTTACCACCATGCTGGCCATGATTTTTCCTAAACGACATCGCTATCAAGTGTTAATGGTTTTAATAGCAGTGACGGTAGGTTTTAGCAGGGTTTATCTCATGCAGCATTTCATTGGGGATGTAATGGCAGGGTCAATATTGGGAGTGGGGTCAGCCCTATTGGCGAGGGTAATAGTTAGGAAGTATTTTAAGGGAAGGGCTTTCAAAAGAGGACTGCTGCCAAAGAAAAAAGTGGTGCTTTCCCATTTAAAACCAGAGGTTCAAGCTACCACCGAACCAAAGTGAATAGTGATAAAAGCTCAATGAATCTTAAATAATGATGATTTTTTGCTGCTTTCTGGCCTGTTTTTTTGCAGTTTTGTAGCACAATTGGAAGGAGGGTTTGATATTATCATTTCACCCAATTCTGAAAAACAGCATTATGGACAAAGCCAAACAATACAGGTCGTATTTGCTCATTATTTTGGGCATCATTACATTTTTCAAGATTCTTTTTACTGCTACTACTTCTTTGAGTTTATTTTCTGAAGAGACTCAGTATTGGCTGTGGGGACAAAATCTGGATTGGAATTATTATTCAAAACCATTAATGGTCGCGGTTTACAATTTCATTTTCACAGGAATTTTGGGGAACACTGATGTGGCTGTCAGATTGAGTGCGGTACTGTTTTCTGCAGGAACAGCTTGGATTGTTTTTGAACTTGGTTTGAAAATGTTCAAATCTGCCCAGATTGGTTTTTGGGGAGCCTTGATGTTGGTGGTGATGCCTTACTTTCATTTGGCTTCATTCTTTCATACAACGGATTCCTCTTTACTTTTCTTTTGGGCATTGAGCTTCTATTGGCTTTGGATGGCTACAGAGACGCGGCAGACTTCCCACTGGGTTTACGCGGGCTCGGCCAGTGCCATGGGCATGCTTTCAAAGAACACCATGGTCTTGGCTATTCCTTTGATTTTTGTGTATTTACTATTGGTGGATGCCAAGCAGCTGAAGCAAAAAGGTTTTTATGTCTATTGCCTGGTCTTTGCGCTTTCTTTCATTCCCATTATCGTATGGAATTTTCAGAATGATTTCGTGACCTTCAGGCATGTGGGGACACTAGGTGGTGTGGAAGGCGAAAGCAAACCTTTTGATTTTGGAGAATCGATGAAATATGTTTCTGAATATGCTGGTGGTCAGCTGGGGATTATTTCGGCTTTTTTCATTCCTTTTTTAGTGATGTCCATTCGAAGAATGATAAAGCATAAAGAGCGGCAAATGCTTTTTATCATGCTACCTGCCATAGGTGTTTGGTGTTTGTTTTTTTTGATTTCTATCACCAAAAGAGTTGAGGTGAATTGGCCTGCTTTTGCTTATGTGAACCTTTCTATTGCAATGGCCTATGTGTTGCAATTGGCCAGTCCGGGCTGGAGAAAATATGCAACATATGCTACAGCTATCTCGGGTGTCTTGTTGATATTGATCATGAAACCTGCTCCTTTAGATGCCATTGGCTTCAAAAAAGTCCTGCGACCGGATAAAGATCCGCTTGCACGCTTGGCAGGGTTTAGGGAAATGGGAGAAAGGATTGACTTTTTGATTGACTCACTTTCCTTGGACAAGCAGTTTATCTTCAGTGACAGTTATCATTTGGCCTCAGAAATGGCTTTTTATGTGGATGGGAATCCCCAAACTTTCACAATCAATCTGGGAAGGAGAAAAAACCAGTTTGACCTGTGGCCAGGAATTGAGCAATTTGAAAACAAGGGCTATGATGGTGTTTATCTGCAATGGGGCACAGCTGACCGCCCAGAAATCATTGCAGGTTTTAAAGAAAGGATTTTGAAAGAAACCTACTTTGCTGTTTATAGAGGAGACACTGTCAAAACATTTAGCCTAGAAGTCTATAAAGACCTGCAACATATTGAAGAGGTAAAAACAGACTCTTATTGATCAGGTAAAAGCTTAACAATAATGGTTGTCGGAGACTCAAAGAGATCTTTTCCTTCGAAAACAGGCTCATAGTTGATGCCCTGAGCTTTGAGCTCTTCAAGGTAACGTGTTCTAGTGATCAAATAACCTTGTGCTTTTTGAGGTTTAAGATCTGACTGCAGGTCTTGAATTGGTCTTTGCAGGTAAAATGAAAAGGCCGGATTGAATATTTTAAAGTAATACAAGTTCGCCTCTTTCATGTTATGCTGTAGGTCTTTGGCAATGAGTACAGGATTCTGCTGGTCAACCTTTGGAAATGCCCACCAAAAGAAAACCAAGGAGAGAATCATAAAGCCAGAACCCATACTGAGTAGAACTGGCCATACTTTATTTCTGAAGTAACCACTCAAAAGAATTGGTAGGACAAGATAAGGAGCCATCAAAAGCCAAAGCATCGATTTGGGGATTTGAAGGTTAGGGTCATTTTTAAGCCCATGATAAATACCGAAAGGAAGTATAAGGATCAAAAGCGCATAGAGCAATACCGGGGTTTTTAATCGCTGAACTTTATTTTTGGTTACCAGCCAAGCTAGATAATTACCGATTAAAATAGCGATAAATGGATAGGCAGGGACAGTGTAGTTTGGCAATTTGGTACCGGCCATCATAAAGAAGACGATGATGGTAATACTGGCTATCAAGGAAAAAGTTGTTAGTTTATTGGTTCGGAACTTAATGGTATGCCAAAAGCTTTGGGGTATAAAAAAGGCAAAAGGAAGCATTCCTGCTATCACATATATCCAAGTCAGCCAAAAACCGCCTCCATGCCCTTCCATTGGGGCAGAGAACCTTCCCAGATTGTGCTTAAAGAAAAATTCTTCTACCCAAAGTCCATTGGTCTTCGTGGCAACCAAAATGTACCAAGGCAACGCCATCAGGAAAAAAAGAAACAACCCACCAGGATGGAAAATCCTCACAAGGCGTTTCGCATTGAGTAAGTTGACAGAGAGAGAGTAGATCAACATGGCCAAAACTGGCAGGACAACTCCCACAGGTCCTTTGCTCAAGGTAGCCAAAGCTAAGGAGGCATATATGGCCAACATGTATTTCCTTGACCGGAATCCTGATTTCGACCATTCATAGAATAACATGAGCCCACTGGTCATGAAAAATATTAGAAAGGGGTCGGGAACAGCCATATGAAATTGGATGTACCAGTGCAAAGAGGACGCTAAAACAAGAAGTGAGAGTATTCCGGCCTTGAAGCCTAAATTTCTTTTTGTGAAGCGATAGGTTATGTAGGTGGTCAAAAAGCCAAATAGGGCAGGAAAAAACCTAGCAGAAAACTCACTGATTCCAAAAACCTGATAGGAAAGTATAAAAAAGTAATAGTGTAAGGGAGGTTTGTCAAATCTATATTCGCCGTTGAATGTAGGAATGATCCAGTCTTTGTTTTGCATCATTTCAATAGCGGCTGTAGCATTTTTGGCCTCGTCTAGGGCATAGATGCTCAGGCCTGAAATATTGGAAAAATGAAGTATCAGAGACAGCAGGAGCAGTGCCCACTCCACATACTTTTTTCGATTCAAAACTATTTCCATGCTCCAAAATTAAATTAAGAATATCAAGGTAATGTCAAGAAAGCTTTACCAAAAGGTTAGGTTTTGGTATGCCTGCTTGGTGAGGGGGCAAAAAAGCTTTAATTTTGGCCAAATTTTATATGGTATGTCTAAGTTACAGCTCTCTCTTGTAGTCACTGTTTACAACGAAGAAGAGAATATTGAGCCTTTACTAGAAGCTGTTTATACAGCTTTGGAGGGAATTTCCTATGAACTGATTTTAGTGGATGATGGATCTACAGATAAGACTGTGGAAGAGTCCAAAAAGTATAGCAATGAGCATACCCGAGTGCTGATTTTTAACAAAAACTATGGTCAAACCACAGCATTGGCAGCCGGGATTGACCATGCTGTAGGAGAGTACATTGTGACGATGGATGGAGATCTTCAAAATGATCCTTCAGATATTCCAATGATGCTCCAAAAGGCAATTGATGAGGACTGGGATGTGGTGGCAGGAGTGAGAGCCAATCGCCAAGATGGTTTTGTGTTGAGGAAATTGCCGAGTAAGTTTGCCAATTGGATGATCCGAAATACGACCAAGGTGTACCTGAAAGATTATGGATGTAGTCTCAGGGTTTATAAAGCCCATATTGCCCAAAACATGGGGCTCTATGGAGAGTTGCACCGTTTTATTCCTGTGTTGGCCAAGCAAGAAGGGGCAAAGATGACGGAAGTGAATGTGAAGCACCATCCTAGGATTCACGGAACTTCTAAATATGGTCTGAACAGAACCTTTAAGGTGATGGCCGACTTGATTCTGATGCTTTTCTTTCAAAAGTACCTTCAGCGTCCCATTCACCTCTTTGGTACCATTGGTTTGCTGTCCTTTTTTGTGGGGATATTGATCAATATTTATCTTTTGGTACTGAAAATTGCAGGAGAAGATATTTGGGGCAGGCCCATACTATTGGTGGGACTGATCCTTGTACTGGGAGGCTTACAACTGATCACCACGGGAATTGTGGCTGAAATCATTGTAAGGACTTATTTTGAATCCCAGGATAAGAAAACCTATACCATCAAACAGGTATATCAAGGTGAATAAAAAAACCATCAAGCTACTCCTAAAGGTACTCTTGACAGGAGTAGCGGTTTATTTGGTGTTTCGAAAAATAGATGTCCAGGAAACATGGCAGGTTATCAAAAAATCCAATTTGTTTTACCTGTTTTTGGCCTCTTTATTTTTTGTAATATCAAAAGGTATTTCCTCATTCAGGCTCAATTGCTACTTTAGAGACCTTGGTTTAAGGTTAAGTGAGCTGCAAAATCTGAAACTTTATTGGATTGGGATGTTTTATAATCTTTTCCTTCCTGGAGGAATAGGAGGGGATGGTTATAAGGTTTATTTATTGAACAAGCAATTTAAAACCAATGTCAAGCAACTTTTGGCGGCAGTTTTATTGGACAGGGTCAGCGGCTTGGTGGCCTTGGTTTGGTTGATGCTGGGGCTTTGGTTTTGGGTAGAGGTGGAGTGGCCTTACTTGGCCGGAATTAATTTGGATGTTTTGGCCGGTGTCGGTCTATTTTTGGTTCCTGTGGTTTTTGTAATTATTGTCAAGTGGTGGTTCAAATCCTTTAAAAAATCGATCTTAAAGACTAGCATTTACTCCCTGATGGTTCAAACTGCTCAATTGATTTGTGCCTATTTTATACTTTTGGGTTTAGGAATTAATGAACAAGTTGTGTCCTATCAATTTGTGTTTTTGCTGTCTTCCATTGTGGCTGTTTTGCCTTTAACTATTGGTGGAGTTGGCGCCAGGGAATTGGTGTTTATTTTTAGCCATGACTTTATGGGTATTGATAAAAATATGGCTGTAGCTTTTAGTTTATTATTTTTCTTGATTACGGCTTTTGTATCTCTAATGGGGGCCTTTCTAAAGGTTGATTTGGAGGAAAAGCATTAAACTTTAACACTTCAAATGCTATAGCCATTGATCACAAATTGGTAACCTAGGCCAATAACAATTCCTCCAATGATGATTAATGGAGAGGGGATTTTAGTGAATTGCAGTAAAAGGTAAGTGCCGATGATGGCGGTGATGTTAAAAATATTGGCTGGCATGGGCTCAAAAAGTATATAGGCAGCAGCGATCAACATACCACAAGAAACCGCATTGACTCCCTCAAGGGCTGCCCTGACAGGTCTGTATTTTTTCAACTCATCCCAAAACCTGATGACAAAGAAGATCAGAAATGTCCCTGGAAGAAAAATCCCAGCTGCTGCGATCAAACCTCCCGTGATGGCTCCCCCAATGCCCATTTCCCGCATGGAAAGTGCTCCAATGTAGGAGCTGATGCTGAAAGTGGGGCCAGGAACACCTTGTGAAATAGCATATCCCGTAAGGAACTCTTCGGAAGTTAAATAGGCTTTGAACTCCACAAACTCTGTATAGAGATAAGGAACAAGTACTTGCCCACCTCCAAAGATCAAGCTGCCGTTACGGTAGAAATTCTCAAAAAGCCTGATGGGTAAAATTTTCGTGAAATGACCAAGTGCAGCTGCAGTGATCAAAACACCTCCCCAAAGTAGGAAGTTGGCCCACTGGATGGTGATTCCATGCTTTTCTTCAATTTTTGGCTGTTTGTTGAATTTCAAAGAGGTGGTTATTCCTCCAGCGATCAGCATAAAGGGGAAAATATAAGGTGAGTTGTAAAAGAAGGCGACAAAAGCTGAGAGCATCATGAGGACCATTGCCTCTGTGGTCTTTACCATTTTACCAATGGTTTTTTGGGCGGCATAAATAATAAACCCGATGGCCATGGGCTGTATGAATTTGGCAAAGTTGAGAGATCCTGCGGTTTGGGTTTGCAGGAAATCCACCAAAATGGCTGCCGCTGTCATCAGGATGGTGGCAGGCAGGATCCAGACCAAAAGGGAAAGGTAGGCCAAGTTGGGCCCTCCAACCCTATAGCCTATAGCAGAGATGGTTTGGGTGGATGTTGGTCCTGGTAATATTTGGCAAAGGGCATGGAGCTCCCATAGCTCTTCTTCTGATATATACCGTCTCTTTCTGACCATGATGTCAAGAACCATTGCCAAAAAGGCCTGAGGGCCGCCAAAGGCAGTGACCGAAAGTGTAACGACATCTTTAAGGTAGAGGTAATATTTGACTTTTCTGATGGTCACAAATGACTACTTGCGTAAACCCAACTCCCGGAGTCTTTCTTCTAAAAATTCACCAGCTGTCGCATCTTCAAACGCTTTAGGGTTTTCCGTATCCACACAAGAATCAAGGCATGTCAAATCCATCTCAGCTCTTGGGTGCATAAAGAATGGAATAGAGTACCTACTGCTGTTCATTTTTTCACGTGGAGGATTTACCACTCGGTGAATGGTGGACTTAAGTTTTTTATTGGTCAGTCTTTCGAGCATATCTCCTACATTGACTACCAATTGATCAGGTAATGCGGTGATAGGAATCCATTGTCCATCTTTTCTTAATACTTGCAAGCCATCGGCACTGGCACCCATCAAAAGGGTGATAAGGTTAATGTCCCCATGTTCAGCGGCCCTTACAGCGTCCGAAGGAACTTCTTCAGGGTTTTCGATCGGAAAATAATGGATGGGTCTTAAAATCGAATTGCCGTGAATTACCTTATCTTCAAAATAGTCTTCTGGTAATTCCAAGTGCAAGGCAATAGCCCTTAGCATGGCTTTTCCTGCGTTTTCAATGGTTTTGTACACTTCAAGTGCCACTTCCTTGAAGTCACTTACTTCAGCAGGCCACACATTTGGGGGGTAGTCTTTTTTAAGTGGGTCTGTATCAGGTATGCCACTCAAATCCTGTCCAACATGGTAAAATTCTTTTAGATCTCCGGTATTTCTTCCTTTTGCATGTTCTTTTCCTTTGCCTGTGTAACCTCTTTGATAGCCTATTTCAGGTCTTTCATATTGGTTCTTGATGCTGTCGTCCAAGAAGAAAAATTCTTTAATAGTGGCATAAAGCTTGTCCTGTAATTCTTGGGTGAGCCCGTGGTTTTTGATGGCAACAAAACCAATATTTTGGTAGGCGTCTCCTAATTTGTGGACAAAAGCTGCTTTTTGGCTTGCATCACCGGATGTGAAATCGGCAAGGTCTAAAGATGGGATTTCGTTATAAAGAATTTCGCTCATGACATGTTCGATTTATCCTGCAAGGTAAATATTTTATAGGAAAATTAAATATCTTTAAGAGAACCCAATGATCCTAATATGAAGAAAATTAATTGTTTCGTTTTGCTGTTGTTTAGTGGTTTTCTTTTGTTTTCATGTGATACTGAAACCAAAAAGGAGGAAGGAGATCAAACCAATGAAGAAACTCCAGAAGATAAGGTTCAAGAAAATGTAAAGTTCAGGTATGAACTTCAAGAGGTAGCCTATCCTGATGCGATGCTTGAGCTTTACAGTCCACTGGAAAATGAAGCTTTTGAAAAAGGAAGTGTTCCCTTTGAATTTAATATCAAAAATTATCCATTCGAACACGGCGTGAAGGGCTTTCAGCTCCAGATGATTATTAATGGCAATGATCCCATTGGGTATAATATGCCCATCTTTAGAAAGGAACTGGAAACAGGAAGTTATAAAGTTCTGGCTTATTTGGTGGATGAAAAGGGGTTGGCCCTGAAAGAATATGGAAACTATGTAGAGAGAGACTTCACAGTTGGAGATTCCAAGCCATTTCCCGAGAGTGAAGATCCATATATTGGCGTAAATCTACCTCAAAACGGGCAGGAATTTGATTTGGATGAAGAGGTGATTGTGGACTTTATTTTGGTAGGAGGTGATTTGAAGGAGGACCAATTGCAGATCAGGGTAAGGGTAGATGAGCAGGAATATACTTTTCAAGAATTGGGACAGGTAAAGATCAGTAACCTGCCAAAAGGAGAGCATAAAGTATCAGTGGCCTTGGTAGACGAAGAAGGGAATGAGGTTCCAGGGGTATTTTCTAAGAGCATCAAGCAAATAATGGTAAACGGATAAGGGCTGGTTGACTACATTAGACTCCGTAAGATGGACAGGGATTTTACTTCTGTGAAAGTCTCTAGGTGTATTTTATAAAAGGTGAGTAAATCATCCAGTAGTTTTTTTCTAATGTTAGAAGGGACTTTGATGTCAGCATTGAAAGGTGATTGGATCAACTGTGTCAAGTGTTTTTTCTCGTCTTTGGCAAAAGTTGAGTCATTAACATCCGGATGAACTTGTTCAAAGAATTCCGCAGCATTATCTGGTGAAAAACCTAAGTACTTGGAAGATTCTAGTAAAAAGCTTAATGGATATGTTCCTAAATTGATATTTTCTTGATCAAGATAGGTGATACAATGATAGATAAAATCATACAGGTATTCGTTTTGATAGTTTTCATAAATGGATTTTCCAAGCACTTCTCCCACAAACATGGCCACGCCAGAACGGTAATAATCAAATGGGATCCGTTGAAATGGATAAGCCAATTTGACTTCAGAAATTCGGTTCAGGGAAGCATTTTCTTTATCATAAACGACAAGGTCCAGCAGGGTCAGAGGCTGATAGAAGGCCATTTTTGTTTTTGACTTGGCGCTCCTGACTCCATTGACAATGTAGCTTTTTAGACCAAGGTCACGGGTAAAAATCTTCACGATTATTGAAGTTTCCCTGTATTTGAGATAATGAATGACGATGCCCTGAGTCTTTTTGATCATTGGATGGAGTGAACTTGGAGTAGGTTGTAATCTTTATTTTTTGTCTTCATAAAAACATTTTCTACAGCGGGCTTCATAACTATCCTTTTCACCCAGTACGACCTTTTGTTTGGCATCGGAAAGCCTGAAGCTGTAGGAAGCGAGGTCTCCACATTTCATGCAAATGGCGTGTACTTTGGTAACGTACTCAGCAGTAGCCAAAAGCTGCGGCATAGGGTCAAAAGGTTTTCCTTCAAAATCCATGTCCAGTCCGGCAAGGATGACACGTTTTCCTGACTTGGCGAGGGAATTGGCTACCTGAACAATTTGCGCATCAAAAAACTGAACCTCATCAATACCTACCACATCACAGTCACCTGCCAAAAGCATGATGTCATCGGCAAACTGAACCGGTGTAGAACGGATTTCATTTTCATTGTGGGAGACCACATTGGAATCATGGTACCGGGTGTCAATGGCTGGCTTGAAGATTTCCACTTTCTGTTTGGCGATCAAAGCCCGGTTGAGCCGTCTGATGAGTTCCTCTGTTTTGCCAGAAAACATAGATCCACAGATCACTTCAATATGACCTTTCTTTTCTTTCGGATGATTATTTCCAATTACTGGTTCTATAAACATGTTCGTCCACTTCTTAAATTCAATTCGCCATCTTATTCAAACCATAAAGATTACTCACTGTAATCCATATGTGGAAATTTATACATTTCGTTTACCTTGATGCGAATGGTTCCTTGCTGCAACCTAGCTTGGCAAGTTAAGCGTTGATTCTCTTTTAGTCTTCCTAATTTCCTAAAATATTCCTCCCGATCAGTTGGCTCTGACAAGTTTTCCATGCCTTCATTTACAATCATCATGCAAGTGGTGCACCTGCCTTTTTTTCCGCAAGCATGCATCCAGTCCACATTATTTTCATGGATTAATTCGATAACTTTGCGATCAGGGGCTTTTGTGTAAATCTCCTTGTGGTATAGATTTTCAATTACTATTTTAGGCATCATTCTCGTACTTCTACAGAAATATACTTACTAATGAACGATAAAATTAACCTCAATTATTTAGAAAACTATGCACATGCCTTTTCTGAAAAGGTATGTTCGGAATACTTTGGTACTAAAAAGTACATGTCTGGTCAAGAGATCATTCAGTTAACGCCCAGTACCCAGGTTAATTTTATGGTGATCAAGGCACTTTTTGAAAAGTGGAACGAAGAATTGGAGAAGTTAAAAAGCAATCCATTTTTTGATTACAAAGACATGGCGGTTGCAGAAGCTTTGAAGGAGTTTATGAATGTACTTTCGAGGGCGATTAAAATCGAAAACAATCATTTTAGGCCATTGATGGAAATCGCTGTCATCGACACGGTTTTGTTGGCGATAGATCCTTTGGTATATTTTTGGGGAGAAATTGAAAAAAGTAAGGAAGAAAGTCCTTTGAAGCACCTGAAGGCTTCAAAAAAATATATCAAATGGCATACTAAGTTATTGGCAGAATTGGTCGAAAAGGGAGGGCAAGAAGAATCAGAGGTTTATAAGAATACTTTAAATGATCTTTATCAAAAGATGCTGGATGAGCTTGAACCTGCGAAGAGCTTACTCGCAAGTTTAAATCAGGTATTGCCAATTGAATGGGATGAATTGATCCAAAATGAAGCAGAAGAAGCCCCAGTAGCTACAATTCCGGAAGATAAGGAAGAAGCTTTAGGTTCAAGTGAAGAGGAAAACGAAGAGAAAATTGATAATCGATCCATTTCTCAAACTGAACCTGAAGAAGATGAGAAGGAGTTACCTACCGCTCCAGTTTTTGAAGAAAGCAAATCTGCTCAGCCATCAGGAGGGACAATAGACCCGGCATTGGCTTGGGCGAGATTTGAATCCGAGCAGAGTGGCCTTTTGAAAGGTCCTATTGAGAGTTTGGAAGATGGAGTAGCCATCAATCAGCGATTTATGTTTACCAAAAAATTATTTGAGGGCAACCCGGATTTGATGGGGCATGCCTTTAAGTCTATTGATAAATGCGATAGTTTTGTGGAAGCGATTGAATTAATCAATAATCGATATGTTGTTAAATTAAACTGGGATCATGATTCCGAGGAGGTAAACGAATTTCTACACTTGGTTTACCGAAAATTTGACGAAAAGTAAAATCACCCTACACAAGCCGATAATCCGGTAAATACATTATGAATTTTCAAGGAGGGGCTTTCTATAGCCTTTATGGGATTATTTTGCCCGCTTTGAGTTGAAAACAATACTTATGAAAAAATTTTGGTTAATACTAGGGTGTTTAGGAGGTATAATAAACCTGACCAATGCTCAAAAAGGAAAGCGCTTACCTGAGGACAAACCCAATTACATTTTGATTGTGGCGGATGACTTGGGTTATGGGGATTTAAGTTTTACAGGTAGTAAGCAGATCAAAACACCTCATATTGATGCCTTGGCCCAGACAGGTGTTTATTTCCCAGAAGGCTATGTTTCCTCGGCGGTTTGTAGTCCATCAAGAGCTGGTTTGTTGACTGGGCGGAATCAGGTAGAATTTGGCTACGATAACAATCTGGCCAACAATCAGCCTGGCTTTGATCCTGCTTATTTGGGCTTGCCTGTTCAGCAGCAGACTGTAGCGGATCGGTTAGGTGAATTAGGTTATGTGACTGGATTGGTGGGAAAGTGGCACTTGGGATATGAAGACCAATTTTATCCTTTGAATAGAGGATTTGATGAATTTTGGGGTTATAGAGGTGGAGGCCACGACTATTTTGAAGCTGGAAATAATAGCAAAGGTTATAAAGCTAAAATAGAGTGTAATTACAAGACACCACAGGAGATTACCTATATCACAGATGACAAAGGTGATGAATGCGTGGATTTTGTAAAAAGACATCAAGATGAACCTTTTTTCCTTTATGCATCCTTTAATGCTCCACATACCCCAATGCAGGCCACGGCAGCTGATCTGGCATTGTACAAGGATATTAAGGATGAAAAGAGAAGAACCTATGCTGCGATGGTACATAGATTGGACATCAATGTGGGCAGGATTGTGGAAGCGGTGGAAAAAGCAGGGCTATTGGAAAATACCGTTTTCGTATTTATCAGTGACAATGGCGGTCCAGCCTACACCAATGCCTCTATAAATGCTCCTTTTAATGGTAAGAAAGGAACGCTGTTGGAAGGTGGGATACATGTGCCATTTATTATAAAGTGGGATGGAATGCTTTCAGCTGGCTCCTCTTATGCAGCACCAGTTTCCTCCTTGGATTTGACGCCTACTTTTGTGAGTTTGGCTGGAGGAGAACTGAAGGAAGAAGATAAGTATGACGGGGTAAACTTGATGCCTTTTTTGAAAGGGGAAAAGAAGAATATCCCTCATGAGGAAATTAAGTGGAGATTCACCATTAGTGCTGCCATTCGGGAAGGAAAGTGGAAATTGGTGAGGTTACCGGATCGTTTGCCTATGCTCTATAATTTGGAAGAAGATATTTCTGAGCAGCATGACGTGGCCTTGGAAAACCTTGAAATCACCCAAAGGCTACTGAAGAAATTGGGGCACTGGGATGTTAGGTTACCGCATCCGCTGTTTTTGGAGGGGCCAGAATGGCGAGCCAACCAAGTGGAGCAGTATGACAAAAAATATGATTTGGTTCAACCAGACTAAGGCAAAAAAGGTCGGAGATTAATTCCCGACCTTTTTTAGTTCATTCTTCCCAAGAGCTGAATCCTATGTGAATCTAGTTTGATAAAGATAAACAGCAAGATGGTGAATGACCACAGTGAAGAACCTCCGTAGCTAAAAAAGGGCAGTGGAATACCTACCACTGGAAAAAGGCCAATGGTCATGGAAATATTGATCATAAAATGGAAAAGCAGGATAGAAACGACACAATAGCCATAAACTCTCGAAAACCGGGTCTTTTGCCTTTCTGCCAAGAAAACCAATCGAATCAATAGCGCGGCAAAAAGAGCTACTACTACCAAGCTACCAATCCATCCAAATTCTTCTCCCAAAGTACAGAAGATAAAGTCTGTATGTTGCTCCGGTACAAAGTCAAATTTTGTTTGTGTCCCTTCCAAGTACCCTTTCCCCCAGAAGCCTCCAGAGCCAATAGCTATTTTAGATTGGGTTACATTCCAGCCTACACCCAAAGGATCAAGGTCAGGATTGAAAAGTACCATGATACGGTTTTGCTGGTGGGCCGGAAGTTTGGAAACAACCATATCCAAACTGTAACTGTAGGCAATCACAGCTGTACCAATCAGGCAAAGAGTGATTATTCTCTGCCAGTTTTTCTTTCCCATCAAGATCAAAATAACGGTGAGGGAAGCTACTGGCACAGCAATGTATAAATTGTTTTCCACACCCAAGGAAAGGAGAGATACTGCAATAAATACCAAAGCCATGACATAGTATTTCTGGGGCATCCCTTCCCGGTAAAGCATGATGAAAAAAGCCATATACACCATGGCCGTTCCAGTATCAGGCTGTAACATGATCAAAGAAACCGGGATCAGGATGATCAAGATTGCTTGAAATTGATATTTGGGCTGGCTAAGGTCAAAGGATGGTTTTTCTATAAATTTGGCCAATGCCAATGCCGTTGCAAATTTGGCGAATTCTCCAGGTTGAAGACGGAAAGGCCCCAATTCAAACCAGGCACGTTGGCCATTGATTTCCTTTCCAATAAAAGGGGTAAGCAGTAAGATCAAGAGGAAAAAACCGTAGAGGATCATGCTGAGGTTATCAAAGAGCCTATAATCCGCCACCATGATGACCGTAATCAAAAGCACTGCAGTTCCGATCCAAACCAATTGTTTCCCGGAATTGATGCTGAAGTCAAAGATGCTTTTTGCTGCTTGTTCGTCATAAACGGCAGCATAAATATTGAACCAGCCTATCATGACCAAAGCGAAATAGATCAAAATGGTCAGCCAATCAATTTTGTTGATATATAAGTCGTCTTGTCTCACGTTAGTCTCCAAAATCTCCGGCCAAAACATACTCTTCCAAGGCCGGTCTTTCTATATGTCCTCTTAAATATTGTTCTATCATCAAACTGGCTGTACTGGCCGCTGCACGACCACCCCATCCAGCATTTTCCACGTAAACAGCTATGGCAATCTGTGGGTCTTCCTTGGGGGCAAAAGCCACAAAGACAGAATGATCTTCCCCGTGAGGGTTTTGGGCAGTACCTGTTTTTCCAGCAATCGTGATATCCTTGATGATGGCCCTCATGGCTGTACCATAGAGAGCTTCAGCCATGGCATCATGCACCATGTCAAAATGGTGAGGGGCAACGCCCACATCATGTTTGGTGGTAAACTCTTCTGGAATATCCTCAGGGTTGCCATTGATAGACTTAACCAAATGAGGGGTAAAATAGTACCCTTTGTTGGCGAAGATGGCGGCTAAATTGGCCATTTGCAATGGGGTTACCTGCATTTCTCCCTGACCAATGGAAAGGGAATAAATGGTCGAATATTTCCATCGGCCTTTGCCATAAATCCGGTCATATAATTTACTGCTGGGAACACTGCCGCTACTTTCATAGGGGAGGTCCACACCAAGCTTACCTCCCAATCCGAATTTTTCCACAGCCTCATGCCATTTGTCCAAACCAATCTGAGTGTCTGTAAATGTATTGTTGGAGATATCTTGATTGATCATCATCCGGAAGGCTTGGTGATAATAAGGATTACAGGAGTTCCTAATGGCACCAAATAGGTTTACAGGGCTTGGGTGGTTATGACAAGCGACCAATGATTTGTTACAGGCAAAGGTGGTGTTGGGAGTGATAATTCCCCACTGAAGTCCAATCAGGGATTGCACGATCTTGAAGATAGACCCTGGTGGATACATGGCCATAATAGGCCTGTTGAACAATGGTTTGGTGGAATCATTTCGGAGTTTAAGGTAGTTTTTTCCATAGGCAGAACCTGCCAAGAGATTGGGGTCATATACTGGTGCGGAGATCATGGAGAGAATCTCTCCAGTTTTAGGTTGGATGGCCACGACAGAACCTCTCTTTCCTTTCATGAGTTTTTCCCCATATTTCTGAAGCGCCATGTCAATGGTTGATTGCAGGTTCAACCCAGGTATGGAAGCAGTATCCAACTGGCCATTTTTAAAGGAGCCTTTATCGACACCCCTAACATTGACCATTTTGTATTTGGCACCTTTTTTTCCTCTAAGGAATTTTTCATAATAGGATTCCAAGCCGGAATGACCTATATAATCTCCTTGGTTGTAATAATGGGCACTGTCTCTTTCCAGCTGCCGAGGAACGATTTCCGCTATATAACCCAAAGCACTGGAGGCTACAGAATCTGGATAGGCTCTGACTGACCGGGTCATCACAAACAAGCCAGGGTAGTCAATCAGGTAATCCTGAATTCTGGCAAAATCTGTATTGGAGATTTGTTTGATCAGTGGGGAGGGTTTTACCCAACTGTACTTTCTAGCGGCCTTGTACTTTTCCTTAAGTTCTTCCTTTTCGATCTGAAAGAGTTTACAGAATTTGGCGGTATCAACTATATTAAATTCCTGTGGAATGACCATCAGGTCAAAAACAGGATTGTTATAGACCAACAGTTCATCATTGCGGTCATATACCAAGCCACGATAGGGATAATCTACTATCCTTTGTACAGCATTTCTTTCTGCCCTGCGCAAAAAACTGTCATCGATTACCTGAATCATAAATAGTTTGGACAATAGAACCAGTCCGACTATAATGATTACTATGATGATGACACTGTGCCTATTTTCATTCATTTAAATTCCTCTCCTTTTCTTATAAAACAACACCTGAACGATCACACCAATGATAAACGTAAAAGCAGTACTACTAAGTGTCCTGTATATCATCGGAATATACAAGGATGTAGCAATATTGTCAATGAAGAAGAAGGTAAGGTGATGAATGAGTATCAATGGCAAGCTGTACATCAAGAACCAACCTATGCCCATATTAAGCAGAGAAGGAGGCGTGTTGGAGTCATAGCCACCTGTAGGGGTGATCACCTGAAGCCATGGTTTTCTAAGAAAAGCCAACACTACAGCACTGGCAGTATGTAGGCCCATGCTGTCATAGAATATGTCGATTGAAAAGCCAAGGACAAAGGCAATCAGCATTAAAGGGATGGTTTTGATTTCTATAGGCAATAAGAGCAAATAGAGGATATAGAGAAAACAAAAAGCCATGCCAAAAAGCACGAGGTTTTTGAGCACCAGAATCTGGATCAAAAAATAAAGGACAATAGCTCCAACAGAAGAAATTATATTTTTACTATTCATTGACGCTTTCTGTGATTTGTTGAAGTGAATCCAATTCTACCTCCATGCTATTGTTTTCTACCAAGTATACATAGGTTAAGGTGCTGAAGTTAGCTGTTAGGTGAATTGTGATGTCCAGGTAATTGGTCTCTGTTCCAGTACTTACTTCATCTATAGTTCCTACCAGTAAACCTTCAGGAAAAACAGCATTATAACCTGAAGTGACTACAGTATCACCTTTGGCTACTTCCACGTGCCTGGGGACATACTTGAGTTTTGCTTTTTGCGAGTTTTTTCCGTCCCATTGGGTCGAGCCAAAGACATCGGTTGATTTGATTTTAGAAGAAATCAATAAATCAGTATGGAGCAAGGAAATAACGGATGCATAGTTGCTGGACACTCCTTTGACCCGTCCGATGATACCATCTTCATTAAAAACCCCCATTCCTTCTTTTATGCCATCATTGGCACCCTTGTTCAAGGTAATGTGGTTGGTCCTTAGATTGATGGAATTATTGATCACCTTGGCAGAGCGGAACTCATAGCTATTCAGCATTCCACTGTCCAAAGGAATAAAGACACTATCCTTGGTAGGCCTCAGATTTGCCAATCTTGCCATCAGCTGAGCATTTTTCTCAGCCAATGCCTCATTGGTTTTTCCCAAGGTGAAGTATTCCGTGAAGCTGTCCTTGGTATTGAGGAAACTTCCCGTGAAACTATTGGAACTATTGAAGAAAACGGCCCCTTGCGGAGAATTATAGGAAACGACCAGCCAAATGGCAAGGGTTTCTAAGGTAATGAACAGCAAAAAGGCCCGTATACTATATAAGAATAATAAAATGCGTTGCATTTACTCATCAGGTCATCAGCACGGTTCTGAAACTATTTATATTTTTCAGGGCGGTACCTGTTCCTCTCACTACTGCCCTTAAAGGATCTTCTGCAATGTGAATAGGAAGTTTTGTTTTTTGGTGAAGACGTTTGTCGAGCCCCTTCAACAATGCGCCACCACCTGTCAAGTGGATACCATTGTCATAAATATCAGCGGAAAGTTCCGGAGGAGCAATTTCAAGGGCCTTAAGTACAGCCTCTTCGATCTTGGAAACAGACTTGTCCAAGGCAAAAGCAATTTCAGAATAAGAAACTTTGATGACTTTTGGAATACCTGTCATTAAGTCCCTACCTCTGATTTCATAGTCTTCAGGAGCATCATCCAGTTCAGTCAAGGCTGATCCAATGGCAATCTTCACTTTCTCGGCAGACCGTTCACCGATCAAGAGGTTGTGCTGTCTCCTCATGTAATCCAGAATATCCTTAGTGAAGGTGTCACCTGCTACACGGATAGATTGGTCGGCTACAATGCCTGAAAGGGCAATCAAGGCAATCTCTGTGGTACCTCCTCCGATATCTACGATCATGGATCCCATTGGCTTTTCAATGTCGATTCCAATACCAATTGCAGCAGCAATCGGCTCATAGACCATATAGACTTCTTTGGCACCAGCATGTTCGGCTGAATCCCTTACCGCTCTTTTTTCCACTTCCGTAATGCCGGATGGGATACAGATCACCATGCGGTGAGATTGTGGGAACATGCCCTTTTTATGCCCAGGAATCATCTTGATCAAACCCCTGATCATTTGCTCTGCGGCGTAGAAATCCGCAATTACTCCATCTTTCAATGGGCGGATCGTTTTGATGTTTTCATGCGTTTTTTCATGCATGTTCATCGCTTCACGGCCTACAGCCAGAATCCTGTTGCTTGTTTTATCTATCGCAATGATCGAGGGTTCGTCCACTACGATCTTTTCTTTATGTATAATAAGAGTATTGGCAGTACCTAAATCTATAGCTATATCACTTGAGAAAAAGTCGAATAATCCCATCCTGGTCTTTTCTTAATAAATTACGTTTGAGTTGATCGTTTAAAGTTAGCATTAACAATGCTTAAATAAAACGAGGGACAACAAAATTATTACCTTAATTTGATTTTATAAATATGGAGCATTGACTTTTTTTAAATGTCTTGCAATGAGAAAGAAAACACATCCGAATTAAAAGACAAAATCTATGCTGGCAGGTACTTTTTTAAGGTGATTTTTATTGGCCCATATTAGTTGGAGCTGCAGATAGCAAAAAGTAGTCCAAAGTGATCGAAATATTGCTATTCGGGATTTTAAATCGCGAATTAGATTGTGTATGATTTCAAATCCTCCTTTATAAAGAGTTCAGGATTGCAAATCCTGAACAGCAAAATAGCAAACAGTTAAATTATAATGGAGCGAGTTCTATGGGGCATTTTCTGACTCCATAGAATTCACCACAACTACTCAGTAGGTATTCTTCTTCTTTTTCGACAATTCCTGCTTTTACGGGGTTTTGATGGATATATCGGATTTTGGTGTCAAGGAAATATTGGGAAGTGATTTCTTCACCATGATAGCCCACTTTCCAGAATCAGATACCATCGTCCTTTTTCAATAGCCATAATAACCAGTTTTTCCTGCTTTCATGAGGATTTTCTTCAATGGCTTTGATAATACTTTTTGCCGTGTATTTTTTCAAATCCCGAATAATATCACTTAATGGTTCCTTTTTACTTCCGATTATTAAGTGGCAATGATTGGTCAAGATGACATAGGCATAAACCAATAATCCTTTATGCTTTTGGCAGTGTTTAATGCTCTCAAGAAGGAGCTCAGCATAAATTGGACGAGAGAAAACATCTACCCATTGGTTTACCGTAAATGTCACAAAATAAATTCCATATTGATCCCTGATTTTATACGTAAAAGCCATGCCTAAAAAGTGTTAGTTGAAAAATATAAACAATCTTTAAATTAAGGATATCATATTTGATTTACTAAGACTAGCTGAAAATTTTGGCTATTCGGGATTTGCAATCCCGAATCTAGATGATGAGGATTTCAAATCCTCTTTATTTATTGTTCAGGATTTCAAATCCTGAACAGCAGAAACGCTGAACAAAAAATAGGGAAGCAAAAAAGTCCCTGACTTTTCAGCCAGGGACCTTGATATAGTTGGGGATTGTTTTTTCTTAATGTTTGAAGTGTCTTACTCCTGTCATTACCATGGCCATTCCGGCTTGGTCACAAAAATCAACACTGTCTTGGTCTTTGATCGAGCCGCCTGGCTGAACCACTGCCGCTACGCCTTCTTTGGAAGCAATTTCCACACAGTCAGGGAATGGGAAGAAAGCATCTGAAGCCATAACAGAACCTTTCAATTCAAAACCAAATGACTTGGCTTTTTCGATGGCTTGCTTTAATGCATCTACCCTTGAGGTTTGCCCCACACCACTGGCAAATAGCTGGTCTTGGTTGCTTAATACAATGGTGTTGGATTTCGTGTGCTTACAAACTTTGGCAGCAAATACCAAGGCGTCTTTTTGTTCTTCAGTTGGAGCTATTTTAGTCGCTACTTTGAAGTCTTCCTTGGTTTCCATGAACAAATCCTTGTCTTGTTCAATGATACCGTTCAACAAGGTTTTGATTTGCTTGGTACCACCTACTTTGGTTTTCTGAAGTAGAAGAATTCTGTTCTTCTTGCCTTTCAATACCTCTAAAGCATCCTCATCAAATGCAGGGGCAATCAACACTTCGAAGAATAGGCTATGCATTTCTTCTGCAGCTGCTTTGTCCACTGTTTGGTTGGTGATCAAAACGCCACCAAACGCAGAAAGCGTATCTGCTGCAAATGCTTTAAGGTAAGCTTCTTTTACAGAAGCTCCTTTGGCCACTCCACAGGCATTGTTGTGCTTAAGGATTGCAAAGGCAGTTTCTCCATCAAATTCAGCCATCAATGCTACTGCTGCATCGATGTCCACCAAGTTGTTATAAGAAAGTTCTTTTCCGTTCAATTGCTCAAAAAGGTCATCCAACTTGCCATAGAAATGGGCTTTTTGGTGAGGGTTCTCACCATATCTCAAAGCCTTGGCATTGTTTTCACTTACTTTCAAAGCTGGGATTTCTTCAGCTTGGTTAAAGTAATTGAAGATATGTGTGTCGTAATGGGAAGACACTTGGAATGCTTTGGCAGCAAAATATTTTCTGTCTTCGATGGTAGTACCACCTCCATTGTTTTTCAATCTTTCTTCTAGTTCACCATATTGGTCACGAGAAGAAATAATGGTAACGTCTTTGAAGTTCTTGGCTGCTGCCCTGATCAAAGAAATTCCACCGATGTCTATTTTTTCGATAATATCCTGCTCTGAAGCACCTGAAGCTACAGTTTCTTCAAACGGATAAAGATCCACAATTACCAAGTCGATTTCAGGGATATCAAATTCCTGGGCTTGGGAAAGGTCACCTTCGTCTTCTCTTCTGTGAAGGATTCCTCCAAATACTTTTGGGTGAAGCGTTTTTACCCTTCCGCCGAAAATGGATGGATAGCCGGTCAGGTCTTCTACAGCAGTTACTTCTGCGCCTTGTTCCTCAATGAACTTTTGGGTTCCTCCTGTAGAGTAGATTTTTACACCTTGCTCTTTGAGAAGGGCAATGATTGGTTCAAGATTGTCTTTGTAAAATACTGAAATAAGGGCAGATTGAATTTTCTTAACAGCCATTTTTGAAAGTATTGAATGAAATAGGTTTGATGAATTGTTTTAAACTGCAAAGGTAGGAAAATCAGCTGATTAAAGCAGACTTTCAATAACTTTTGGGAAATATTTGTACTCCAAGGCGTGAACCTTATTGGCAATGTCTTCTGGAGTATCCGTGTCCAATACCGTTACACTTTCCTGAAAGATCACCCTGCCATCGTCATATTTTTCATTGACATAATGGATGGTGATGCCGGTTTCCTTCTCGCCCTTTTCCTTAACGGCTTCATGAACGCGCATGCCATACATGCCTTTTCCTCCAAATTTCGGTAGTAAAGCGGGATGGATATTAATAATGCGGTTGGGGAATTTTTTGATAAGCCCATCTGGGATTTTTAGGAGAAAACCCGCTAAGACAATTAAATCAATACCTAGCTCTAGGAAGGATTTTTCTAAAATTCCTTCTTCCATTTCAGATCTGGTAAAAGAAAAGAAAGGTATTTCGTGGTTCTTGGCCCTTTCCAATACATAGGCGTCTTTTTTATTGGAGGCGATGGTCAGCACTTTGGCTTTGGAGGAACCATCAAAGTGATTGATGATTTCCTCAGCATTGCTTCCATTTCCCGAGGCAATTATGGCGATTTTTTTCAAGTGAAGATCTATTTAGATGTTCATTTATAAAGGTTGAGAAGACAAAAATAAGGATATTTTTTGGCCTCACATGTTTTTCCAGTACAAGAGCCGAGCCAATTCATATGGAACATTATAAAAAAGCCATGCTTAAGACACCTGTTAGCATTAATACCTTAGACATTTTGCTGAGTTGAGTGAAATGCTTTTTTCGGTCCGCATAATAGATTTTGTACATGAAGAATAAGAATAAAACTCCAATAGCTCCAAAGTAGATATATAATAAGGTGTCATTTATCTTAAAGGCAACAGTCAAAATGGAACACACAAATATTCCTGCAAGGATAAAAATTATGTTTTTGGTTTTTCTAAAGCCCAGCACGATCGGTAAAGTCTTACATCCGTGTTTTCTGTCTCCCTCCCTGTCCTCGATGTCCTTGATAATTTCCCTGATCAGGTTGATAAAGAAGGCGAATATGGCATAAGTCAACACCAGAAGTTGGGACTGCTGATAGTAGAATCCAATGATCCAAATGGAAAGACCTGTCAAAAGACCAACAGCTAAATTGCCCACAAAGGGAAGTCTTTTGAGGTTGTTAGAGTAAAGCCAAAGGATAAATGCGGCAATAAAATGGATAGCACCAACTTTTAAGTTGACCAGGCAAGCAAGGCCAATACCTACAAAGTTGAGGATGCTGTGGAGAAACATTACTACTCTTCTTCTCATGCCCTTGCCCACGATGACTTCATCAGGTTTGTTGATGTAGTCTATTTTGACATCGTAATAATCATTGATGATGTAACCAGAAGCAGCGATGGTAATGGTCGAGAAAATCAGCAAATACAATTTATAATCTGAAAAGACTGGAATTCCTGACTTAGTTTCCTCAACCAAAAAATAGGCGGTCATTAACTGAGCAAAAGCCATCATCAGCAAGTTGTCAGACCTGATGATTTTGAAAAAGGCAGAAAAGGAAAAAGCTGTCTCAGCTGATGGCTTAGTCATATTTCAAAAATACGGTAAAGTAAGGCAGTAGGTTAGTAGTGGGCATTTTTTTAAGCAGAAAATTACAAGAAAAAAGGTTTAGTTCGCATCGATGATGTCCTGTGAAATCAATTTATAGATTTCAGCCACCTGTTCATTGTAATTCAAAAATTGGTAATGCATGTCCAGGGTGCTAAGGTCTCCTCTAAGTGCTGGCCCTGTTTGTGCTGATTTGGCTCCTATTTCCAAGGTTTTACTGATTTGCTCTATGATCAATGGTTGGAGCATTTCAAAGTCCAAGCCCTGCCTTCGCATGATCTCTTCAGATACCCGGATCATGTGATTGGTAAAGTTGCTGGCAAAAACAGCAGCCACATGGAGGGCCATTCGATCTTTGGATTTCAATACATAGTGGTGTGGGGAAAGGCTTTTGGCCAGTTTTTTCAACTTTTGGAGAGTAGTCTGATCATCTGATTCCAATAAAAAAGGAATCTCATCAATGTCCAAAGAACGAGATTTACTAAAGCTTTGTAAAGGATAAAAGATGCCTGTATAACTCGCAGAACTGAAACCCAAGACATCCAAAGGCATGCTTCCTGAAGTATGAACGAGAATACTCTCCTCTGGAAGAATGATCGCGTCTGCCACTTGTGTGATGGCATGGTCGCTTACGGCAAGGATGTATATATTGGCTTTACTTTCTGAGAAATCGAGGTCTGTTTTTACCTCGGCCGTATAAAGTTTGTTGATGATTTTTTCTGCACGATGGAAGTCCCTGCTATAAACCTCTGTGATGGTATGGCCTGCATTTTCCAAGGCTGGGGCCAAATGCCAGGCTACATTGCCCGTACCAATGATCGCAATATTGAATTTGTCCATTGAATGTTTCCTTATAGAACCAATTGGAGGTCTAAGATACAGCTTTCGGTGTATCCACAAAAAAAGCCTACATCATTAAAATGCAGGCTTGATTAGAATTTAAGTGTATGTTTATTCGAGACCTTTGTCCCTCATTTTGACGAATTCATCATATCTTCTGTATATCGCCACACCAAAGCCGATGAGCATGATGATGGTGCCTATCCAGAGCACATTGATATAAGGTTTTACCAAGGCTTTCATCACCACATAGTCTTTTTGATAATTATTGGCCTTGAAGACAAACTTGTTGGTCTCTGGACTGATATTATCCACTTGTATTTTTACGCCCAAGTCGTGATTTACTGTTGGGATTTTACCGATCCTGTTTCCTCTGATCAAGAAAATAGGATCCAGATGGATTTGTTTGTCGTGATCCTGAATAACCAATTTGGCCTTCACCGCTACATCTCCCTCTTCCAACTCAACGCCTTCCACTTCTTCCATCACTTCTCCTCCTTCAAAAGTGGTGATATAGTCTCCTAGGTGGAATTGTTCTCCAGGAGTCACTTCATAAAACTCATCCTCTCCCCATTCCGGATCGTCATAGCTATTGATGGCTGAAATGTGGGTGTAAAGGTCCTTATTTAAGAAATGCTTAGAGTCAGGAGAAGAAATCAATCCCATGGTGGGGTTAGGTTGCGACATAGGGAAAAGGGTGAATTGGTGCTGCTGATCTTTGAAATACTCAATTTCAAAATAGCTGTTTTCCTCTAACACTATATTTACTTTATCCCCCTTTTTATGATAGGTTTTTCCGTTGACATTAATGTCCTCGAGCGCAATGGCTTCATTGACGTTGTCTGTAGATTCCAGTTTGTTGACATTGACATAGCCCGGAACTCCTTCTAGCTTTTTATTTCTGCCTCGGTAAACCACTTCATAGTCCTTCATTTGGAGGGGTTGGTTGATCCAGAGCAAAACGTTTTCTTTGTTCAGCTCATCTTCCCAATCTCTTTTATATGTCAGTCCTGACATATTGAGTGAAATAACATCTGAGTAGCCTGAGGAGAACATGACACCAATAAGGATCAAGCCAAGGCCAATATGCGCCAAAGAACCTCCTGCCAGTTTGAAAGTGGATTTCTTCAACAACTTGGAAAGAATGGTTGCATTGGCCACAATGGTAAATGTAGCTGCCATGACAATCACCATGAAAGTGATGTTCCAAACTTTGGCTACAGTGATGATGATTGCAGCCAAAATTAGGGAGATAATATAGGGAGTAGCCAGAGCATTTTTGAGCTCCTTTTTGTCCATTTTTTTCCACCAGAAGAATTGGCCTACTGCGGTCAATAAGGCCAGTACCACTCCAAACCAAAGCTGGAACTTGGTATAAAATTCGATTTGATCTGCCGGTGGTGCCATATTGGAAATGCCGCCAAAACTTTCGACTATGGCATTGTATACCGGAATAGAAGTAGGGAGGATCACTTGGAAAGCCATCAGGCCAAGGGTAGTGGCACCGATGAAAATCCAGAATTCCCTGGAGTAAACAGATGCTTCCTTCTCAGATGTAGGAATGTTTTTCCATGCCCTTGCAGAAAGGAAGATGGCCACAAACATAAAGAAGAAAAGGTAAATCAATAATTGGCCGGACAAGCCTAAGTCAGTAAAAGAGTGTACCGAAGTGTCTCCCAAAACACCGCTTCTCACCAAGAAAGTGGCATACAAGACCAAAATGAATTGCAGAATAATCAATACAATAGAGGTCTTCAGGGCTGTGCTACTTTTCCTGAAGGTAATCATCGTGTGAATAGATGCCACAATGATCAACCAAGGAACATAAGACGCATTTTCCACAGGGTCCCAGTTCCAATAGCCACCGAAATTAAGCGTTACATAGGCCCAATAAGCGCCCATGATAATTCCCATCCCTAAAATCAAGGCAGAGAAAATCGTCCAAGGTAATGCCGGACGGATCCATTCCTTGTATTTGCCTGTCCAAAGGCCAGCCATTAAGTAGGCAAAAGGCACTAGGGTAGAAGCATAGCCAAGGAACAAAGTAGGAGGGTGAATAACCATCCAGATATTTTGTAGCAAAGGGTTAAGCCCAGTGCCGTCTTCAGGAACAAAGTCAGGGTTCATTTGGAAAATAGGCGCATTGGCCACATCTCTCAAGAGAATGAAAGGTGAGCTCCCTATCTTCAAGTCTCCTATCACTACTCCTAAAATCATAGATACCAGAAATGCCTGTACCAAGGAGAAAACTACCATTACCGGTCCCTCCCATGATTTATTGGTATGGATTAGGAACAAGCCTAAAATAACATCCCAGAAAATCCAAAGGATAAAAGAGCCTTCCTGACCTTCCCAGAAGCTGGAAATCATATAGTGCACTGGCAATGCCTTAGAGGCATGGGAGTAGGCATAGAAATATTCAAACCTGAAATTGTGTATAATATTAAAAAGTATAACGCCAATGGAGATGGCAGATACAGCATGAATGTAGAAGAAAATCCTACTAAATTTCCTCCAAGAGGCTTTTTCAATTTCAGGAACTACGGTGTATTGATAATAAGAATAGGCGGTAATGAGGGAACTAACAAAAGCCAGAATCACCATCAAATGGCCTAGGTTACCAATAAAGGTATTAATCATAATTTTCAGGGAATCAAATGTGCAATGCTTGCTCTAATTTTTACAGTGATGCTTCCTTCAACTCAGTTTCCTGATACTTGGAAGGGCATTTCATCAATATTTTATCAGCTACAAACATGTTTTCACTTTTGTATGAACCGATAACCACAACTTGCTCGGAGCGGGTGAAATCGGCAGGAACAGGTTCGTTATAATAAACTTGTTGGGAAGTGCCTTCATTGTCCACCATGGTAAAGGTAAATGAAGTCTTGTCATCACTTACTTCCAGGCCAGTCACCGTGCCCATACTGTCTTTTGCTAGCTGACCAACAACATGAATAGGGTCATCATCACCCTCTTGGGCCATGGCTTTGGCGGTGGAGAAACTCTCATATGAGCTTGCATCACCAATCGAAGATACGATAATGACTATGGCTACTGCGATTACGCCTAATCCTAATATATGTCCTTTTTTCATGGTTTGATTTAATGTTATGAAACCTTACGCAAAACCTATTGTGAGGTTTTGGTTTAGCTTTTAAATTCTTTTTCCAGTCTAGATAATTTTTTATCTGTACCTACAAGGTAAACAAGAACCCCACCCATAACAATTCCAATGATGCCTACGAGAACGTAAATTTTTCCGCTTTGGCGCATATCATCGGCCATTTCCACGCTATAGTTTTCGTAATCTTCTGACTTGATCTCTTTTTTTTCCTGAGCCACCGCCTGAAGGCTGATGAACAATAGGAAAACCACTAACCACTTTTGCATTTATTGTTGATTGATAAGTTTGTCTTCTAATTTTCTTTCCAGTCTTCTGGCCCTTAACCTTAGATTAGCGAGCCAAACACCTAATAAGGTCCAAGCAATTACAGCTGGATAAAACACCATTCTGAGTTTGCTGTCCATATCATAAGCATTGAAGCCGGGGTTGCCACCATTTCCAGGGTGAAGGCTGTCTGTAAGTCTAGGCAAAATAAAAATCAATGGGATAAATGCAGAAAAAGCAAAGATGTTATAAACGGCTCCTATCCGGGCTCTCTGATGAACATCTGTCAAAGAGTTTCTTAGAATAAGGTAGGCGAAGTACATGAGTAAGCCGATCGCCGAAGCATTCTGTTTTGGATCACCGCTCCAGTAATCTCCCCAGGTAAATTTGGCCCAAAGCATGCCCGTAACGATGCCCAGAACCCCAAATAAAATGGCGGCATTGGTAAACTCAATGGCCACATCATCATGTTTCAACTCTCCGCTTCGGAGATATTTTACACTATAAACTACAGCGACAACTAACATAATGATCATGCCGAACCACATGGTCACATGAAAATATAATGCACGGATCGTTTCGTTTAGAATGGGTAATCTAGGTACTTCAAAGAGAAGGCCGGCGATAATTGTGTATGCTAATAGTATGATCGCCAATACTTTCCACCAATGTGCTCGCATTTCAATAATTTTGCTTAACAAGTGCAAAAGTAAGGCATAAGTTCCTCATTTTCGACCTTTTCATCAAAAATTATGGATGAGGTCAGGGCTGAGAGTTCAGAACATCAGCTTCTCCAGAGGTAGGGGAAAAGAATATAGGCTGTAGCGCCTATGATGGCATTGATCGCAAGAAGTGTGATCAGCTTGTCCACGCTGATTCCCCTATCCAGCCCATCAATGGCATTTTTAGAGATTTTGATCGCCATAAGTAAAATGGGAATTATAATAGGAAAGCTAAGGATGGCCATCAATGTAGCATTATTGCTTGCCTTGGAAGCAATACCAGAAACCATGGTCAGACAGGCTGAAAAGCCTATGGCTCCCATCAGTAGGTTTAGGACAAACATCGGCTGGTCCTGGACTGGGTTGCCCAATATTACACTGAAAACAATATAGCCCAACAGGGAAAGAATAAGGGTCAAAAGACTGTTATAGATGATTTTGGATAATATGATGGCTTCTGGTGAAGCAATCATATAATAATAAAGCTGGCGCCCTTGGTGTTCCTGTACAAAGCTTTTGGCCACGGCATTGACTGAAGAAAAAAGGATGATGACCCAATAAAGTGCATTCCATGTGGGGATGGAGATATTACCTTGTTTGGCTCCTACACTTAAATATGTGATAAAAACAGCACTGACGACGTAAAGCAATATTCCATTGAGGGCGTATTTTTGTCGCCACTCCAAAGTGATCTCTTTTTTTATCAATACTATTATTTCATTCCACATATCCGCGCAAATATAATAAAGATTGGCCAGTCCTGTAATTTCATGACTAAGTGATTAGTATATCTGTCTGTATTTGTTACTTTAGCTAGATGGTTACCCTTTGGTAGTCATAATATAATTTTTAAATCAACCCAGATATGTTTATGAAAACAAAACTATTGTTTCTGCCACTTCTTCTAATGCTGATGTATTGTCAGCCAGAAAAACAGTCGGCTGTAAAGCTAGAATTAAATTTTGAAAGCGATGAGGGAGTTTCTCAAATAAGGCTGTATAATATGGCTGAACAAGTAGGAGGGGAATTACTAAACCCTGTTTCCTCCTATGAGGCTGATACTAGTGGAAATTATTTAATCGAACTTGATAGTATAAGTTTTGGTCTGTATGCGGTCGAAGTAGGTGGAAAAAGTATACCTGTAATCCTTTTTGAAGGAGTAGACATGGAAGTTACTTGTGATATAGCGGATTTGGAAACGCTATCCTATACTGGAAAAGGAGCGAATGAAAGTGAGTTTTACAATGATTTTAACCCTTTTCCCAGTAATCAGATACAAGTATATGGTCAATTGGAAACAGAAAAATTTGTAGAAAAACTAGACTCAACTTATCAGGAGAATCTAAAGCTGATCAATGCAAATGATAGTTTGAATAATCGTTTTGCTGAAATGGAAGAGGCTTTACTCAAATTAAGGAGAGGATTTTATGTGAAATATTACCCCATCGCCAGAAAGCGTTCTGCTGGAAGTGAAGTTAAGGTAGTTCTTCCTGATTCTGTGGAGGCTTATACCTCCACTGACGGTAAAATGGCTAGCTCTGGTATGATCATACCAAGCTACAGAAGTGCTGTTTATAATAATAATCAACTAAGCTTTAACGATTATATGCAGTCCTACCAAGAGGAAAACCCGGATTCAGAAATGGGGATTAACAAATATATTGAGATGCGAAGGGATTACATTTTAGAAAAAGAAGATGCCCATTTGCAAGACTATTTGATGGCACGTCTTTCTATGGATGCTATAAGTTATTATGGCGAAGAAGTTACTGAAATCGTATTAGGGTCATACAAGAAGAAGTTTCCAAATTCACAATATAAACCATATTTAGACGCGGTAAATGCTAAGTGGGAAGCACTGGCAGAAGGTAAGCCGGCCAAGGAAATAGAAGGTACAAACCCGGAGGGTGATGCTATCAAGCTTTCTGACTTCAAAGGCAAAGTAGTTTATTTGGACACTTGGGCCACTTGGTGTGGACCATGCCGAGGGGAGTTTCCTTCCGCAAAAGTGCTTAAGGAAGAGTACAAGGACAATGAAGATGTAGTTTTCATGTACGCTTCTATAGATAGCAATAAAGACGCTTGGGAGAAGTATCTACAAAATGATCCTGAATTTAAGGGAGTGCATGTGTATGTGGATGGAGCATGGAAGTCCGAATTGTGCGAAGACTATATGATCAAGGCCATTCCAAGGTATATCCTTTTTGACAAAGAAGGAAAAATAGCGAATGCAAAAGCACCAAGGCCAAGCAGTGGTGAAGAGATCAGAGAAGCCATCAATACTTTACTATAGGTTTAAAAGAAAAGAGGCCCCCAATTCTAAATTGGGGGCCTCTTTTTGGTTTAGGCCACTTAGTCAATCCACTCAAAGCCCAAATACGGAACCAATACTTCTGGCATTTTGATGCCTTTCTCGGTTTGGTTGTTTTCCAGGATGGCAGCGACGATTCTAGGTAAGGCCAAAGCACTGCCGTTTAAGGTATGTGCCAAAACTGTCTTTTTATTTTCGTCCTTAAATCTCAATTTAAGCCTGTTGGCTTGATATGTTTCAAAGTTACTTACGGAGCTCACTTCCAGCCACATTTCTTGTGCTGCCGAGAATACTTCCATGTCATAGGTCAAGGCAGAAGTAAATCCTGTGTCTCCACCGCACAATCTTAACACTCTATATTGAAGCCCCAGTTTTTTTAACAGGCCTTGGACATATTTGCTCATGTCTTCCAGTGCTTCATAAGATTTGTCAGGGTGAGAAATCTGTACAATTTCTACTTTGTCAAACTGGTGAAGTCTATTTAAGCCTCTTACATGGGCTCCCCAGCTGCCAGCTTCCCTTCTAAAACAAGGTGTAAAGGCAGTGTTTTTGATGGGTAATTCCTCTTCTTTGACCATTACATCTCTGTACATATTTGTTACAGGAACTTCCGCTGTGGGGATCAAGAAAAGGTTGTCAGCCACCGCATGGTACATCTGTCCTTCTTTGTCAGGAAGCTGACCTGTGCCATATCCACTGTCTTCATTGATAAGGATAGGGGGTTGTACTTCATTATAACCCTGTTTTGTAGCCTCGTCCAAAAAGAAGTTGACCAAGGCCCTTTGAAGTCTCGCTCCCTTACCTTTATATACAGGAAAACCGGCACCGGTTATTTTGTTTCCCAATTCGAAATCAATGATGTCATATTTTTTGATCAAATCCCAATGGGCCTGCTTACCTTCATGAAGTTCTGGGGTTTTTCCATCCTCCAAGATGACTTCGTTGTCCTGGTCAGACTTTCCTGCTTTTACGCTTGAATGAGGAATATTTGGAATAGTGTAAAGCAATTGTTGCAAAGCCTCTTCCACCTCATTGTATTGTTCTTCCAAAGATTTGATCTGACCTTTGATCTCAGCAGTTCTGGTTTTGACCTGCTCTGCTTCTTCTTTTTTGCCTTCACGCATGAGAAGGCCTATTTTTTTGGATATGGAATTGGATTCAGCCTGTAACTGGTCTCTTTCCAGTTGAGCTTCTTTTCTTTTCTTATCTAAATCCAGGACTTCTTGCAGTTTTTCTTTGGCACCTGCAAAAAATCTTTTTTGCAGCCCTTCTACAGCCTGGTCAAAATTGTCACGAATAAAATTTACTTGTAGCATGAGTTTCGCTTAGCTTGATTTTAGAAATGCAAAGATAATGATTTAAGATAGAGGGGAAGGGGAAGGAGGATAAAAATTGGAGGAGGAAATCCAAGGGATATAAATGGGAGGCAACATTAAAAAGAAATATCCGTTAGTAAAGTAACGCAGGTTCAAAAGCCCACTTTTAGCTAAAAGATCTAAATGTTTAAACTACTACTATAGGCTTTAAATGCGTTTTAAATCCATAATTTGAATATAAAAGCACATACTATAAGAAAAAGTTTGCGTATTAAAGTTGCTTACTGTAATATTGTGATATCAAAAAGTTCATAATCCGCGCCCTGTGGATTCATCTTATTCATAAGATATCTTTTTATACCAATCAATTAAACAGTCACAGTACTCATTTCAATTAATCACATCAAGTACATCTTATACGTTTTTTATGTATAACATTGAAGAACTAAAAATCAGATTGCTATCTGAGCTTAAAGAGATAGCAGAAGAGTTGGGGGTAAAAAATTATAAATCCCTCAAGAAGGATGATCTAGTGTATGCCATACTGGATCAACAAGCAATCACCCCTGAGAAAGCCCTTCCTAAGAAAAAACCTTCCAAAGTCGAAACTAAACCTGAAGAAAGCCCTGAAGTTGTAGCTCCCGCTGCAGCCAAAGAAGTTGTTCCTGCAGAAAAGGAAAGTAAGCCAAAGTTCCGTCGCCAGAATGTTACGGAAATGAAAAAAGAAGAAGAGAAGTCTGCCAAAGTGGAGAAGCAAGAGAAAGCTCCAAAGACTGATTCCAGAAGAGAGAGTCCCAAGGCAAGAGTAGAGAGGAAAAGTGAAGCCGAATCCAAGCCTGACTCAAAAAAGGAAACACCAGCCAATGGGGATGAAGATAGCAGAAGAAGCTTCCGTCCTAGAAGAAAAGCTGTAGTGGATGAAGAGGCTCAAAGAATAGCCAATACCAGGTCGGCAGAGCAGGATGTAGATCTTCCAAAGCGCAAGAATTTCAGAGATCAAGAAGAGCAACCATCCAATAATGGCAGTAAGAAGAAATATGCTGTAGCCGTTAAAGAATTTGATGGAATAATTGAAAATGAAGGAGTGCTTGAGATCATGTCCGATGGATATGGATTCCTTCGATCTTTAGATTACAACTACCTAGCTTCTCCAGACGATATTTATGTTTCGCCTTCTCAGATTAAATTGTTTGGGTTGAAAACTGGAGATAATATCAAAGGTCAAATCAGACCTCCAAAGGAAGGCGAGAAGTACTTTGCCTTGTTGAAGGTAATATCTGTAAATGGAAAGACCACCGAAGAAATTCGTGACCGTATCCCATTTGAGTATTTGACGCCTTTATTCCCTGAGGAGCGATTGAAATTAACTACCAAAGCAGATAATTTCTCTACTAGGATTGTAGATTTATTTGCTCCTATCGGAAAAGGTCAGCGTGGTATGATCGTAGCACAGCCTAAAACTGGTAAGACGGTGTTGTTACAAAAGATTGCCAATGCCATTGCAGAAAACCATCCTGAGTGCCATTTGATGATTCTTTTGATCGATGAACGTCCAGAAGAAGTGACAGATATGGCCAGGTCTGTAAAGGCAGAAGTGATTTCTTCTACCTTTGATGAGCAGGCTGAACGTCACGTGAAAGTGTCGTCTATGGTGTTGGAAAAAGCAAAGAGGATGGTAGAATGTGGTCATGATGTGGTGATTCTTTTGGATTCCATTACAAGATTGGCCAGAGCATATAATACAGTAGTTCCTTCTTCAGGAAAGATTCTATCAGGTGGTGTGGATGCCAATGCACTTCATAAGCCTAAGCGATTCTTTGGTGCTGCAAGGAATGTAGAGAATGGTGGTTCATTGACGATCATTGCTACAGCTCTTGTGGAAACAGGTTCCAAAATGGATGAGGTGATCTTTGAAGAGTTTAAAGGTACCGGTAACATGGAGCTTAGCCTCGATAGAAAACTTTCCAATAGAAGAATTTATCCTGCTATTGATGTGCCGGGTTCTGGTACTCGCCGTGAGGATCTTTTGATGGAAAAAGAAGAGATGCAACGTATCTGGATATTGAGAAAACTCATGTCAGATATGACTTCTCAAGAGGCCATGGAATTCTTACTGCAAAGAATGAAAGGCACGCGAGACAATGCAGAATTCCTTATTAGTATGAATGGATAGAAATCCGTTTGATTAAAGATAAGTTGAGCCTCAATCCTCTGGGATTGAGGCTTTTCTGTTTTATTACAAGGCGGGATTAATGCTGTTTTTTTACACGAATATGCTTTTTGAAATATTATTTTGTATTATTTTTAATTGTCTACTTTTTATTTTATATATGTAAAGAATTACGTTAATCAATACAATATTATAAGGCTTTTTTAATTATTTGAAATACATAATCACCAAGATGATTTCAAAGGATAAATGCCTGAATAATAAACCAACTTAATTCCTTGATTGTGGTCAGCGGGTCTTACTCACCATTTGACTTTCTGCTCTATAGGGGATCAATCATGTTTTATCGGTAAAATGATGAGTGCATGGAAAAAACTACTACAGTTAATTATTTTCAACCACAGTTATTGCTTTCGGTAGGACTTTTTGTCCTACTGACGGCATTAAATGCAAAACCGGGTCTAGCTGAAGGTTCAGGAGATTGGGGAACAGCAACCGATCGCAGAAGCTGGCTTTGGGTGCCCTCCAACAGTAGTACCTCTAATACAGGTTATGGCACTCGAGGTTTTATGATGTTGCCATCCAATGCTGATAGTTATAATCCCGACCACAGGTTTTATGTTTATGTAAAGAATGGAGAAACTGTTTACTGGGGGTTTAGAAAGCGAAGTGGAGGAGACAATATGCGAGTGAGGTGGCTATATGATAATACAGATACCTCTTTTTTTCCCGTCGGTACCGGTGGTGATATGGTAGAAATCGATGATGAATATTATGATGCAGGTGATGATGGTGGAGGTGAAGGTAGGCCAGCAGATGCACAGGAAGCGGCTAATGGACCTGAAGATATTGTGGGGACAAGCGGATATGAGGCTTATTCCTTTACCAATTCCACTGGCGCTGATAGGGCTTTTTGGATTGAAATCTCCGATGAAGATGGTGATATAATTGATAATGGGTTCCAAATTGATTACTGGGACATTACAGTAGCGAACGGTACAGATATACAGGCGGGTAGAGTGTATTGTAAATATTGGAGTGTATATAATGGCCTTCCCAGTGAAGAGGGGGTGGCCAATAATCAATCCTTTCACGATAATTTTGGATTCTTTGTGCCGGTAGATGATACTTTTGGAGGAGAGGGAGATGCTTACTTTGTGAAATATGCCCATTTTGGTGGGGCAAATGGAGGATATGTTAATTTTTTTGCCAATCAGGACGGCCCGCGTAATGATCAAGGGAGTCATGTTGAGAATAGAAAGTCAATTTCTGGGACTTCTTCCAATTACCAATATCCACTTTTTTTAAATGATCCAGATATAGAGTTTTGGCCTACCACTGAGGTTCCCACTGCAACATTAGATATATCATATCAGGAAAAGATCCCTACCGGAACAGGAGGTGAAGCTTGGGTGGATTTTAATATCAGCCTTCCAGGAATAGTAGATGTATTGATAGATCTTAATGGAAACGGAGTATATGATGGAGGAGTGGATATCATAATGAGTGAGAGTTATGATGCTCCTGGTGATTACCAAATTTATTGGGACGGTAAAGATGCTAATGGAAATGTGGTAGTAAGTGGATCCCAGATTGAAGTTTTTGCCGCTGTAGTCTTTGCCCCTGTTCACTTTCCAGTTTATGATATGGAGCAAAGTCTGGGAATTACCATAACCAATGTTCGGCCAGGTGATCCAGAGAATAATGATATATACTGGGATGATTCCGAAATTTCTGTTGATAATGACCAGTCCTTGGAGGTGAATGTAACTGGGGAAGCCGGAACATCTCATATTTGGTATGCGTCTGGAAATGAAGGGTTTGGAAATTTGAATACCATCAATACCTGGGCTGCATCTTACTATGCGGAGGTTAATGAAGAAGATGGCTATCGGTATTTGACCTTTAGAGGTAATGTATTTGATGATGAGAATGGATTGGATGATGATTTGGTGAGTGGAACACCTACAGCAGCAACTGGTCTTTATGCATTGATAATTGATGCAGATAATAAGGTGGTGGCCAGTGCTCCAGTTGAATCAGATGGAGCTTATTTGATGGATAGAATTCCGGATGGAATTTATAGTGTTATTTTGAGTACAGTAAATGCTAACCCCGGTGATTCTAGCCCCGGCCCGTCACTTCCCGAAGATTGGGAGAATACAGGTGAGCAATTAGGTGTGATCAGTGGGATTAATTTAAAAGGTAATAATGGGATATTAGAAACCATTGATCTTGACAATACTTCAATAGTAGACGCTAATTTTGGTTTAAGAACATTGTCAATACTTCCTGTGCAATGGGAAAGTTTTTATCTCAATTATAGAAATGAAAATGTAGAACTTTCATGGTCAGTGGGTAAGGAATGGGAAAATAGCCACTATATAATTGAAAGGTCAAAGGATGGACAGGAAGGTTTTGAGGAAATAGGTAAAATAGAGGCAATAGGCTGGAGTGAAAGTAGAATAGAGTATAGTTACAAAGATGTGCAATTACCTATTTCCGGAGGGAGGATCTATTACCGGATAAAGCAAGTAGATTTAAACGGTAGATTCAGTTATAGTAAGGTTTTAGGTCAATCCGTAAATTCCAAGACCTTTTCTAAAAGTGGATGGGTGGTTTGTCCTAACCCAGCAAGTGGGGATAATATCAGGCTAAATTATTTGAATGAAAGAGAGGTCATAAAAGGCACCATAAAGGTTCGCTTGGTTGGGATAACAAAAGCATCACCATATCTTGAAGCGAATAATGTTGAAGAAATAAATACTGGAGTGAAGAGTTTATTGGAAGGGATGTCAAAAGGATTGTTGCTTTTAGAAGTTCATTGGGAGGATCATATGGAGTGCATTAAGATTATTTATCAATAAGGAGTTGATTTAAAGTTTTGGTTTGTAAGGGGTTGGTATTTAGTTTCTTATAATTTATAAGATAGGTTTTTTGCAGTTTTTCCGTATGTTTTTGCTTTTCAAAATAATATTCTGAATATTTAGAAAAATTAGAATATTTTTTCTAAATATGTGATAGTAGACGTTAATTAACGTAGTTTTATAAGGTTTTTAAAGCAGTATGAAATGCATTTGCACCAACTGATGCAGTACATGCTCTACCTAATTAGTAACACCAATTTATTTCTGTAATTATTTGTAGCGCCAATGATCACCTAATTGTCCAAAAAAGAAAGCAGGAAAAGAGGTGCATGTTTTATCCTTTTAACAAAGATGCATGAACCATAAAACTAAAAGCGTCCCTTGGTGTTTTTTTCAAATATTGATAGGGACAGTACTTATTTTTATTTCTTTTTGTCCTAGAGCCATTGCTGAAGGTTCAGGAGATTGGGGTACAGCAAGTGGAAATAGAAGCTGGCTATGGGTACCAGAACATAGAGCAACTTCCGTCGGGAATGGGCATTATGTAACCCGAGGTTATATGATGATGCCGACCAGTTCGACTGGCTATAACCCTGATCATAGACTTTATGTATATGTAAAAGCTGGCGAAACTGTTCATTGGGGATTTAGGAAAGTAAAGAGCTACTATTTTTCTTCAAGTAGTTGGTATACATATTACAATAACAGTAACAATATTCGAGTTCGTTGGTATTATGATGATACCGATGTGGGGTTTTTCCCTGATGGAACAAGTGGTTCAGCCAGGAGGTTAGCAGATGACCATACATATGATGCCCATTCCACCGGGGGAATTACAGGTAGACCCGTAAATGCGATAGCTGCGGCCAATGGTCCTAATGCAATTGTGGGCTCAGGAGGTTATGATGCCTATTCGTTTACCAATGACACAGGAGAGGATAGGGCTTTTTGGGTTGAAATTTCACATTCAGATGGGACTTCTCTAACTGATGGTCTTCCAATTAGTTTTTGGGATATTACAGTTGCTAATTCTAGCAATGAAGTGAGGCCAGGTAGAGTATATTGTAAATATTGGAGCATTATTAGTGATGTGCCAGAAACTGCTGGGGCAGCCAATGATAAAGCATTGCATAGTGACTTTGGTTTTTTTGTGCCTGTAGATGATACTTTTGGAGGAAGTGGAAATGAGTATTTTGTAAAGCATGCTAAATTTTCTAATTCCAATGCTGGTTTTGTGAATTTTTTTGCCAATCAAGATGGACCAAGAAATGATCAAGGAAATCATGTCGATAATCGGAAATCTATTCGTGGTACCTCTTCAAATTACCAATATCCTCTTTTTGTTAGTGATCCGGACCATGAATTTTGGCCTACTACCGAAACTCCCAATGCAAGTTTGTTGATCGATTACCAAGAGAAGACTGGGGTTGGTCAAGGCGGTGAGGCATGGGTGGATATCTCTATTAGCTTACCTGGTATTGTGGATGTACTTATAGATTTGAATGGTAATGGTATCTATGATACAGGAGTGGATATCGTAATGAGTGAAAGTTATGATGCTCCTGGAGATTATGAAATTTATTGGGATGGAAAAGATGCCAATGGTAATATTATAGTCAGTGGTTCAGAGATAGAGGTGTTTGCGGCAGTTATTTTTTCTCCGGTTCATTTCCCTATCTATGATATGGAGCAAAGCTTGGGGATTACTATTACAAATGTGCGGCCTGGAGATATTGAAGACAATGATATTTATTGGGATGATTCCCTAATTCCTCGTGATGGGGAGACAGGCTTTGTCGGTTTAGAAGATGGATCGGCTGTAAGTGCTGTTTCTGCAGTTTTAAATGTGACTGGTGAAGCGGGAACTTCACACATATGGCATGCGGATGGGGATAATGGATTTAGTCAAAATAATACCATCAATACTTGGGCAGCTTCTTATTATACCGAAGTAAATGAGGGCGATGGCTATAGGTATTTGACCTTTCAAGGTAATGTGTACGATGATGAAAATGGATTGGAGGATGATTTGGTGAGTGGAACACCTACAGCAGCATCTGGGCTTTATGCATTGATAATTGATGGGGACAATAAAGTGGTTGCGAGTGCTTCTGTGCAGTCAGATGGAACTTATACCATTGAGAGAGTTCCGGATGGAAGTTATAAGGTGGTTTTATCTACAACTGATGCGGAAGAGGGTGAGGAAAGCCCAGAGCCATCTTTACCAGAGAATTGGGAAAATAGTGGTGAGCAATTAGGCACCACAGTGGGGATAAACTTATTAGGAAGTGATGGTGTTTTGGAGGCTTTTAATTTAAATAATACCTCAGTAGTCAATGCTAATTTTGGTTTAAGGGTAATGGCAGTTTTACCTGTTGATTGGGCAGGATGGTCAGCTGAATTTATCAAAGAGGGTAGAAGGGCCAGTGTTGAATGGGTAGTAAATAAAGAGTGGGAGAACAGTCATTTCGAGATAGAAAGATCAGTGGGAGGAGTTTTAGGATTTGAAAAGATAGGGGAAGTTTCTGCTGTGGGTTGGTCTGATCAAGCAGTGCAGTATAAGTTTAATGATGCGAACTTGCCCTTAAATGGTGGAAAGGTTTATTACAGGATCAAGCAAGTGGATTTGAGTGGGAAATATTCTTATACGGATGTAATGGCGATTAAAGTACCAGATGCTATATATGTTTCAGGCGTATGGAAGCTGTATCCCAACCCATCTTCCTCTGGGGATATTATAAAAGTTGGCTTGGAGAACAACGGCAATTATCAAGGAGAAACCATTCAGTTTAGGTTGATCGGTGTTCAGGGAAGCTCTGAACAATTTGAGGTTAATGGAGTAGAGCAATTGAGCTTACAGGCTGGTCAGTTGTTGAATAGATTTTCGAAAGGAGTTGCTGTGCTGGAGATACTTTGGGGTGACCAAATAGAGCGAATTAAGTTACTGAAACAGTGATTTAGTTTTAGTTGAAGTATTTTTTTATTTAATACCTAAGCTGCTCGAATGAGCAGAAGCCACCCATCTGGGTGGCTTTTTTAGATTAATAATTTCTTGGTTATTTGATTTCAGCATTGGGATTAGGGTTTTATTTTGTTGGTCGTGTTTACCTATCTGATGACAAGGCAGGTCTGGGTCTAACTGTGGTCAAATAGAAATGAGAGCTTGTAAGGAAAGCACAGAAAAATCAGGATATTCTCACATACATCTTTTCTGTTTTATTCCAGACATGTAGAAAAAAAATCGATGATATTTTATATGAACTAGATCTTTAATTTTTTAAAACAGATTTTTAGTTGGTAGATACATTTTAGTTATGGCAAAAATTAATAGGTGTTTGATCGATTAAAATACAGTGATTGTTGATCATTTATGGTCTTTGTTTGTGCGTATTTTTGACTATTTTAAGGGGGTTAATTACCATGTTTTTTATAATAATTGATTGTTTTTATTCATTATTCACTTGTAAATCAAATTGGAAAATGATTGAGATAAAATTAAGAAAGTGCCGACTGACAATGCTTATTGAGTTATTTTATAAGAACGGCCTACAGCTCGTTCAGAGTAAAAATCATATTTGAAGCTTGTCCGTCGTTTAGCGTAAATTTCCCTCCTTCCACACACATTTTAAGTACATTTTATTCAAGGATTATATTGTTGAGGTTTTTGTCATTGAGAGCAATTAAACTGCCGGTATATGCGGTTGTTTTCTATAAAATGCTTATCAGCGTTTGCTGGGGCCAGTGCGTGAATCCTCCACTTCCTCCAGTTCCAGATGCTGATGAGGTGACTGGAAGTTATACCTATACGGTGGAGTTTACTTGTCCAGGTGATTGGAGTTTTACCATGCCAAGTTTACCATGCTATGATGGCCACGTGGATGCAGTGATTTTGGTGGTAGGGGCCGGAGGAGGAGGAGGTAGAGGAGATATTCTTAGTCCAAGTGCTGGCGGTGGTGGCGGAGGTCAAGTTATAGAAAGTAGTGCGGTGTTAAATCCCGGAATTACTTTTGCCGTCAAAGTGGGTGCTGGCGGAGTTGGTGGATCTTCTGGAAATGCCGATGGTGGAAATGGCGGAAGTTCAAGCTTTGGTTTTATTTCGGCAGCAGGAGGTAAGGGAGGCGAAGGAGGTTTGGCAGGGTCAGGAGGGGAAAGTGGGGCAGGTTTTTCTGGTGGAAGCGGTGAAGATAACGATTATGACGCTGGAGGAGGTGGAGGTGGTGCTCATGGGGAGGGCGTGAATGGTATATTCTATTATTTACTAGATTTTATTCCAACTGCAATTGGAGGGAATGGAGGAGGTGGGTATAGTCCTCCATTATCCGGAGGTCTTTTTGGTGCTGGAGGAGGAGGTATGGGCTTGGTTCCTGGTAATGGTGGTTCTACAGGTTTAGGAGGCAATGCAAGTCCATTTATATTTATAGAAGCCTCTTCCGGTGCCGCCAATACTGGATCAGGTGGTGGGGCTGGCTATGCAGCTAGGGCTGGAGATGGCGCTGATGGTTATGTTCGCTTATCATTTACTTTGTCCGTTTTACCTGTTCAGTGGGATGAATTCAAGGTTACGTATTCTAACACTGATAGGAAAGCTACATTACACTGGAGTACTTCAAAGGAATGGGAGAGTAGTCATTTTGAAGTGGAACGTTCTGAGAATGGTGTGTCCAGTTTCGTGAAATTATATGAAGTACCTGCGGTGGGATGGTCAGATAAACCATCTGAGTATAAGGTTGAGGATCATAAGCTTCCTCTTTTTGGCCAAAGGCTGTATTATAGAGTGAAGGAGGTAGGCCTGGATGGTAGTTTTTCTTGTAGTCAAACGGTCGCTTTGAATATTCCTGATTTACCAGAGCAGAAGGGGGCATGGAAAGTTTATCCCAATCCAGGTATGGCCAAAGATATTCGAATTGGTCTCTTGGATGGAGATGTCTATACCGGAGGTGAGATCAACATTAGAATTATTAACAGCTTGAATATGTCTGAGCAATTTACGGCTGGGGGAGTTTGGGAGTTAAATGACAAATTAGCCGAAATACTTTTAGCGTACCAAAGTGGTTTAGTGCTTACAGAAATCGAATGGGAAGGAAAAGTAGAATATCTAAAAGTGATATTGAATTAAGGGAATGTGATGATAGATTTTTTTAGAAAATTATTTTTTCACCTAAAAAAGTAAATTGCTTTAAATAATAACGAATCAAAATTTTATGGAGATAATTATGCAATAAACTGTAATTTTTCTATTAATGAAATGCTTAAAAATGTATATAATAGACAAAATATAAGATTTAAAATTTGATTAAAATAAGAGAGAAACTATTTTTTATGAAATGAGTTTCGTTATATTTGTCGTTGAATGACATGGTTTTGTGGTTTAATTTAACGAATATGTAATCCAAGTCTGTGTCATGTTTCGAAAAGAATGATCACCCTAAGCTAAGCGGATTCACCTAGTTGCTTAGTTACATTAAGTTCAAGGCTTATGACAGGTTTATTTCGTGATTATTATTCTGGAAAGAATAATCCTTACAGGGTACTTATTACATTGATTGCTGTTTTCTATTTGTTAGTAGGTAAAGCATATTCCCAGTGCAATACTGTGATTGTTGAAGGGGACACTTATACTGTAACTGTTGAATTAGAAATGGTCGAAGTAATTATCAATAATGATCAGTGTTCTACAGGGGGAGGGTACAATTATGATTTTAAAATTAACTATAACATTTCTTTTTCAGGTTCCAATCCAGTTTTGTACACATTACAAGGGTATGCAGGTTGTAATGATCATTATTTTCCCTTACCTCTTGGTGGAGGAAGTGGAACAGTTATTTCTGGAGGGAATGCGTGGAGTAATTGCAGTGTTGCCCCAACACTTGAAAATTTAGGATGCAATAGTATTGATTTAGTTATTCAAGGTAGGGGTATTTCATATCAAACTATCAACGTAAATTGCGAGACCTCATCCAGTAATGATGAATGCTCAGATATTTTTTATTCTGAAGACGGGGAATCAATTTTATACGTTTTTTATTGTGATGGAGAATTCACTATGCCAGATGATTTTGAAGATGCAGCCGTCCTTATCGTTGCCGGTGGAGGCGGAGCAGGCTACGGAGAAAGTGCTGGAGGAGGAGGTGCTGGACGAATGATTTATAATTTGGCTATGACATTAGTGCCTGGTAATAGCTATCAAGTAGTAGTAGGTGATGGAGGACTAGGTGCAAATAGTGATGCGGAAGCAGGTGGAAAAGGGAATGACTCAAGCTTTAATGGCTTGGTAGCTGAAGGAGGAGGAGGTGGTGGTTCTGCTTCTTCCAGCGCTTCAGTAGGTGCTGGACAAAACGGTGGTAGTGGAGGAGGAGGGGGAGCGTCCAGTGGACAGCACTTTGGTGGAGGGAATGGTGTAAATGGTGTAAATGGTGGAGGTGATGGTCATAGAAGTGGAGGAAGTGGTAATCGTGCAGGCGGTGGTGGAGGCGGTGCAGGTGGCTCTGGAGGAGGGGCAAGTGGGCACAACCCTGGGACTGGAGGTGAAGGAACGGAAGTGGCCATAACTAGTGGGTTTTCAGGGATTGGACTTCCTTCAGTTTTTGCTGCAGGAGGCGGGGCTACAGGGAGAAAAAATAATGGTGACTTACTGTTCTCTGTGGGTGGCTCTGAAATTGGAGGAAATGGTAATATTAGTGGGGTTGGAGGAGATGGTGAGGTATATACTGGATCTGGAGGAGGTGCAGGGACCAGTGGAGGAGGAGATGGAGGCAAGGGATTGGTAATGATTCGTTTGTCAGCCATGGTACTACCTGTTTCTTGGGAAGATGTTCAAGCGAGTTATATTCCAAGTGAACGTCAAGTGAAAGTTAATTGGAAGGTTTTAAGTATTGAAAATATTGCTCACTATGAGGTTTACCGATCTATCGGAGGGGTTGATTCTTTTGAATTAGTGGGTTCTGTTTTGCCAGATATTAATGGCTCGCATGCTTTTGTTGATGACCAGCTCTCTATTTCTGGTGAAAGATTATATTATAGGGTCAAACAAGTTGGTGCAAATGGTGAAAGTAGTTTCAGTAAGACTGTTTCTGTGGAAGTTCCTGTGACCATAAATTCCAAAAATACTTGGCGTGCTTATCCAAATCCAGCAAAAGGCAATCCTGTGAAACTTTCTTTGGTGAACTCTGGTAAGTTCGAAGGCGAACCAATTGAGCTGACTGCTTATAATTCTTTGAGGCAAACCAATGTGCTTACTGCAACCTCGTTAGATGAGTTAAATGTCAAGGTAAATCAGCTTTTAAGTGGTTTTGGTTCTGGACTTGTTATCCTGGAGGTTAAATGGCAAAATAAAGTCGAAAGGATTAAGCTGTTGTTATAAGTGGGGGCCTTTATAAATCCACACGGTCAATTGTAGGTTAATTTTAGGTATCAAATGTTTCACAGTATGTGAGGGGTAAAGGTTGATTATGTTGAATCTTAGATGGGCTTAACCTCAGCATGACCAGAGATTAGGTAGCGCCTTCCACTGGGGATTTCCTCGCACAATACCCTTGTTCTCCTGGGTTGTACTTTTTTAAACTGTCGACCTTTTATTTCAAATTGACTTCCAATCTTGATTTCATCAAGATAGATGGCTTTGTGTTGAAAGGAATCATATTTCCGTAGTTCCTTGCTCAACCAAAAGTCTGCCCCTGAGGAAGCTTTAGGGTTTTGCATGTGCCTTTTTAGCGGAAGCAAGATGTCCTTTGGGAATACTAGGTCTGACAAAAGAGGAGCGAACAATTGCTGGAAAGTTTTTTTCCATTCTATTCCATGTGGCTTGACTTTCAGCCCATATTTTTTAAAAGTTCGATGGTGGGCCACCTCATGGATATAGGTAATAAGAAATTGATAGATGCTCAGGTCGTGGTTTATGGTGATCTTTTGGATTTCTTGGTCAGTCCTGTACCTGAAGTCACCTAGCTTGGTTTTTCGGGAATGGCTGATTTTGAAATGAAAAGGATCTTCATGCCACAAGTCCCAACAGTATTGAACTGCATTTTCAGGAACCTGCTGCTTGAAGATTTGCAATATTTCCAATTTGACATTCTTTTCCATTCCAGCACTAATAAAATAAAAAAAGAGCACCGATTACTCAGTGCTCCCCATAAAATTTCAATCAAATGTAAATGGATTAACCGTTAACTTCTACGGTTACCTCCTCCACAGTTACTTCCACTGAGTCTACAGTGTCTTCAACTGTTTCATCAAGTTCTTCCACTGAATCATCGATGATCTCCTCAGTCTCTTCAACTTGGTTCTCGATGATTTCTTCAGTTTGTTCAACTTCTTTTTTGCCGCAAGATGTGGTCATTACCAGACCAGCTAGGGCGAACAAAACAAATACTTTTTTCATGTGTTTGATTCTTAAAATAAGCACGCAAATGTAATACCGCTTATCAAATATTCAAGCACTTTGATCAAAAATATTTTTTACTTTTTCTTATAAGTAATTTTGATCGGAACTCCTTGAAAATCAAAGTGTTCTCTTATCCTGTTTTCTAGATATCTGGTGTAAGGAGCTTTCAGGTATTGGGGCAGATTGCAGAAGAAAGCAAACACCGGATTTTTGGTTGGCAATTGTGTAATATATTTGATCTTGATGTACTTTCCTTTCCATGCTGGTGGCGGATACCTTTCGATCTCCGGTAGGATTTGATCGTTTAACTTTGAAGTGGAAATCTTCTTGGTTTTGTTTTCGTATACTTGGACCGCCAACTCGATGGCTTGGAAAATCCGCTGCTTGGTAAGCATCGAAGTAAATATGATCGGGATCCATTTGTTTTCACCCAATTTCTCCATCATATTTTCCTTAAACTTGTCCATGGTCTTATGGTCTTTTTCGATAAGGTCCCATTTATTGACCATGATCATTAGACCCTTATTATTTTTGATGGCCAATGAAATTAGGTTGACGTCTTGAGCTTCTAAACCTCTTGTGGCATCGACCATAACAACGATTACATCAGAGTCCTCCAATGTGCGCAAAGAGCGCATGACAGAATAAAACTCTATATCTTCCTTTACCCTTGATTTTTTACGGATTCCTGCCGTATCAGAGATGATAAAGTTTTTTCCGAAAAGTGTGTAGTGTGAGTTGATGGTGTCTCTGGTAGTACCTGCTTCATCGGTCACGATGGTTCTTTCGGTTCCTAGCAAGGCATTGAGGAAGGAGGATTTCCCTACATTGGGCCTTCCAAGAATGGCGATTTTAGGGATTCCGGCATCAGGGTCTTCGATTCCTTCATCGTCAAAGTTTTCGATCAATACATCCAAGAGATCGCCTGTTCCGCTTCCACTTACAGCTGCAATAGGAAATACTTGATCATGTCCAATGCCCAGTTCATAGAACTCATTGGCCATAAAAGCCCTTTCTTGGGTATCAGCTTTGTTGGCTACAATGTAGATCGGCTTTTTGGAACTGCGAAGTTCATTAGCAAACTCCTTGTCCAGATCGGTAAGGCCATCTACACAGTCCACCACAAAGAGTATAACAGATGCTTCTTCCAAAGCCAGGTTAACTTGTTTTCGGATTTCTGCTTCGAATACATCTTCAGAACCCGTAACATACCCACCAGTATCAATGACTGAGAAGAATTTTCCTCCCCATTGGGCATGGCCATAATGGCGGTCTCTGGTTACTCCACTGACATTATCTTCAATGGCCTTTCTTTCCTCTACCAGTCGGTTGAAAAAGGTGGATTTACCTACATTGGGTCTTCCTACAATTGCTACGATGTTAGACATTCTCTTTGTGCTTTATATTTATTGGTCGTAACCAAATTTTCGTAATTTATTTTTATTCTTTCTCCAGTCATCTTCCACCTTGACGTGGGTTTCTAGGAAAACTTTTTTATTGAAGAAGGATTCGAGCGCTTCTCTTGCTTCTGTACCTACTTTTTTAAGTGCTTTTCCCTTTTCGCCAATAATAATGCCTTTCTGACTAGATCGTTCGACGAAAATCAATGCCCTAATTCTGATGATTTTATCTTCTTCGATAAATTGGTCGATAGCCACCTCGGTACTATAGGGGATTTCCTTCTTGTAATTGGTGAAAATCTTTTCCCGGATGATTTCGGAAGCGAAGAAACGCTCAGGTCTGTCAGTTAGTTCCTCTTTGTCATAATATGGGGGATGAACTGGAAGTCGGTCAAGGATTTCCTGTAATATCCTTTCGATATTAAAATTTTCGGTGGCAGAAATAGGGATGACAGTATCCGCTTTGATTCTTTCTGTCCAATATTGGGTGGTCTCTTCCAGTTTATTGTCTTTGGAGAGGTCAATCTTATTTATCACTAGTAAGATTGGTACTCCTGAAGCATTCATTTTTTCAATAACTTCTTGGATCTCATCTTCTGTTTCGAATAAGTCTGTCACAAAAACAATGACATCGGCATCCTCCAAAGAAAGGTTTACAAAGCTCATCATACTCTTGTGCAGCTCGTATTTTGGTTTGAGCATGCCAGGGGTATCCGAAAAAACGATTTGATAATTCTCATCGTTCATCAATCCCAAAATCCGATGCCTTGTTGTTTGCGCTTTGGATGAAATAATTGAAAGTCGCTCACCTACAAGGGCATTCATTAATGTAGACTTGCCGACATTGGGTTTTCCGATGATATTAACGAAACCAGCCTTGTGTGTTTTTTCGGTCATATGAATAATTTTTTACAAAGGTACTTGATTTTTCATAATATCTACGTACCTTTGTATCACAATAAAGGAAACAGGGAGTCAGAAACGCTAACTTCACCTTTAATTTAGATAAAAGATATAAATAATATAAAGATATATCGCGGGATGGAGCAGTTGGTAGCTCGTCGGGCTCATAACCCGAAGGTCACTGGTTCGAGTCCAGTTCCCGCTACTACAAACCCCTTATACGTTAAGTATTCGGGGTTTTTTTGTTTTGGGGGACAGTTTGGGGGACGGTTTTATGTAAATATTCTTTGTAAATTTTTATTCAAGTGGGTTATTAATAGCTGGTAAAGCATGAATGTCTGGCTCATAAAATTCGTAGGAGTCTGACAAATTTTCTTTGTTTCCAAATCCAATTTGCGTGATTTGTCCATTCAAAATATGCTTGTCCTTTAGATTTATTGAGATTAACTCTATTATTAATCTCGATACTAGTTTCCTCAAATAAGGCATGAATTTTTCTACTTTTTCATGATCATATTTAGAGCCATGAACTATAGAAGATCTTAGTTTATATATTTTATCAACAGCATTAAATATGTTTTTTGAGGAATCAATACTGTTTCCACATATTATTGCACAATTTCTTCTAATTCTATAGGTTAGTTCATTTCTTCCATCGGTTGTCGCTTCAAGTGAGATACACAAACTAATAAAAGAAAAATGACTGTATTGGTATTCTGTAAAGCTGTGTAAATAACTTGAAATAATTGTTTCAAGGTACTTTAATTTTTCCTTCCGCCTTATGTAAATATTAATGAAGTCATTAATATGTTCTTTTTGGCTATCATGGAAATAAAGTGGTTTCAAATCCTGAGAGGGAGTTATGGGCCATTCAGTGGAACCAGCCCACCAAAGATAATTCTTGTCAATTAATTGGAAATATAATTCTGCATAATACCTAAGGTGAGAAGGGTACATAACTAAAAGTAGCTCGTAAATTAAATGTTTACTTGATTCATCTACTTTTCTACTTAAATCAATAGGTAGTAAGGCGAAAAGTTCTATATCCAAATTTTTCTCTTTGTACTCATCAAAAATCTTTTGGTTTCTATCTTCAAAATGATCTTTATCGTGCTGTGTTTTAGAGAGAAATACTTTTAGATCAGTTGAGTTTAAACTTACAAATCTTAAATTCAGTTGAGAAAAGTCTAGAAGATTTAGTTTTGCCTTGCTGTTCGCAAAAATGACAATTGTTATTTCTTCGATATCGATATTTTCTTCTTTTTCCATCATTGAAGGAGAATTACTTGTGTTAATAACGGTTGAAAATTAGAAAGCCAGGAGTTTATGCTTTCTGTTCATCTTGTAAGAAGAAGTGAATTTGTAAATCAGATTTAAACTTCTCTAAATGGGATACATGATACTTTTACATCTACTGGTTTTCCTTCTCTTTTTGTTAATAGAAATTTATTTGCTCCAGATTTGTGGAATTCACCGTTTAAAGGGTGTACAGTAACAGATTTAAGCATGTTAGATATATCAAGCTTTAATGTCAAGTATTCAACAAATACACCACTGGTTGATACTTTGAAATTGGTATTATTTAAGTCATCCAAAAACCAAGGTAATACTGAAACTATTAACCTTACTTCCTGTTCTCTTTCGTAGGCTGGATGTTTAAAGGATAAAAGTATTTCTGAAAGTTCATTGTTAAATGATTCAGAAATAGCATCCTGGGCGTGTGCAATTTCACGGTACCTGTTAGCATCTTTGGCACTATTTTTTAACTCTTCTAAGTTATCATACTCACTAGCTTTTTTCTCAGACTTTTCTAGCAAACTATTAAATAGATCCGATTGGTCATTTTTATTATAAACCATTTCGACTAACTTAATACTGATTCCATATTTCTTATTAAAATTTATTATTTCTTGGAGGTCGAACTCAAGATTATATCCATTGCCACTAGCATAATAATTCCACATTGAAAGTGAATCGCTTTCCTTACAAAAAGATGTAACAAATTTGTCCCCAGGATATAAAATCACATCATGATAGGTCTGATTGTAAAATTTTTCATATAGTTTTTGTCCTCTTTCTGAATCACTTAAGAATTCATGTAATACTTGCTCTGCATATAATTCTTCAGAGGAATCATTCATGAATTTTATGTTGGAACAGTGAAGTTCATTTGAATTGGCTATCCCGAATAGGCCTTGTCCAGATGTGTAGTGAAAAACTTTCATGATATGCATAAATTTGGAGATGATTAGCTTGATTTGACACTAAGCTTCTTTTTATAACCATGCGTTATAATTTTTTAGGAAAACTATTTTTTGAATAATTTACTAAAATCAGAGAAATCTAAATATCCAAACATGTCCAACTTACTACCATCTGAAAACTCTAAAACTGGGCTGAAAAAAATACCTTGAATTGGTTTAATTTCATTGAATATATCAAAAACAACAATCAGTGTGATTATTTTTGACTCTCCAGGATTAATTTTGATGTTTTGAAAGAACAAATGTTCCAAGCCTTTATTTTGGATACTTTTTAAAATATAAGGGGATTTGTTTATGTCCTCTAAAGTAAAATCTTCAGGTAGATCACTAATTAGAAAGTTTATATTGGTGTTATTTTCTGTAATAGTATCATCAATATCCTTAGTCATAATTAAACCAAATCTCTCATGTTTTTTTATGCCTAGGTATGTGACAGGTTTATTCCCATCATTGGTAATTATTGCTTTGCTAAATCCAAAAGCTTTAACTTTACCATCTGAGTCCTCAAATACCCCTGAAGATAATGTTTCATTTCTTTTTATTAGTTCAGGCTTATCCGGGAAAAAATCATGAACTGCCACAATAATGGCTAGAATGAAAGCCAACAAAGCAATAATATCGCTCCAACCGAACTCTCTTTTGAAATTAAATTTGACGGACATTATATCTTTTATTTATGTAACACCCCAATAATCTCCCTAAAACTTTCCAGCCCAGCCTCAAGGTCCTCAATGATCTCTTCTGCCAATTCATCGGGATCCGGCAAGTTATCTAAATCAGCCAGGCTTTTATCTTTTAGCCAAAATATGTCCAGGTTTGTTTTGTCCCGGGATATGATCTCTTCGTAGTTAAATTTTTTCCATCTTCCTTCTGGATTGGATTGGGACCAGGTTTCTTTTCTGGATTCCCTGTTGGAGGGATTGTACAGTTCCATAAACTCTGAAAGGTCCTCGTATTTCATCGGGTTCTTTTTCAGAGTATGGTGTACGTTCGTACGGTAGTCGTAGATCCACACGTCTTTGGTCCAAGCTTCCCTTGATGCCGGCTTATTGTCAAAGAACAGTACATTGGCCTTTACCCCGTGGGCATAGAAAATCCCTGTGGGCAGACGAAGTATAGTATGCAGTTCAGTGGTCTTGAGTAATTCTTTTCGAACGGTTTCACCAGCTCCACCTTCAAAGAGTACATTATCCGGTAAAACAACTGCTGCTTCCCCGGTAATCTTCAGCAAGCTTCGGATATGCTGTAGGAAGTTCAACTGCTTGTTTGAAGTAGTGGCCCAGAAGTCCTGGCGGTTATAACTAAGGTCTTGCTTTTCCTGTTCACCTTCCTCATTGGTGATGGTCATACTGCTTTTCTTACCGAAAGGCGGGTTTGCAAGCACGTAATCCACACGAATACCCTCGTCTGCTATCAAAGCGTCATTAGGCGAAATAAAGGTCTCTCCGTCGATTTCTCCGATATTGTGGAGGAACATGTTCATGAGACATAATCTCCTCGTACCCGCCACGATTTCGTTGCCAGAGAAGGTACGGTTTTTAAGAAAAGTCTTTTGTTCTCTGTTCAGATTATTATGGGATACAATATGATCATAGGCTGCCAAGAAAAAACCACCTGTACCACATGAAGGGTCATGAATGGATTTCATTGGTTGGGGGTTCAAACAAGTGACCATCGTCTTGATCAGGTCTCTAGGGGTAAAGTATTGCCCTGCGCCACTTTTGGTATCGGCAGCATTTTTTTCCAATAGCCCTTCGTAAATATTACCCTTTACATCTGCTCCTACCATGGTCCATTGCTCCTTGCCAATCATATCGATTACTTTAAGCAATTTAGCAGGGTCTTGGATTTTATTCTGGGATTTGGTAAAGATCTGTCCTAAGATGCCATTTTCCGTTCCTAGTGAACGTAGCATTTGGGTATAGAAAGCTTCCAGTTCTGCTCCACGTTTTTTGCTGAGGGTTTCCCAGTTGCAATATTGTCCATCTTCGATTTCCTTACCTTCGGTGTCCTTTACTTTTGGGAAGTTGATTTCTTTAGAATAAGGAGGTTTGGACATCTCGTCTGCCATCTTCAAAAAAAGCAAATAGGTGATCTGCTCCAAATAATCTCCATATCCTACTCCATCATCACGTAAGACGTTGGCAAAATTCCAAACCTTTGATATTAATCCTGATTCTGTCATTAGGGTAATTGTTTAATTTTTGTCCTAAAGAAGGTGTCAAACTTCACTAAAGTTAATAAGAGCCAATCAAATGGATTTTGCCAGTTTTCTTTATCGGAAATCTGTATGTGAGTGGTCAGAGAAACAATAGAAACAATTTTTTCATCCAGTCTTTGCCACTCTATATTTTGTCCTATAAATTCTCTTGAATTGTCCTCATATGTAGATTTCAAAAGATCAAATCTATCTTTTGCTTTGGGCCCCAGTAGGTTAAATTCTACTCTCACAAAATTATCTCTAAAACTAGCAACAGCTGCCAAATTAAAATCACTCCTGCCTATTGCAAAGTTAGTCCAATGCTGTGGCTGAGGTTTTTGACATTTAAGTTTCGAACCGGACTGCTCAAAATGAGCCCTCATGGCAGTCCAAAACTCTAAATTTAATAGCTTTGTATCGGTTAATTCTGCTGTTTTTTGTGCCCTAGTGACGGCTTTTGACCAATCGTTTGGCTTAGATATCATCTGAAATAATGGGGCTGGGGAGGACTCTCCGATACGGTAAACCTCTAATTCTATTCCAAAAAACTGTAGTTTTTCGTCCGTATGCCTGTTGAGCCAATCCAATGCAGCCCTATGCTCTTCCGTAAATTTAATGGAGATCCAAATAATTTTGACAGCATCCAGTCCAGCAGCATAGGTAATTAACTGGCCCAGATGGGTATGGTCAGTCTTTTCCAGTTGATTTTCGATTAGGACATAGGAGTCGTCCACTAAGCTTTTACAAAGAATGTCCGCTCGGAAGGGGCCTACACTTTTTTCTTCACTGATTATTTCCAGCTCCAAACCAATTACCTCACTTAGGTATTCGATATTACTTTCTCTTGCCAGCCAAGGTGTAAAGTCAGAAGCCTCTCCCAACCAAAGCTGTCGGGGATCTACCTTTTCAAGTTTACCGATATTCATGTCTTACTTTTCTTTTTTTGGATTTTTTCCATCTTTCTAGAGAGTAAGTTCCAATATTCGTTTTCCTCAGTCTCCTCTCCTCTATAACTCCTTTCAGCACCCGCCCTTACTAAAATTCTTCTTAGTTCATCATCCTTATATCTTCCAATCGATTTTTTAATTGTCGTGAATTTTCTGTCAGTATAACCTTTATGGCTTAAATAATACCTGACCGTTCTTTCAGCCATAGTTTCAGAACGAAACCTTAGATAATCTAATCGATTTCCAAAGTAGGCGATAAGTCCAGTTAATATTGCTGGAATTGCAGCTATGAATAATGTTTGCCAAAAACTCATATTCTTCCTTTTTTATGTTTTCTCTTTATTTATCCTCTCCAAAAGTTTCTCAGCAGGTTCCCAATCAGCTTCTTTCCTACAAGCTTCCAGTTCCTTTTCATCAAGAAGTTCCCCCTCAAAAGCCCTTTTTAAAATGCTCTGTCGAAGTGATTCTGATTTTTCCAGATTGGCTTCAATAGTGGATAATACATTGTCGCAAACAGAAAGTCGGGTTTCGATTTCCTCAACGATTTGATTTTGCTCCTTTAATGAGTACTTAGGAAGATTTAGTGGAGAGATGTTTTTGTTATTTATTTGAGGAACAGCAGATCCATCACATATTTTGCCCAAATCCTGTAACTGAAAAAAGTAGAATAGGTATTTGCTAATGTAATTTTCATTTGGAATCACGCCCATTAAATTAAGATCAAATGCAGCATCTTTTGACAGAATCCTTTTTTTGTTTGTTAAAATTGCACCACCCCTTTTTGGAAATATCACTGTTCCTTTTGGATGAATCTTTATTTTAAGTTTTTTGATATCATTATCATTTAGGACTAATTTAGAGCATTTCATTTCAATTTGATTCCCTGGTAGATTCATATCACTAACTTTATAAAAAGGAATATTTCCGGACGATGAAATGTCATTTAATCCTTTAGGAGTATTACCGCTTACAATCTTAATTTCTTCACCAAAAGGAATTATTTTCATTCTATTAATAGAATTTGTCAGTTCCCCCTCAAAAGCCTTCTTCAGTACAGCTTGGCGGTAGATCTTAAGTTTTTCCTTGGCGGTTTTTAGGTTGGCGATACCATTGTCCAGCTCGCTAAATAGCTGCTCGATCTTGGCCACTATCGCCCGCTGCTCGGGAAGAGGAGGGAGGGGGAATAGGTAGTTATTAATGAAGGATGTAGGGACTCTTGGGAGATTAACACCATTAGTGTTTGCTGACATATCATTTACAAATTGTCTGCTTAACATATATTGTAAAGCAAACTTAGGGAGGACTTCTTTTTTCGGCTGAAACACTAAAATATCTGTAGAGCAAACCCCAGACTCCTTCGCTAGATAGACTTTGTTTAAATACGGTCGAAGTTTCCCATATAATATTTGTCCTTTGCTAAATTTGTTCTTAACAGTTTTGATTTTCTCAAAGCGATTTAGACCACATAATTCACCTATTCCTTTTTCAATGTGCTCTAAACCAATATAAAAATGCTCTTCTTCTTTTTGGGGCTTATGTTTTTCTTTTGATTGAACAAGAATATGTCCTAGGTCAACATTGATCCAACTGTCTCTCATTATTAATTTCAGCAATATCGTGATCTTAAATTTAGGGTAATCTCTTTAACTTGCCCTTTAATGTAATTTGATAGGCAAATGGCTTAGGTTCCTGAATGGCTATTTTAGATATTTCAGGCCATTGCTTGGCTAAGGCTTGGACCATTTCCCAGATACTTAAGCCCTTCTTTTTACTTGGTCCTCTAAGGAAAAACATACCGACTCTATGTTCTTGATACAATTTTAATTCATGACTTTTTCGATTAATATTGATATCTTGGGTTATTACACAGGCTTTTTGCCTACCAATTTTTGGTATCCAATCCACATCCTTCACGCCTAGGCCAAATTCTTTGGGGATATATTTTACTTCTATTTTATTACCTGTTTTAAGTCCTTCAGGGGCCTGTAAAGTATGGAATCCTTCGGCCAAATGGCGTGGCATATTTTCGTCTAGGTAAATGATGGTCATGCCGCTTTACAAAATTCGAGGGCATCCTTGACTTGTTTTTCTGTCAGGTCATAGACATAAGCGATATACTCCACTGGATCCCCTGCTTGGAAGTGAGAAAAAATTGTTTCTGGATAGATATTATGTCCATCGATGACAGGATGTCCAAATTTACGCTTGGGGTCGATAAATATCGATTTTTCTTTACCCATGGGCCAAAAGCCAGATGCTAGTTGATCTGCATCAAACTCTAGTTTTTTAAAAAACAGCGCTATAAAATCAAGATTCAGCTGCTTGGTGCCATCCAGAGAAACGGTCCCCCCTTCGTGCTGAACATACACCCTGCATCCATCAGTTCGAATGCCATCAATAACTTTTTTCTGGGCAAATGGGAAAGCGGTGTTAAATAGTTTGGAAAGCTCCAAATGTGCTTGCAAAACTTTTTTTGTTTGGACACCTGCCTCAGCAAACTGAACCATTACATAGAATTCTATCAAGGTATGGAAGCTTACGGCTTTGGATTTGTCCACTTCCCAGGAGTACCTGCTTTGAAATTGGGCCCCAAGTTTCCCATCCCAATACTCTTTTACCCATCGATTTACTTTCGCATATGGTTGTCGAAGTATGGTAGCTATCTTGGAAACTGTGTAGATTCCTATTCCTATTTTAAGTTTATTTTCGAATTCCATGTTATTTCTAATCCCTAAAAATACAAACCAGATGCTTGTTCTCTATATGTAAATTACTATTTTGTTTTGTTTAGTTCCATACTCGCTCAGCTTTTATTTATCTCGCTCCAGAAATAAATTTATCAACAATATTCCCTGGCATGGTTGGGGATGCATCATCTTTAAGTAATCCTGTGTCCACCCTGCTAAAAAGCGATTGCATAATCAAGTGTCTTTCCGTTTCATCAATGGACTGTTTTTCTTTCATGGCCAGATAGACATAGGTTAACTGTTCTCTTTCCTCCGCATCACGGGCCATATGAAAGGTACTAAAGGTCATTTTGGAAAAGGTTTTTATCAAAAATGCCAAAAGGGATACAATGGTAATAAAAATTACTGACCATTTTATAGCACTGGCAGTGTCCTTGAAAATTTCTTTTAAAACTCCATCCGCTAAGAGATTAAGTGAGTAGGTTAATATCCCTGCACTTATAATGGTGATTACAACTAGTGCCGCCAACCACTTATAGCCTTCAGTTTTAAGTTTAGTTGCACGGTCATTCCAGTATTTAGCAGGGGCTTCGAGAGATAACTTACTCTTGTAAAGTTCCTCCAGATCGTTAATACGTTTTTTGGATTCGGAATTAAAAGTGTCAAATGAGTCGGAAGTTTTACTGAACCACTCTTCATAAGAAGTTTTGTTTCCTTCCTTCAGTTCAAGTATTTCCTGATTTCTTTCATCAAACTCTTCTTTTAATTTGGTAGAAAGTTCAATAAACTCCTTTTCTGCGTCAGATTTATAGGAGTCCATTGTCTTTCTAAGCTTGGTCAATGATGATTTCTCATTCGTTCTTCTTTTGGAGATTTCGGTTTCTCCTTTCTGAAAGTATTCATAACCAAGAAGCAGGCCATTCAAATATTTTCTTTCTTGAATTCCCCCAGCGCTTATCTTTCCAACCATGTAATGAAGTGCACCTGTATAATATAGATTCTTATTTACAAATATGTCTAACAAGAAATCAGTTATGGGAGCATCAAATTCAAATATATTTTCATTACTGGGGATAATATTTCTTACATTATTCCAATTGCTTTTGAATTGATGTGGTGGACGATTACCACTATTTTTAGCAAAATATTCTATTCGTTCTGACTGATTTTTAAAATGTGTTATGGTACGTTGAAATTCATCAGGAATATTATCGCCTAAACCCTTTAGGCCTGATATCTGATTCATCAGATACTCATGAAAGGCTGGAATATTTTTAAATTCCCTATCTATGCCAGTTTGTGGGAAATATAATTTTGCTTCCTGTTCAAAGAAAAGATCTTTGTTTTTAGATTCTGATATTAATTCTCGAAATTCTTTAGTTGTCATATAAAAATTACGCTATTAAAGCCTCATTTAATTCCTCAATAACCGTATTCATCTCCTCCCCAAAGAGCTGCCACATCTTCCCTCTGCCCCCTTGGGCATCAAATGGGGTATAGTCCAGGTCTTCTATATCCACATGAAAGCTGGTAGCAATATGGTCTTTAAGCATGCGGAGCCACTGCATTTGTTCTTCGGTGAACTTATTGTGCTTTCCGGCATTTTGCTTAAATATCCACTCTTGAAAGTGCTTGTCCACCATTTTGGGATAAGGGGTAAGTTGGCTGTCTATTCCACAGACCCTTCGAACAAGGGAAACCAAGACGACCAATTCATTTTTTGGGGAATGGCCTTTCACTTCCTCAAGTTGGTTATATGCTTCCCATACATAATGAGGGGCAAGTAAGGGTTTTTCCAGTTTCAGCTTTTCCAGTAAGTCTTTAGTCATTTTGAAGGTCAGCTCCCTTCTTTGGTAGGGTTGACCGTAAAAAAGCCGTAAAGCCGTTATTTCTTCTTTGTGGGACTCTATATAATCTTTGAAGTCCTTTACCACATCTTGGGCTTTATCCTTGCTAAAACTGTCCCATTCTGCTTTTAGTAATGCATCTTGATTGATGGTATCAATGATCTGATCATGTACTTTTCGGACATTCTCAATATACTCATTGATTCCTCCATTAAAGAAAGACGAAGCTTTGGACATCAGTTCTTCTCTGATGGTGCTTTTGGTGTTTTCTATAAGTTCAGGCGATCGGTTTTCTGGAGCGATTTCCCCAATCCTTTGTTCCAGTTTGTCTTCAAGGATATCAGGATCATAAGCGGCCAATAGGGAGGAAGCTACTCCTTTCATACTGGTGCCTTCTGTATGCTCTTTATATTTTTCTTTTTCCGCTTCTGTGAGCTGCTTTTCCAGTCGTATCAGGCGATTGGCAAGAGAGGTAAACAAGTCCTCATCCTGCACACCCATAGCCACTGCTCCGAGCAAATCCTTTAAAGGTACACCAGGCTTTCGTTCAAGCGGTCGGCTATCTGTTTTTTTAGATTTGGTCGCCCCGATGGCATCCACGATCACAAAGTGGGTTTTGGTATGTTTTGCTGTTCGGGTCACTTTTTTGAGGTCATCAAACTTGATGGTACGGGTACCACGGCCTTTCATCTGTTCAAAATAGTTGGTACTCTTTACATCACGCATAAACAATAGCACTTCCAAGGGCTTTACATCTGTACCTGTAGCGATCATGTCCACTGTTACAGCGATCCTAGGAGCCCAGGAATTACGGAAACGGTTTAATACAGATTTTGGGTCTTCATCGATTTTATAGGTTACCTTTTTGCAGAAATCGTTTCCTTCTGCAAATTCTTCTCGGACTATCTGGATGATGTCATCAGCATGGCTATCAGTTTTGGCGAATATCAGGGTTTTTGGCACCTCAAATTCTCCCTTTTCATCAAAGCGGTCTGAGAATATGTTAGGAAGGCTATCTTTGAAAGCCCTAATAATGGTTCGTATTTGACTAGGGGAGACCACATCCTTATCAAGCTTTTTAGAGGTATACTCATAGTCTTCATCCAGTCGTTCCCAACGTTTTTTACGGGTGAGTTTCTCCCGTTTGTCCACGTACTCTTTGGCCTCAATTCTTCCTCCTCCCTTGGAGATTTCGGTTTCAATGGTGAAAACATCATAGGGTACATTTACCCCATCTAATACAGATTGTTCATAGGTGTATTCACTTACCACATTCTCATCAAAGAAACCGAAAGTCCTTTTGTCAGGAGTGGCGGTTAGTCCGATCAGAAATGCATCATAATAGTCCAATACTTGTTTCCAAAGATTATAGATGGAACGATGGCATTCATCAATAACAATAAAGTCAAACTGCTCAATAGGATTATCATTAGAATACTCTACTGGAACAGGATCTTTTTTCTGCCATTGCCAGGATTGTTCGTTGGGATTCTCCTTTTCAGCCTCTTCCTCCAGTTCTTCCCCTTTAAGTATAGAATAAAGGCGTTGAATGGTAGAAATACATACTTGGCTGTCTGATGCGATATAACTGGAGCTTAGTCGTTGTACATTGTACAGTTCGGTAAATTTTCGGTTATCATCTGAGGGTTGCAATTTAAGGAATTCCTGCTCTGCTTGCTCTCCTAGATTTTTGGTATCCACTAGAAATAAGACCCGCTTAGCATTTGCATGTTTCAGCAACCGATAAATAAAGGTACAGGCAGTAAAGGTCTTTCCGGCCCCAGTAGCCATTTGGATAAGTGCTTTGGGATGGTTGTGCTTAAAGGATTTTTCAAGGTTTTGAATGGCGCCAATCTGTGCGGGTCTAAGCCCGTCAATTGGGAGCACTGGCATAAGGGTTAGCTTTTTCCTTAGCGTTTGCTGTGTGCTAGCCCATTCCTGTAAGGTCTTAGGTTTATGAAAATGGAATACTGGTCTTGACCTGGGCTTTGGATCACGGTAATCCGTAAATCGAGTTAAAACACCAGTACTTTCGTATGCAAAAGGTAAAGGATCATTATTAAGGTATTTCAGCTTTCCGTGAGCATATCTTTTTGATTGGTCTTCAACAGTGGTTAGTTTTAGTCCTTCTTCTTCCCTTTTCGCTTCAATGATTCCTAGAGGTTTTTTATCCACGAATAAAACGTAGTCTGCTGGACCTGAATCGGTTTGGTATTCCCGTACAGCAATACCTTTGGCAGCAGAGAGGTTGACCTTGTTTTTTGATTGCACCAACCAACCAGCTTTCTCCAGCAAGCTGTCTATCTGGTCTCTGGCTATTTGCTCCGGGTTCTGATTGACAAAATCCATGCTTTTTCGAAAAAGTACTATGTTGTAAAAACATAAATCTAAGTAAAAAAGTGTAATTTCTTAAAATACTTTGGATTGTTTTAATCTAGTTTAAGTAGTTTTTACTTTTTTAAATTTGAAAGTTAAGCTTGCTTTTGCTGCGACAGAGGCGCCAGTTCCTAATAAACCAACTTTCCCTTCCGAAGAAATTTCGGCTAAAACTGTAATTTCATCTAGCTCGTATGGAGAATTACTTGTCTCTTCTTTTCCAAAGACTAACCTTAATTTATTTTTAAATTCACTTAATTCATTTGCAAGTGTGTCTAGATCAATTTGTCGAATAGATCTTATTGTTGGAGAACCATCTCTGAATAGCTCTTCATTATAAAAAATATTAATCGAATTATCCTTCATAATTAAAAGGTCTTTAGTTAAAAATTGTGTTTTTACCATACACTTTATATATCACTCCTCCCCACCCTTTACTGTTTTTAATAAAATCATGAGTAGTAAAGTGTAAGGCCTCATCTAAATATCCATTATATCTTATTACGTTTTTCCAGAATTCACTAGCAAATTCAGTCGCAAATTTACTAAGAATTCTATCGCTCGTTCCTATTACAGTGGAAGCATTAGCTTTGGATAATATGTCTTCAACCAAACAATAGTCGGTGTCTATTCCAAAGCCTGAATTACACGCACTTATAAAAACTACTTTACCGCCTAACTTTTTACATTCCAAAATGTCAAAATGTGTTAAAAAAGTGTCTCCAAAATCCAAAATATATTCATTTGGTTTAGGGGATTTGAATTTGCTATTACTTTTTATATGGCAAGCTAAATGTAATATATCGAATTCTCCATTCTCAATGAATCGTCTTATAGGAAGAGAACGGTCGTATTTTTCTACTTGAAAATCAAGGATATTATCAAGGTTTTCAAATTCATTATGATGAATAAGTTTGATTTTAATATTTGAAGGATCTTTGTTTGGGGCATTTGTTGTATTTTGAGTCATTACATTGTATAAATCAAAAAGAAAAATGTATTTATTGCCTAAAAAACTTTCATAATCAGATGTTTGACTTTTACGTAACCCATTGTTCAGTAACTTATATTCGATTTTAAAATGGGATGATACAACATGAATTTTTTGATTTATCAAAGAGGGGAGAAATAATTCTTTTATTGATTGATCGTACTTTACTTGCTCTCCCAGTTTACTAAATAACTGGTTAAATAAATATACCCCTATTCGATTTAAATCTATTAGCTTACTATTTGTAGCTCTATTATTCTTTTCATATAAATCAATGGTTATTTCTTCTAATTTTCTGTAAAGTTGCCTTTTACTGCCTTCTAAATTATTCAGTTCTCCAGTATCTCTTATATCAATTTGCCACCTGGTAGGATTTTTACCATCATCAGATTTCTTCATGAAAAGAATGTTTAAAACACTATTTCTTTCATCATAAGTTTCTATTATACTGTAAGAAATATGTTTTATTGTTACAACATAAAAATCATCCATGAAGTTAAATAATATTAATGGTGTGTTTTTCACGATGGAATGAGAAAACATTGTGAAAACAGTTAATGAAAATTTGTGTAGGGCCACTATTTTTAGCGATGCATTCAAATTCAATTAGTGCATCTCTTTTATTGCGAAATGAGAAAAATTTTAATTCTTCACTATTTTCAGTGTGAAAGAGATCAAACGAAAAAAATCTAATTGAGAATTGATCTGTTTGTTCTTTAGTGAATTTGTTATTTGGTTTGATTTCTAGTCTAATGATAAACTTATGTCTTTTGCCCTTCTCGTATGACTGGTTGGGATTAAAGTGCAATCGATATATTAGCTCATTTTCCCTTGCAGATAGTGTGGTTTGAGGTAAAGCAAGTGTTGAATGGTCAAAATTTGTCATACTCATACCTAAAATAAAGTTTAAAATGTGATGAGGAACAGTAATTTACTGAATATTAGATTAATAACTTTTAAATGGTGAAAAAAGTAAATAATTATATCTTTTTAGAGTACCAATTAGTGAAAAATGTAAAGCAGACATGGCCTATTTATAGTGAATTAATTGTGTTATAATGATCCTGAATTAGGGTATATCTGTTTTTTTTTTATAAAAACTGATTTGATTTATATGTCGTTACATAGTTTCAACAAGAGAGTGAGTGCTGCCAGCTTATCATGAAAAGTAACCTTATAACCGTTGTTATTTTTCCTTATAGATTTTACGGCTCCTATAATATCAGGATTTATTTCATTAAGATCCTTCAGAGTCCAGTCTGGTGTAGTTACATCTCCGATGTTAGAAAAGGCAATATTGGCTAATTCCTGTAATAGTTTCTCACGTGTTACTTCTAGCTGCTGTAAAATTGGTTTAGCTTTGAACTGGATATATTCCAAAATTTCAGGTTTTTTCATGTTTTCATATCCTTGTTGTCCAGCTGTACGGTTACTGTACCCTGCCAATTTTGCTGCGGTGGTGGCATTCATTTTTGCATCACTCAAGTAGTGGTGGACAAAGCGAACCTCCTTAGAGGTAAGAAATATTGTTTTGGACTCAATTTGTATGACTGTTTTCATTTTTATGAAATGGTAAATCTTACCTTAATTTTATGGTATATTACAAGTTTGAATTCTTCTTTTATTACGCATTACTGAATTTTCTAAATAATGGGTAAATTTTACTGGGAATTTTGAAATATTCACACCTTTAATTTTAGGGTAAGTTTTACCCCATATTTGGACCTGCCAATAAATTCATTTTATTTCCAACTAAGCGTGAAAGCCTGTCGCTCGCCTTTTTAACCTCATAATTTTCAAGCATTTTGTCATAAATTTTAACTCTTTTTTGATAGGTCTTTGGAGAAGCTTTTGTCTTAATTATTTTCCTATACTGAAGATTTCCCATTAAAATTTTTATTTCCGATTCGATTAAAGAGTCTGACTTTTCTATAGGTAAGTCACCACTGAAGTTAATCCTATCAGTTTGCAGCGTTAATTCAAATATGACATCAACAAGCCAATCTCTTTGAAGAAGGTCAGAAGGGGTGTAGATCCTAATTGATGTATCTTTCCTTTTTCTGATATAATTCATGTTCATTTCCTGTTCCACTCTAAGCGTGGGTACAATTTTTTCCCTATTATGAATTTTGACCTCATATTGCTTGTCATAAATCTTGAATTTTATGTTGGTTTGCTTTGCATATTGCCCATAAACTACATGGGTATTTCCCCCTCTCATCTCTTGAAAAAATGTGGTGCCTAATGAAATACACCGTGGGTAGTATTTATTTGAATTAATAGAAAGGTTACATCCAATGGTTAGTTTCTTAATTGAAGCTTTTAGAAAATTTAGTCCAAATTTTTCAACAAATAGTTCAATAGTCTGCTTGATATCCTCGAAGGTATAGTCACTATAATTATTCCCATGGTAAAATTTGTGCCACGAGTTATTGACTTTAAGCTGGTCATACCATATTTCTAACTTTAAATTTTTCCATGTGGCAGTGTATTTTATGACACAGTCTTTCCTAAACGAAGGGGCAAATATGAGGTCTTTCCAAATGAAGGGCTGTTTGGTTCCATTAATCACCTCCTTTGGAGGTGTTATGTCCATAACTAGTAACACGTCATCTATCATGGAATCCTCCTTTCATATTTTATTATACTAGAGACAGGAAAGCTTTCGTAAAATTCCAGTAATAGGATGGCTTTTCTCTCATTAATTAAGACCTTAATCATATAATTAAGTCCAGTGGAGGGTAAAAAAGGATTTCGTAAAGACAGGTATTCGTCTTTCCTTAATAAGAAATACAATGGGATAAAAAAAAGACTGTTCCCAGGATTGAAGCCATTACTGACAAGCCCTTTCTTGGTTTTCGAAGTGAAATGAATCAATTTGAGCTGTTCGGGCAGAAAGTTTAATATTTGGATTGTGTCATTGGCATCAAGATTACACGTTCTAAAGTCTTCAATATTAAAACATCTTTCTTTTAATTTGTACTTAGCTACAAAACAAGGGGAAGAGGGTTTTGGTGAATTTAAATCCATAAGGCTATGGCCTCCTCTCCAAATAAGAAAAGTATTTCAGAATGTTGTTCCAATTCCCTTTGTATATGAGGAATCATATGACCTATGTCCCTACACTGCCAGAAAATTGAATAGTATTTGCCAAATGAAGCTACTTCTCCTGACAAAGCTTTTTTGAAACCCATCATTATTTTAATATTTGACAGGCTTTACCTCATGGAGACAAGCTTCTAAATCCTTGTCCTTGTATAGGACCCTGCCTCCAATCAAAAATGATTTGACAAGCCCTCTTTTGCTGTAATCATTAAGAGTTACTAATGAAATACGTAGCTTTTCAGCAGCTTCTTTCCTACTAAGAAATTTCTCATTAGGTGGTATTGTTTGTTGTAGAGGGATTTTGCGAACTGCGCTCGATACAGCTTCGTTAATTAGTTGATTTAGTTCTTCAGTGGTTGTTAACACAATTTTCATAGCTTTTGAGTTTGATTTACTCAAAAGTGATAAAGTTATATCTGCGGCTTTTTTGTGGCCTCCACAACTTTTTTAATTTTCGTCTGGATCAATTAATTTTTGGTTGGTTAGTCCACGATTATTTAAAAATTTTATAGCTTCTCTATTGGCTGATTTTGATTTAAGGAAACCCTTCTTGCTTAGTTCTGATCTAATTCTTTCATGTTTTCCAACATTCAAAATTGTATCTAGCAGTTTCGCTTTTTCAGTAACCGGTCCTCGAGCATTACAGTTTTTATTATTAAACCTGTTGTCAAGTAGATCAAGAATACCTAATTCATATAAAATACAAAGTTTCTGTTGTAGGCTGTTTAATAATTCTTGATCCCTAGGAGGAAGTGAGTTTTCTTCAATCCAAGTTTTAAGGCTTTTTGAAAGTTTATGTGCTAAATGGGCTTTTAAGTTTATATCATCTACAGTAATTATTCCTTTCACACTATTATACTTCTTACTGTTAAAAATAATTTCCTTTTTATCCTTTAGTTCTGAGTAGTTTTCATGAATTATTTTTTTTATTCTGTTATATAATTCTCCATCTATGAATTCTAAATCTACATCAGTAGGGCCCCTCAGAATTTTTTCTAAGCCGAAACCTTCCACAATTTTCGAATGCCTTGATAATTCTTGATTGGCAAGAAATATTTTTTCTTCACTTTCTAGGTTTTGAGGAAAAGAATTTTCGATGAGGGGCCAATGCCATTCGTAATGCATTTGAACTAAATTAAAAAACGCTTGTCTTCTCGCTTCTGCAATTTTATTTTTTGCTGGATTAAAAGAAACAATGCCATTATGCCATTCGAGCTCCCAAAAAGGACTATTAGGTTCTTTGACTCCTTTTAACCAATCTTCAAATGTGTAAACTCCCATATTAAATTGCTTTAACTGCACGTTTATTCCAATGCTCCAAAAGCTGTTTGGCATTTTCCTCTGGAGTGACTTTAATATAAAGTAAAAAAGCTTTTTCCGTTCTATGACCAGTGATTTTCATTAAGCTAATCGCTGGAAAACCACTTTTGTAGACGTTAGTTGCAAACGATCTTCTAGCTGTATGTGTAGTTATCAATTCCCATTTATGCTTTTTCTCGGTAACCCTAAGACCTCCTTTAGTGGATTCAGCATCTATGGAAGTTTTAAAGCAATCAAGCTTTTTAGCAATTTCTTTCAGGTAACTATTCATTTTTTGATTACTAATGGCAGGAGGTAGGCTGTTGGGATATTTTCCTTCGTATTTGGCCATGATGTCTCGAACCATATAATGAATAGGGATTACCACTTTTTCATTCGTCTTAAAGGTGGTAATTTTTAGAAAGTTTCCTTCAATATTTTCAGGTTTGATGCTTGTGAAATCTGAAAATCTTAAACCAGTCCAACAACCTACGATAAACAGATCACGTACACGTTCCAAGGCTGGTGTTTTACTAAGATTTTTTTCGTATAATTTCTTGATCTCCTCCTCATTGAGGTATATGCTGAAACCAGGTACTTTGTATGCTTTGAATTGCCTAGACTGATAGTATAGGTTTGAATTGTATCCATTTTCAGTCGCATAATTAAGAAAGGTTTTGATAACTTGAATATATTTGCCAACGTTATTTAAGGAGAAGCTAGGCTTGGTAACAATCTCTTTTCCATCTTTTAGTTTAGTCTCTTTCCTATTTAACTGGTCCACATACTTGCTGTAAAAGTTTTTGTCAATACTTTCAAATGTTAGGTTATATCGTTTGTTGAATTTGACAAGGCTTTTTTGAACAGTTTGGTACTTCTGAATTGATCGTTTATCAAAGCGTTTCCCGGAAGAAGTTAACCGCAAGCCATTTTTCGATTCCTCAATAAATCGGTCAAAAAGCTCTAAAAACGTTGGAAGGCGTTCGGTGTCGACTTCTTCATTACTCCGACTTAGTTCTAAATCTATTTGCTCCTTGAGCTCTTCGGTGGTAGGGATTCTGTGAAGCTGACTTTCCAATAATTCAAATGACTTTTGAGCTGACATCACAATATTGGATAGCGTATTGTTGACAGATTTTGCATTTGGATAGGTTTTGACTACCCTTATTTGTTGCGTATTATCATTCCATAGTTTGGGATGAATGGATTTGCCAGTGGGGTATTTTAGACGTTTCCCATTGTAGTTGACAAAAAGAGTGATTGGAGTTTCCCCATCTTTAGATTTGTCACGTAAGTAGAGCTTGTATTTGGCCATGTTTCATTCCGATTATCAATAGCTAAATATAAACATTTAAAAAATTTGGGGGACGGTTTAGGGGACACTTTTCTTTAATCCATTCGAATCATTACTAACTGGATTTTACTTTAAAAATGCACTGAAATACATTCAAACAGTATAAATAGTAAAATAGAGAAAAATGAAAATAAAAGGTATGTAGCCCAGTTCCCGCTACTAAACAATTAGTTGAACCTTTGTGTTCAACTTTTTGTGTTTTATAGGGTTGTTAATGCATCTTGTTAGGTAAAATTGATTCAATTCAATTCCAATTGGTTCCAAATGACTCAAATTTGTCCCCCTTTTCGTCCTCCATTTTGTCCCCCTTTTTTGAACTGTATTGTCACTCAATTTTTGGAATGTATAGGTGATGTGCGATCGCTCGGTAGGTTGTGAAAGTCAAAGAGATCGTATCGAAATCATTCAAATGGATTTGAATTTGCCAGAAAGGGAAGCCTTCATTTAATGTTTGAATAAATAGAAGCTAATGGTTAGCTGTTGTTTTTAGTTCTTCTTTTCTTTTTGACCGCAAACTGAAGATATATATAATCCATCCCCCAGACTACAGCAAAAATAGAAAAGGGATTTTCCGCACCCAAAGTCCCGATCAGAGCGATAAAGCTGATAAAAAGTGTTCCTAAAATTTCATTACTGACCACATAATCAGTTGGTTTTGTAGAGGTTTACTTCACTCATTTACGGTTAGGATTCAAAGCTGTTGTGAATAAAAGTTTAAATGAGTAAAGATGAATTTATATAAATAGATAGCTTAATTAGGTTCTGATAACCTTCATTATTCCTAATTGATAACCAAAATCTATGCATATCCTTTGTGTAAGAAATATTCTCCTCTTTCAGTTAAAAAAAAGAAATTTAAATCTGGGGAGTATTCGATTTATTGTAACCGACACATTAGTTTAATTAAAATTGAAAAACTGTTTAGGTATTAGTCTAAAGCCTTTATTTTCTATTTTCACATAATGTAGACTCGGGAATTCAAAATGTGCTCCAGCCAAAAGAAGTCGTTTTTCAGATGCCATAGTTAATGTTTCTATTCTAGTCTTTACTGCCAAATTGTAATCAACATCTGTTGCAAAGCCAATTGTAGGAGAAGCAGATTGAATTGATGGAATAGTTAATAAATCTGCACAAAATAGGAGCTGTTCATTTTTTGATCTCAGTAGAAATCCTGTGTGTCCAGGTGTGTGGCCGGGTAATGAATAAGGATTGATTCCAGGAATTATCTCTTCCTCTTCTGTACCCTTTAGCTTATTGTATTGTTTTAATGCCATTTTAATTAATTCAGCATTTTGTTGATCAACTACATTTGAATGGTTCTGGTCTAGCCAATAAGAAAGTTCCTTTTCTGAGACCCAAATGTCAGCATTTGGGAAAGACTTATTGCCCTTTTCATCAATCAATCCGTAGAAGTGGTCTCCGTGAAGATGCGTCAATAGTATCGTTCCAATGCTTTCGGGCGAAACCTCAATTGATCTTAAAGAATGAAGGAGATTACCAGAAATTTCTGGACCTGCAATAGTTCCCATGCCAGTATCAATAAGAATAGGGGATTGATCTTCCATTTCGATAAGAAAAATATTTGTCGTCAATATAGGGGGGGAAGGCCTGAAGGAACCATATAAGATTTCTTTAATTTCGTTTTCTGAAGAATGGGTGAAATAATTAAATGTTGTCTGAAAGTGACCATCATTGATTACTGTTACTTTAGCCTCTCCAATTCTCCATTGAAATGTTGCAGTTTGGCGGTGAGAATTTGAAACCTGATTCATTGATTTGTTGTTTGTTTGAAACAAACGTACTAAAGAATCTATACTAAAGAAATAAGGTACTTTAAAGTGTGATAGTAACCCAAAAGTAAAGAATGAGTGAAAATGGAATAAACAGCAAAAATGATTTTTCATTATTTGAAAAAATTATGAATCTTTCTGATGATTCGATGATCATGGATGAAACTTGCATCCTTCATCAGTCGGTTATGCTATTGTCAGATAAATGGACCTTACTTATCTTACTTTCTTTGATGCAAGGTGACAAACGTACAAGTGAATTATTAAGGCAGATTGAAGGCATCTCTCCTAAAATGCTTACTCAGACATTAAAAAAGTTGTTGGAGGCTAATTTAATTAACCGTAAAGTTTTCCCAGTTGTACCACCAAAAGTAGAATATAGCCTGACTGATACTGGTAGGGGATTGAAGGTCGTTCTTTCTACCTTGTATGATTGGTCAGTTAAGCGAATTGGCACAACATAAAATCCTGCTATCTTATTTTTTAGAATCTCTATGACTTGATATTTATATAATTACAATCCGTAAAAAGTATAAAACCTTTCTTAATTCATATAGGCTTAGGCTATCAAGAGTAAGGAACTTTGCCAAAAAAATAACAAAATGGCAAAAACAATTTTAATTACAGGAGCATCATCGGGATTGGGTAAGCAAACCTCAAAACTATTTCATTCAAAAGGTTGGAATGTAATCGCAACAATGCGAACACCAGATAAGGAGCAAGAGCTCAGTAGCCTCGAAAACCTACTTGTCACAGCGCTGGATGTTCAAAATCAGTATTCAATAGCTGAAGCTGTTGAGTCCGGAATAGAAAAATTTGGGAAAATTGACGTGTTAGTCAATAATGCCGGATATGGGCTAATGGGGGTATTCGAGTCTGCAACACAAAAGCAAATACTAAATCAGTTTGAAGTAAATGTTTTTGGTATGATGGCTGTGACGCAAGCTGTACTTCCTCATATGCGTAAAAATGGGGAGGGTGTAATTGTCAATATTTCATCTTTTGGAGGAATAATTGGTCTACCTTTTACTAGTTTGTATGCCAGTTCCAAATTTGCGGTTGAGGGATTTTCTGAGGCTCTTTCACATGAATTAGTTAAATTCAATATCCTAGTCAAATTAATTGAACCAGGTGGCGTACACACCAATTTTAGAAATGGACTGGAGTTGGTAAATAATAAAATTGAGTCATACAATCCATTAATGGCTGGTTTTTTTGAAAGATATGGACAACCTACAGCTCACTTAGAAAAGGCAAGCCCCGAGGATGTTGCAGAAGCAATTTATGCTGCATCTACAGATCAAAAGAATCTATTGCGATATTTAGTTGGAGAAGATGCCTTTTTTTATGCGGACTTGAAATCAAATTGCAATGACAGCGATTTACTTGACACTGTTAGAAATTATTTCATTAATTAAATGAGTAGTTTGTTCGAGGATATTAAAAGTATTAATGAGCTCCATCGCTTCTATGGCTATGGAGCTCCTAAACATCCAATGTTAACGGTTATTGATTTGACGAGGGTGCATCGATCAATTACTAATGTATCAGATCAACTATACCGTCTGGGATGCTATGCCATTTTTCTCAAAACTTATAAGGGGGCCATTCAGTATGGCCAGTCGCATTATGATTTTGATGAGGGTACGATGGTTTTTACAGCTCCAAACCAAGTAACCTCTTCAAGTAAAAATATGGAGTTGGAAAGTGGATGGGGGTTGTTTTTTCATCCTGACTTTTTAAATGGTTCAGATTTGGGAAAAAGAATGACAGATTATTCCTTTTTCCAATATGGATCAAATGAGGCGTTATTCCTTTCTGAAGATGAAAAAACTACTATCAATGATTGTCTAAGAAAAATTGAAAATGAGTTATCCAATACTCTTGATCATCATACTCGACAATTGATTTTAGATAATTTACAACTCTTATTAAACTATTGTCGAAGATTCTACGATCGACAATTTTTAACAAGGAGCTCGGTGAACCATGATTTTGTACAAAGATTTGAAAAACTTCTTGTGGAACATTTTGATCAATCTTTGGTGGAGACAGGAATTCCTGATGTGGAATTCTTCGCTTCTCAATTAAATTTGTCCTCTTATTATTTATCTGATTTACTCAAGAAATATACTGGAAAAACCACGCAGGAATACATCCATTTGCAACTTATCCATCGTGCGAAAATGATGCTATGGGGAACTTCAAAATCAATGAATGAGATAGCCTATGAACTTGGATTTGAATATCCTTCACATTTTTCGAAACTATTCAAGTCTAAAACGGGGTATACCCCAAGTGGATTCAAGAAATTGAAACAATAAAAAAGGAAGGAGAACAGGTCTCCTTCCTTTTTATATATAGGAATCTGGCTGCTATTTGCCATGTGCATCAATAGCTACTTGATTGTATTTCTCCCATTCAGACAATCTTTCAGCATAGACTTGTTTGGTTTTTTGAAGACCAACTTTGCCCAAAAAATATCTTAGAGGAGGATTTTCAGAATCAATTAGCTGAAGTAATGCCGGAACTGTTGCTTCTGGTATTCCGGTTGCAGAGGCTTGCATTCCCTCATTAGCTGCCAAAGCAATTCTTACAGGCTCATAGTCGGGAATAGGCTGACTCAATACAGCAGAATCACCGGCAAAATTCGTTGCATAACCATTTGGCTCTACTAAAGTTAAATGGATACCAAAGTGTTCAACCTCTTGAGCGAGCGCCTCAGTTAGTCCTTCGACTGCGAATTTGGTAGCACTGTATAATCCAAGGGTTGGAAGGGCCCAGAGGCCTAATACACTGGATAATTGGATAAGGTGGCCATTTCCCTGAGATCTGAAAAATGGCAAAACAGCCTGTGTTACCCACAAAGTACCGAAGAGGTTTACATTAACGACTTCTTTTGAGTCTTTTTCTGAAAGTTCCTCCGTTGCTCCAAATACCCCATAGCCTGCATTATTGATGACAACATCCAGAGAACCCCAATGCGAATGTGCGTTTTTTACTGTTTCAAAAACTTCTTTTCTATTTGTGATATCTAGAGCTACTGGTACAAATGTTTCAGGATACAGCTCTTTTAAATCACTAAAGTTTGAAACATTTCTTGAAGTCGCAATCACTCGATCACCTCTTTGCAATAGCGCTTCTGTCCAAAGTCTTCCAAATCCTCGTGATGCTCCTGTTATAAAAATCGTTTTCATATATCTTTAATTTTTGTTGTTTTATAATTTTCAATGACCGTGAGCTTTAATGCTCACATCTTTCCAATGATGGATTTCCTTAAGTCTACAAGTTAGTGATCGTTCAACCGCATCGTAGGCTACTTTACCAAACAATAAGCGAAGTGGTGGTTCTGGGTTGTCGATCAATTCAAGAACGGGTTGAACAGTAGCTATTGGTTTCCCCCAAGTGGAAGCATCTTCTCCGGCAGTTGTAAAAGCATCCCTAACAGGCTGATAATCTGTGATCCCGTTTTCGGTTTGTACCGCAGAGGCTCCGGCCCAATCTGTGGCATATCCATTGGGTTCTATCAGTGTAATTTTAATGTTCTGATGAGCTACCTCCGATGCAAGTGTCTCACTGAGTCCTTCCACTGCAAATTTTGATGCATTGTATAGTCCTAGCATTGGCAATGTGGTGAGTCCAAGGAAACTGGAGATCTGTATGATATGACCACTTTTTTGTGCTCGCATTACGGGTAGTATCGCTTGAGTTACCCATAGTAAGCCGAAGAAGTTGGTCTCCATTTGTGCCCTGGCTTGATCTTCTGTCGTTTCCTCAACTGTTCCAAATAGACCGTACCCAGCATTGTTTATTAAGACATCAATTTTTCCAAAATATTTTAGAGCCTTGTTAACAGTCTCAATTGTAGCTATGCGGTCAGTAACATCTAGTTGAAGAGGAAGAAACCGATCTTTGTATTGTTTTTTTAAGCCTTCAAGATCTGTTAGGTTTCTAGCAGTTGCTATCACCTGATCACCTCTTTGTAATAGAGCTTCTGTCCAGAGCCTTCCGAACCCGCGAGAAGCTCCTGTTATAAAAATAGTCTTCATTTCGTTTTTGATTTATGGTTGTTATTTAGTGGAGCTAGGAGTGTTTAATCCCTCTTTAAGTACTATGGCAGCTTGTAAAATTGCTGTTTGGATCGCCGGAATATGTGCAAGTGGGTTGAGTAGACCATAATCATGGATGAGTCCCTGATAGCGAGTAAGTGTAACTGGCACCCCAGCCTCACCCATTTTTCTGGCATACGCTTCACCCTCATCGCGAAGAATATCATTTTCAGCAGTTTGAACCAAAGCAGGTGGTAGATCTTTCAACTCTTCGATTGTAGTGTGTATCGGAGTTGCATACTTTTGCTGCCGTTCGTTGGCATCTTTGGTATAGTTGTCCCACATCCACTTCATCAAACTGGTAGTTAGAAATCGCTCTTCTCCAAAAGACTTATAGGAAGTCCTAGAAAAATCGGAGTCTGTTACCGGCCAGAGTAAAATTTGCTGTTTTATGGTAGGAGTTCCTTTATCTTTCGCCATCAGTGCTACTACTGCAGCCATATTTCCACCTACACTATTTCCCACCACTGCAAGACGATTGCCATCTACACCAATCTGAGTTCCATTTTTTGCAACCCATTTTGTAGCAGCATATGCTTGATTGATTGCTTTTGGATATTGGGCCTCTGGTGAGGGCGTATAATCTGGGAATACGGCTACTGCTCCACTTTTTACTACAAGGTCTCTTACTAATCTTCTATGAGTAGGGTAGTCTCCAAGAATCCATCCTCCTCCGTGAAAGAACATGAATACTGGGGGATTTGAATCAGCATTAATAGGCTTAACAATGTGTATGTTTATAGTTTCGCCATCTTGTGTAATTGTTTTTTCAGACTCTTCAATTCCTGAATAATCAACTTCCACTGATTGTTGGGCATTAACCAAAACCTGCCTTGCCTCTTTTGGACTAAGTGTCTCTAATGGTTTTCCGCCGCTGTTATTTAAAGCTTTCAGAAATTCCCTGATCTGTGGATCTATATTGGGATCTTTCTCCGCGGAAATATTCTGTGCATGTGACAAAGATGTATTCATTATGATTGCGATTAAGATTGAAATAAATTTTCTTGTTTTCATGATTTTGATTTTTATACTGTACTTTTTGGTACAAAATTGATTTAAAAAAAAACTTGTTTTTGAATCGATATTCGTTTAAGGAATTAAGGTTGCACTTAATTTTATTTTAAAGCTAAATGCGTTACTTACGGGGCAGGTTTCCTCTGCATTTTTTGCTATTTTCTGAAACTCTTCATTAGTTATGGCAGAAATCTTGGCTTTCAAGACTAGTTCTGATAGTGTAATTCTTCCGTTCTCTAGTGTAATGGTAGATTCAGTATTAAGATAGTCTACTTTGAATCCAGCATTGGTTAGATCAAGGTCAAGTTTCATTGTAAAACATCCTGCGTGTGCTGCTGCAAGCAATTCTTCTGGATTCGTACCTGCTCCCTCAGAGAAGCGGCTACTAAAGGAATACTGGGTTTTATTCAGTATAGTGCTTTCGGTGGACAGATGTCCGCTACCTGTTTTAATATCCCCATTCCATAGGGCTGTTGCTTTTCTTTTCATTGTAATAAAGTTTGATAAATGTGAGTTTAATATTGTACTAAACGGTACAAAATTCTTTAAATTTTTTTTAATTCAATATTTCTAAATTCATTTTTATTAGTTCTTTAAGTTCTGCTTTGGTATTCACCACATTCCGTGTTACGTTGATACCAGCCCATAAATTTTGTAAGTGCAAACCCAATAATGGGGTTGAAATTTTTGTGGTTAGTTTTCCTGCAGATTTTTCCCTATCAATAGCCTCCATGAATATTTCCTTGACCACATCCAGTTGATTTGCTGCTATACATTTCAACTCATTATCTTCCACCTGGAGTACAGCGTTCACAAAATAACAGCCAAACTTGCCAAATTGTGTATTAGGGTCAGCAACTGAATAAAAGAACTTTCTAATTTCTTCAACTGGCTGTTCGGAATTTTTGATGTTCTTTTTAAAGTCATTTAAATAATGACTTCCCACTCTTTTTATTGACTTTTCAAACAACTCTTGCTTACCTCCTTTATAGGCATTATAAAAACTTCCCTTCCCAATTCCCATAGCTTTCAACAAATCTTCTGCAGAGGCATTTTCATAGCCTTTTTCCCAAAAGACCGTAATGGCCTTGTCGAGTGCTTCTTCTTCATTGAATATTTTGGGTCTTCCTGCCATTTTTATCTAATTGATAGTTCAAATATATATTATTGTACTGAATAGTACAAAATAAAATCTTTAAATTTTTCCAATTATTTTCAAAATACACTTAACTATCTGATTAACAGGGTATTAATTTTTAAAAAATATCAAATTAGTTGAGATGGTGAATGTCCAAAAGTCTTTTTAAACAAATAAGAAAAATGTGAGAGGTTTTCAAAGCCTGACTCAATATAAACTTCAATGGGTTTTTTGTTATTTTCTTTCAGAAGATGGTAAGCTAATTGAAGTCTTTTTTGAATTAACCACCGTTGGGGAGGTGTTTGAAAAGCTTTGCGAAAATCACGATTAAATGTAGCTAAACTGCGTCCTGTCAAATAACTAAATTTATCCAGAGGCATATTGAACATGTAATTCTTTTCCATATAGTCTTTGAGGTCGACCTTCCCTGGTTCGGAAAAATCAGCCAATAGACCGTCTATACCTGGATAGATGGACCGCAAAATCCCAATACCCTCTTTTATTTTCAATTTTGTAATTTCCTCAGGTAGTTGACTTTTTAATTCAAAATAGGGCTCAAGTGAAGCGAAATAACTTTCAAGTAAAGCATGAGGAGGGTAGGACAGTATTTTTTTAATAGGTATTAGCGATGTTTTCAAATCAACTTTCGAATAATAGGCTTTTAGCCTTTCCGTTTTAAAGGCTATTGCAATTGATTTGTAAGGGATGTCATCCTTGGGACGTTTGATCACCATGCATAATTGATTGCGTGGGACAAGTAAAATTTCACCAGGTCCAAAAGTGTATGATTCTTCCGCCGAAACAATCTTCATTTCTCCAGAAAGAACCCGTATTAAAGTGTGATATTCCGGAATTGCTTCAGTTTTAAAATCCTTGTCATCTATACATGCCTGAACAATTTCAGCGAACTTTGCTTCTCTTTTATCCATTTCCTAAGCTTTGAGAAATGCGTTTTTCCATCATTAAATATACTTACTGATTCTTCTCTGATTAGTTATCAAAGAATCCAGGTATTCCTTATTTCTTTTTGAATTATAGGTGTCGGCTATTAATATCGGCAATACCAAAAACAAGAGTCCTATAAAAAATCCTTTCCAGAAATAACTGGAGGTAATAACCATCAGCCATGTTAGGATGGTGATAAATCCAGCAAACCCTAAGAATGAATAGCGAAAAGAAATATTCATCACTTTTTCCATTCTTTGTATTTCAGATTGTTGTAATTCCGATTCAGTTTCATGGATACGATCCGGAAGCTTCTTGATCATTCTATCATTGTAATACTTGTTTGAAAGAATAATAATAATGAGAAGTACTCCTGAGATTAAAAGACCTGTTGAAAGCCCTTTGGATAAAGGGTGAGCTGAGGCCTTGAAAAGAATCAAAATGGCAGCAACCACGAGAAGTATACCAGTAAGAACCACATACGGTATTCCTACTTTCTCCGCAGTATAATAATTATGAATTTCTTCAACCATGGAAATTTTATATAAGGGTAGGATGGCATGTAAATAACTCATAGCATCCTACCTATTGTTAAAGATTACTTACTTCTTCATCAATTCTGGAAGAACCATTTCATTCCCGAAATCAGCATAAAAGCTTAAATCTTTCCACTTTTCAGCTTCTTCCCATCTTTTAATACTTGCTTCTTTTACCAGGTTATAAGAATCACTTCCAATCAAAATGTGAGGGGGGACTTCATCTGCTTCACTCACTTTAAGGATGATTTCAGCCACCTTTTGAGGATCACTATTCTCATTTCCCCAATAATTTTCAAGAAACTTAATGGTGTTTCCTACTGTAGATTCATATTCGGGCAATAGTTCTATGGACTCTGCATAAGCTCGTTTCCCCCAGTTGGTACGCATGCCTCCGGGCTCTAGAGCTGTAACTTTTACATTAAAAGGAGCGGTTTCTTGAGCCAGCCCTTCTGTAAAGCCGCCAATTGCCCATTTGGAAGCATGATAAGCCGCCTGGCCTGCTACAGCCATTCTTCCACCACCTGAAGATATTTGGATAATGTGGCCCCTACGTTGGTTTCTCATAAAAGGCAAAACCTCGCGGGTAAGTGTAACCACACCAAAAAAACACGTCTCAACTAGTTTGCGAAAATCCTCTGCAGGCATTTGCTCAAATGGCCTGTTATCACCATATCCGGCATTGTTTACCAGCACATCTATACGACCAAATTGTTTCATGCTTTTGCTAACTACTTCTTTGGCCTGAGCTTCGATTGTAACATCCAAATTTTCAACAAGTATCTGATCTCCATACACAGATTTAAGGTATGATAACTGTTCAACTTTCCGAGCAGTGGCTACCACTTGATGTCCGGATTTTAAAGCTGTTTCTACAATATTTCTTCCAAGGCCATTCCCGCTTCCGGTCACGAACCAAACTTTACTTTTTGTTTCCATTTTATTATAAATTTATATAGCAAAATTAGAACAAGCTCTAAATCAAAGCTTTGTTGAGAATGTCAAGTTTGCTTTGTTGAGCGTATCAAACTGAATGGTTTAGTAATTAGCTGCTTCCTTAGTAGTTTTAAAGTTGAGGTTACGATATCTGCGGTTTTGATTGAGCAACTCAATTTCGTATCCGTCTTTTGAATCAATCTGGATGTGAAGCTCAGCATTTAAGATTGAACCTTTTATCAAGTGACCTGCAAACTTTTTGTCTTCGGATAGAAAATGGAAATGAAACGGTGATAGGTCCACATTACTCATTAGGGAAGGTGTAAAAAAACCGATCATCATTCCTTGGATATTTTCAGCCTGATATTGTGGTCTTGACTTCATTAAAACAGCTAATTCTGTGGTGTCTGTGGTTTCAACGGGTTTTGCACCACCTACAGTGATTTCAGACCATTGACTTCGAACTTTTATGGCATATGGAACATTTCTGGAGGGCAGAATTCCTTCAATATTTCTCTTTAAATCTTCGAAATCACCAGTAAAAGGAAAGGTCATTGTTGTATCTGCATTAAAAAAGCTCAAAGAGGTAAAAGGTGAAATCATGGTATCTGGAGCAACTTCCACTTCACCAGAAGGAGGAATACGATAGATGACACCATCTAATGCGACAAGTTCCCCATTTAGGTGATTGAAAGTGCCCAGACCAAAATCTCCATGAGCCTTCAGCTCTTTTACTGTATTCGTTCCCTCATAGATTCCTCTTCGCATGGCATCAAGAATCGAGTAATGCCAGATTTTATCACTTGAGGAGGTCTGTTTTGAATTGATTTCTGTTGGCTGATCTTGACATGAAACAGATAGGATTAAAAGTGAAAGGCAAATGATCTTTCTATGGTATGTTCTCATAACTTTTACTCAATTATTTTGATTTTATCAGCATAGCGCTGCTTCACTGGAGGATTTTCCGCGGAGTAGCCCAAAGCCACATTAATGGCTACATCATAGTCTTCAGGGATATTCAGAGCTTCTAGTAAATCCCGGTTTTCGGGTCTGTTCATCACCGGAACCACAGTGCCCAATGGGCAGGTTCCTAACCCTGTGGCATGAGCAGCTAATAGTATGTTTTGTAGGATAATGCCACAATCAAGACTGCTTACTGGATTGTTTTTATCTCTGGCAATAACGATGAATACTGGTGCATCGTGAAAAATACTAAACCCTGGTTCTTTGTAATGCGCAGCACTTCCCTGAAATGTCTTGCCTTCAGCGTAGGCTAAAAACCGATTATTCAGCTCTGTCAACCACTGCTCGTTTTTCACCACCCTGATTTGCCAGGGCTGCTTATTCAGCGATGACGGGGCATAGATGGCATATTTCATCAGGGTATCAATCTGGGCGTTACTTACTGTTTGGGGCGTGTACTTCCTGATGGCTCGCCTGGTAAGCATGTTGTCCAGGATAGCCGATTTGGCTTCTCCGTTGTAGATTTTGGTCACTGGGGCTTCCTGACAGGACAGCACCATGCAGCATAGAAGTGAAATGAAAATGAGGTTTCTCATAAGATTTGATTTTAAAATAATGCTCTTGTTTTGAATTGAGTCTGATCGTAAAATTTGAACAGCATATACCCGGCATATCCGAAGATCAGCCAGTTGATTACATCAGCTTTGTGAAGGCTGATAACAGAAAAAGTGATCAATAAAATATGAAAGCTAGTTTGACCGATTTTTTCTAAAGTATCCTTTTGGAAGCTATGTCCCCACGCATTTGGCTTCATTACTTCACCTATCTGCTTCATGAAGGCATTCATAATCAAAATACCATAGGATAAATAGACATGATGAACACCACTGTATAACAACAAGGAGATAACCAGGCCCAACATCATCCCAAAATACAGTTTGGCATTTCGGTGTGTCGGACTGGTAGGCATATCTGTAGCCATAAAAACAGCGCCTAATAGTACTCCACCTGTAGAGAACTGTATGGTGTTTCCTATGGGTAATAAGCTTTGGACGAGACTTAGAGTAACCAGAAATGTAAATGGAATATGCCAGCTGATTCTATTCCGAATCAAAAGATAAATGCCACCAAGACTGATAGCCACCAGAGAGTATTCGCCCAAGGCTCCTGTAGGGTTATAGATGATCGTACTGAAGTGCCCACTGAGGAAAATCTTATACTCACCTGGATCTATATTGTTAACATATAATCCTGTATCCCATAGACTTCCTCCATTCATGATAAATGGAAAAAAGGCCGTCATAAACTCTCTACCAACCAGAGCCGGATTAAACCGATTTTTGCCCAACCCTCCCCAAAGAATTTTCCCAAATAGAATAGCCATTGATCCTCCAAACACACAGACATACCAGGGAGTCAATGGTGAAAGGGTAAATGCAAGTAATATCCCGGTGATGATTGCAGAACCATCCATTGAGACTTTGCTTTTATTCAGTATGACATAGCCACTCAATACATTAACAAGCAAACAGCTAAGAATGCAGCTTATCACTACAACAAATGCCCGCTCTCCAAAAGCCCACAAGGCGATGACTAAGAGTGGCAATAAGGCAATGATCACATCAATCATAACCGATCTGGTACTGCTTGAAGCGGATATAAAAGGTGATGAATTCATAACATTAATCTTTTACCTTCTCTGATATCCTGAACCAATGGAATCCGCGATGGACATATATAGGCACACGCTCCACATTCTATGCAGTCTTGTAAATAGTAGTTTTGTAACTGGTTTATATCCTGCTTTTCAACATTTTTTGAAAACTCCATTGGAAGCAGATTCTGAGGACATACATCAGCACAATAACCACAGCCGATACAGTTTTCTGATTGATAAGATGACTTGTATAGACTTAGGATTCCGCCACTTCCTTTATGAATGGCCATGCCTTCGTCCTGGACGGATCGCCCCATCATGGGGCCACCAATAACCAAAGAAAAGTGCTCTGATGTAGGGCGGAAGAAATGATCTGAAATAGCTGAAACAGGCATCCCAATTGGCACCCAATAGTTCCTGCCTTTTTGGGATGCTTCATCAAATAGTGTAACAATTCGTTCTGTGTATGGAATACCTTTAAATACAGCCCTGTAAATGGCGTAGATGGTGGCAACATTATTGACTATAACTCCAGCTTTGGCAGGAATACTTCCTTTCTTAAGTGTTTTCCCCGTTACAGATTTGATGAGTTGTAACTCTCCACCCTGCGGGTAAAAATCTGAAAGAAGTTTCACACCACCTATAACTTCCTCATTAGTCAATGCTTTCTCCAAAATGGGTTTCAGGTTTCTGTGCTGATTTTCAATGCCAATGATGGCTTTGGGGATTTTAAAGAGTCTTTGTATAAATGCAATGCATAGAGCCAACTCTTGGGCATAGTTTTTCATCAGTGCATAATCTGCCATTAGATAAGGTTCACACTCAGCTCCATTGATAATTAGAGTTTCCACATCACCAGCTTCTATAGCATATTTAGCCGTAGAAGGAAACCTGGCCCCTCCGCTTCCTTCAATGCCAAAACCCTGCAATATTTGTCTGAATTCCGGAATCGAAATGGCTTCCGGGTTCATTGGGGAAGGAACCTCACTTTCATTTAGAAAATCATTAAACACTTCCAGATAATCCCATTCATCAATGGTCAGGACATCTCCAACTACGCCAGATACCGGAGCATGAACACTACTTCCAAATAGGCCTTCTTTATGTGCCAGTTGCTGATATTTCAATACACGTTGACCTTTACTCACCAGGAGTTCAAGAGGAGATTTAAATCCGAATAAGGGCATGTGCAACTTCTTGGGAGTAGCAAAGTCCGAAAGGTCGTTGTTTTTGTAGTAATGTTTTTTGTCTGGAATGAATAACATATTCTTCAATTGATTCAACACACGATGAAATTGGGAGCGTCATCTGATACATTTTCAGGAACCACGTAATAAGAAAATTGCCCCTCAAAGGCCTGTTCCAGTTTCTTATTTATTTGAAGATCCTGATCGTTGGCCATAATTGCTGTAGAAAGAATATCACCCTTAAATGCCGATTGTGTAATGGTGACAGCCTGATGGTTGGATGAGGGATAACCTGTTTTGGCATTGATCACATGACTATAACTTTTGTTATTGATTTCTATAAAATGGTTCTTTCGCCCCGATAGGGACAGGCAGCTATTCCGAAGTGGTAATTCGAGCCAATTATGATGAGGTAAAGTTGGATGAGGAATGTTGACTTTCCAGTCTTGATGGTCTTCATCATTCATCGCATAGATGGTACTTCCACCTGCATTGATCATAGCATCAGTAACTCCTTCATTTCTCAAGAAATCAACTACCTGATCTACTGCAAAAGCTTTGATAAAGGAGCCCGTGACCAATTCAGTTCCTTTGCAGATTCCGACTTGATTACCATTCATTTCTAATCCCTTTTTTCCAATTCTGTCCAGTATTTGATCAATCTCACGCTGTTGAGGTAAGTTTAATCCTTGCTCCTGATAAAATCCCCAAGTTCTCAGCAATGGCATCACTTCTATGTTGTAAATACCCTTTGTCAAGTCGCGAATTCTATTGAGTTCATTCAATAACCAAATAGTGTTATTATCTACTGTTATCCACTCCCCGGGATTTTTATTGATTCGATCAAAATGAGATCCTGCAGAATATGAATTGTAACTTCTGTCAATATCATCCATCAGATCAAAACAATGATCAATGATGTCCGATGCAGAGGACGAAAGCGGGATCTTGATTTTTACATGACAGTAAAACATGAACCGCGTCTCGGTCAAGTACTTATTAGTTGCTTTCTGATGCATTTTCAGCAGTTGAACTATCTTCTATTCTTTTATTGGAGCTCATGTGTTTTTTGAAATCAATGGAACCAAGTCGAACGATTTCAAAGTACAATTCAGGATTTTTAAATTGCTGGTGGATACTATCATACTCCAGAGATTTTCGATCGAACACCAATTCACGCTGGCTTTCAGATGCATCATAAATCATTTTCCTGCGAATGCGCCATTCCTGAATACTGCTGGTCAACAGGTCTTTTTTACTGGTTGCCAGTAGAAAAACTGCAATTACAAAAAGTATGATTCCTTTTAATCCTGATCTCATATTAGTAGGTTTTTGGAGTTGGGCCAGACACAAATTGAGCTGCTGATTCAGAAGCCAACACCAAACCAGCGCCTAACATGATCACATCCTTGATCACCAACCTGCCAGCACCAGACAAATAAGGAAATCCGAAATTTTCTCCACCCAGATTTGGGACGTATGCTTCTGGTGTAGTGATAAGAAATGAAAGTGTTACCAGAGACATCCCAACAGTCAGGAGTCCGGCAATTAACCCTACCTCTTTGAACCAAATTCCCAAGAGATTGAGAAAGCCCAGGAAAACAATAAAGGCTCCCAGAAAATAGGAAAAGGTGTAAGTGCCATTTCCCAAATGCCATTCAATATTTGCCGGTACATGCTCCCCTTCCTTATTTTTATGTTCCTGATACTGATCCGGATGATCGTAAAAAAAACTCATCAAAGGACTATTGGCTACAAATGGGACAATACCATCAGCTTCATACTGAAAAGCTTTTAGGCCGCCAATCCACCCCATGACGATAAAGACGGCAATCCGAAGAACATATATAAACTTCGGTTGCAATCGGGCTAATAATGTAATCATGCGTATCATATTCTTTTATGTTTATTTTTTATTCCACTTGTTGAACCAGCTTTTCTAAGTACCCACTCAACCGTCTGATTGAGGATGTATGATGAAGTAAGGTGTAGGGTTCTGCTGGACCTAATAACTTTTTGCCTTTTTCAAATAGAAGTACACCGTGAAACACATAAGCACTACCAATACAAGATTGACCAGAGCGAGGATTAATTGACCCTCGATGCTGACCAACCTAATGACTCCAAAAATCAGGATAGAACTCACTATATAAATACCACCTCCGGTAAGCCCACTGGCTGTTCCGGCATTAGTAGAAAACCGTCTCAAACAGTAGGCATAAACATTATTGAACAGAAAGCCTGATAATAAATGCAATGCCAGAGTTAGACTAATGAGTGTATAAATATTGCTGTAGAATTTGGAGACCATGCACATCAAAACTCCAACAACAACGGAAAGAATAGACCCCATCATCAGTTTGCGATGAAAGGGATATCGGATCATTAATTTCGAAACAATACCTCCGGTCATGAGTGCTGCCCCGGATGCCAGCGAACTATACCCGGTTATTACTGCAGAGAAGTGATATACATGCTCAATAATAAAGGGACTGGAAATACCATAAATCACTAAAAGAGAATAGCTCAACCCTACTATAAGTATACCTAGACTAAAATCCGGGGTGGATAACATGTTTTTATAGGTATTTAATAAGCTCCTGCCACGGAAAGGTGATTTCACAGTTAATGACTCGCCTCCGTATATTATTTCAAGGATCAGGATGATAGTGGTAAGAACGCCTAGAAAATAAAAATTCGATTCCCATCCATACCCTTGTTGTAAATATCCCCCGATAAAAGGAGCGATTATGGGTGCAGCTGCCCAAATGATCGAGAATAGACTGGTGTAATTTTTTAGGCGCTCTCCAGAATAAACATCCACAAAATAAGCCCTGCGACCGACAATGATCAGAGAGACCGAAAGACCTTGCACAATCCGCGACAAATAAATCAGGGTAATATCCGACTGCAACGTAATCCCATAGCTAGCTAGGGTAAAGACCAGCAAACAAAACAAATTGATACGGTATCTGCCGAAGCTATCCAGGACACTTCCTGCAAATACCTGACTAAACCCCAAACTAATCATAAACACCATGATCAAGCCCTGTACGGCTGCTTGAGAAACCCCAAAAGAGTCAGCCATTGCAGGTAGCGAAGGAATAAATATATCTGTTGCAAGCCCGCCTAAAGGTATGAGGGCAAATGCCAGGAGTGTACTAACTCCCTGATGATCTTGCGGTATAACTTTCGTGTTTTGCAAAACGTTTGAATACTTATCGGTTAAATTCCCTTTCAGAATTATCCACAGGTGTATGAGGGTCATTTTTCACCAATTCCGCTATATCATCCTTCCGCATAAAGACCACCCCCTCATGAGATTTTGCATATTGGATAAATTCATCCACAACATGCACCACTGCAGGGGTTCCTCCTATTCGATCATGGAGGCTCACGCTCATCATTCTACGCTGACTTGCTCCTTCCACATATAATTGATCAAACTCTGCCTTAAGTTGTGCCAGAAACTGATCGGGGCTCCAGCTTTTGCCTTCTATGTTCACTATGTCATTGTTGCGCAAGGTGTAGGGAATGATCACAAAATTCTCACCTCTCACCTTGGTTATAAAGGGTTCATCACGACTCAAGTCATCGATATGGTAAAGAAAATCCAAATCCTGAAGCACTTTCAGCGTATTCGGACCTCTGCGCAACCAGTTGGCATTGTATCCTCGTCCACGCCTTCCGGTAATCGATTCCACTGTATCGATTCCCTTTTTCACAAAGGCCAACTCCTCTTCATACGTCATATTCCACTGATCATCCCAGGCAATGCCATGAGCAGCGATTTCATGACCACCAGAGGCAATAGCCTTGGCTACTTCTGGATATTTAACCGCCGCTTCTCCTACTACATGGGAAGTCACCTTTATGTCATGCTTTTCCCAAAGCTTCAGCATCCTGTAAATACCCTCTTTACCTCCGTAGCGAAACCAGCTCTCTGCGGGAAGGTCTGGAGATCCTGATGGTAACGGATTATTTGAAAAAGGGCTTTCGGCACCCTCTGGCTGCCCCCCCGTTTCAAACTGCATAGAGAATGAAACAACCAGACGTGCCCCATTGGGCCAGTGTGATACTGCTGACGTAGGTTGTTGCTCGTTCTTTATCTCATTTCTATGCTCTTCACCACATGACGTTATGAATGTCAGAGTGAAACCTAAAATCAAGGCAATTAAAAAATAATGTGTTGTTCCTTTCATAATAATGATGTTCAGTAATGACTACTCAAGTCCTGGAGCCAAAGGCCAGTCAATCTCAAATCCAACAAGGTTATGTATGTAGTTAGCAATGGTTCGTCCTCCCGCTAGTACTACCACATCGATCATGTTAGCTTCAGAATATCCAGCGTTAAAGAAATCATCCTTAATTGCTTCGGAAACCTGTCCGTTATTGGAGGCTAATTCAAGGGAAAATACGGCCAATGCATGAAGTTTGGTATCAAAGGTTGCTGACCCTTTTCGTATCTCCAGTATTTGTTCATCATTAAACCCTCTTTTCAATGCCAGTTGTGTATGCGCTGAAACACAATACTTGCAGCCATTGTACTGGCTCACCACCAAATTGACTATTTCCTTTTCTTTGGCATTCAGGCTGGATTTTCTATTTTCCAGTGTCAACAGATCTGAAAGAGCTGTGGCGTTTTTCGCATAGTAAGCATACAGATTAGGTACAAAGCCAATGCCTTTTTCTAAGGTGTCAAACAACACCTGATCGCTGGCAGACACATCGTCCCTGCCTGGAATTAGATATTTTTCCATGATTTTAAAATGTTTTAATAATTGTAAATAGGAACCTTAAAGCTTCACGACTCCCAGTTGCTGAAATAGGCTGAGGTTATCTTCCAAATGCCAGTTTTCAACAATTTTTCCTTCTTCAATTCTAAGGATGTCGATAGCGTTAAACTCAATGGGTTTTCCACTTGGTGCCACTCCTGCAAATGCTCCCAGGTGAGTTCCTCTAAACACCATTCGAATAGTTACCTTATCCTTTGTTATAAGTAAATCCTTGACCTCGCATCTCAAATCCGGCACGGCCTTTCTGAATGCATCGGAGGCAAATCTTGGCCCCTCCGGCCCCTGTGGGCGACCTTCCGGGAGGGTTCTATCGATAAACTTCTCCGAGATAGCTCTGTCCAGATATTCCTGCTTTCCTGTATTCCAGAAAGCATAGAAATACAAGGCTGTTTCTTTTAGCTTATTGCCTTCTTTAATTGATAGTCCGCCATCAATTGAAACTCGGTCAGGTACAGGAATATCATTATTGTGTGACTGAGGTTTAAAGCGATAAATGTAATAAGGCGGTTTACCTTCATCTTCCCCTCCTGTAAATGCAGGTGTGGTATTTAGCTGATTAACCGAAATATAAAAAGAGCCGTCTGAAGCAAGATAGGCATTGTCCGGCCACTTCAAGCGATCATCCTGTATGATGTGTTCCAGCGTTCCATCCGGATTTAATCGAGTGATAGCATGTGCAGTAAGATCCGTAAAATAGTGGTTGCCCAAACCATCAGAAGATGCTCCGTCACTTATCGGTTTTACCCCCAAGCGTACAATACTCTTTTGAATGGACTCATCACTCGCTCCTTCACGAAAAAGCTGTGCGTCCAGACTATACCAGTTGGTTCCATTCATTGCTCCAAAAAAAACTGTATTACCATCAAGGCTGATGGTTATTGGATCGACAGCTACACGGGCCGGTTTCCCACCAAAATAAACCAACTCGCCATCGATCACCATATCGATATCTTCGGCTTCCAGCTCTTTAGCCCCACCAAATCTTCGGGCAGTTTCGGTGGCCATGTCCAGTGCTATAATTCCTGGATTGTTGATGTCAGCCAGATACGCCCATTGGTGTTCATAATCAATAGCTACATCCTGTATAAAGCTGCCTTTAGGGGCAACACTTTCGGGTAGCTCGATTTTTCTAAGAACTTTCTTTTGATCAATATCAAAACACCAAAGTCTGGTTTTACCAAGCTCTTGCCCCATGTCAATCACCCAAAGTCTATCTTCTTTGTCAAAGATCAACCCCAAAGGTGAATCCAGAGATTGGTCACTTGCTGGATTTTCATTCTTTTGGAGGGATTTGCTTGGAAAGGGTTCAAATCGGTTTCTGCCCTTAATTTCAATCAACTGAAGGTTTCTACTTCCAAGACTATGGATGGTGGCAAAAACGCGCCCGGATTTAGAAACAGCAACATCACCGGGTCTGATAGGCAATTCTGCGATGATTTCAAGAGATCCATTTTGCCCAAATGCTTTTTCATTTATTGAAATACTTAAAGTAATCAAAGACAATAAAATTATTATGTGATTTTTCATTTCATCATTTAGTTGAATATTAATCATCAAGAGTTACTACCAGCTTTCCAATTACATGTCCGGTTTCTTGGAGTTCATGGGCTTTTGTCATTTCAACGAATGGAAAGCTTGCTGACAAGTGTGGTTTCAAATATCCGTCTTCCAATAATTTCGCTAGCGCCTTCATATCAGTGCCGTTTGACTGAACCAGAAAGAAAAATCCATTTACTCCTTTATTCTTTGCTTTTTGTGTTACTTCTGCATTAAGGCCAGTAGGTATACTAATGATGGTTCCTCCCGGCTTTACCACCTCAAGTGAACGGTCAATGTTTTGACCTCCTATGGTATCCAGTACAAAATCAATATCCGATGTTGCTTCTTCAAACTTCTTAGAACGATAGTCAATATGTTCATCGGCTCCCAGTCCTAGTACAAATTCGCGGTTTGCTGCAGACGAAGTACCGATTACATAGGCTCCAAAGTGCTTAGCTAATTGAACAGCAAAGTGACCTACACCTCCGGAAGCAGCATGGATTAGAACTCTATTCCCTGGCTTAATAGAAAATTGATGTGTCATGGCCTGAAAGGCTGTAAGTGCAGCAAGTGTTGTAGCTGCTGCATCTATATGACTTATATTGCTAGGTTTCAATGCTAAATGATATGCGGGAGCCGCTACATATTCTGCATAAGCTTGACCATGGCCTGGAAAATTGACCATGCCAAACACTTCATCTCCTATACTAAAATCTGTCACAGCATCTCCTACTTCAACTACCACACCCGATATATCCCATCCTAAAATAAGCGGATGAATATCTTTCAGGCGCCCATACACCCCCTTACCGGCCCTGCTTTTCACATCTACAGGATTTATCCCAATGGCTTTGGTTTTTATGAGTACTTCATCTTTTTGTATCAAAGGCTTTTTTATGGAGACTATTTTCATTGAGCCCACATCTCCCGGTTTTTCTATAATAATAGCTTTCATTAGTAAATACTTTTAATTATAAAGCAAAAATATACCTAATAAAGACCACTTTTATTGTACCTTTAATCCATTAATCAGTATATTTGTACTCTATTTTAAAAACCATGAATCGAGAAGCATTATATCAACAATTTGAAATTGTTACCAAAACGCTTGATGAATGTCCTAAACTGGAACATTCTCACATGTTCTTTGAACTGGTCTATATAATGGAGGGAACTGGTAAGCAGTGTATCAATCAAAATAAATTTGACTACCACCCGGGACATATGTTCCTGATTACACCCCAAGACTGCCATTCTTTTGATATTGAAACCACCACTACCTTTTTCTTTTTGAGGTTTACTGATATTTACATTAAGGAAAGTGGCTTATGGAAAGATAAAGTCGAACAACTTGAATATATATTACAGAATGTAAGTCATAAACCGGGTTGTATTTTAAAAAATCAAACCGACAAACAATTGGTAAAACCAATGGTGGATGCCATTATCCGGGAATACGTAAATAGAGACCTCTACAATAGGGAATTGATCGAGCATTTGGTAAACACCATGATTGTTGTGGTAGCGCGCAACATTGCCAAATATCTGCCGGAAACAGTAGGGGATCACACGGAAGGAAAAATCATGGATATTTTACAGTACATTCATAAGCATATTTATGAACCGGATAAAATCAGAGCTAAAACAATTAGTGATGAATTTGGAATTTCCGAATCGTATCTCGGTAGATACTTTAAAAAACACGCAGAAATAAGCCTACAAAATTACATTACCAACTACAGGCTACAGCTAATCGAACACCGATTAAAACACAGCGACCTTAGAATTGGTGAAATTGCATACTCATTGGGTTTTTCAGATGAAAGTCACCTTAATAAATTTTTCAAAAAGGGTATGGGTATGAATCCTCTGGCATTTAGGAAAATCCACAGGAACTCAGCTTAAATGCATTCTTGAGATAAGATCTGCAGCTTTTTGCCTATTTCGGGCATGTAGATGAACTTCATGTCCTTTTCCTAAAAGGGACTGTGCTGCCAAAAAAACAAAACCCTCCGTGTATCCTGTTATAAATATTTTTGCTATAGGTTTACAAAAGTTTTCCTCCTTGGAAGTATGTATCAACGTAATTAATATTGGCTCAAAGCTAGGTTAAGCGGTTTGTTCTTTGCTATTTTTCTGAGGTTATCAAATATCTTAGTTATGGTTAAAATATGAAAATCTAGATAAGAGTTCAGGTATACAAAATTTCAGAATTCGTACACTTCGTACGGCTCGTACCCCTCGTACCGTACGAGTTTTACGAAGTGGAAATGAGATTCAAAAGCATGCAAATGAATTCAATCCTAAATCAAAGGTTCGTTTTCTGAAAATTGTCCTTATTCAAGTAGGCCGATTTGCTGCTTTTTACATCAAAAAGAAAAAAGACCATTCAAAAATTCGAATTGAAAAATGGCCTTTATTGGCATTATGAGCCGCTTTAGAATAATACGATTCAAATAAATTTAGAGCTATAAAACCAAAATGAACCTGTCCCCCTATTTGTCCCCCTTTTTATATAAGATACTGTTTTTCAGTTGTTTTAAATAGTCCAGTTCCCGCTACTAAACAATTAGTTGAGCCTTTGTGTTCAACTTTTTGTGTTTTATAGGGTTCCTGATGTAGTTTGTGTAATAAATTTGATTCAATTCAATTCCAATTGGTTCCAAATGACTCAAATTTGTCCCCCTTTTCGTCCTCCATTTTGTCCCCCTTTTCACTTCTTCACCTGTATTCCAAATCCATTTGAATAGAACAAGAATTTTGGCATGAGTTTTTCAAATGTTAATGTTCTGTTATTTGTAAACTGCGATTTCAAGTCTAGTTTTTCTTTCTGGTCAAATATTAAAAATTACCGCTCAACATAAATAATATCCCAAAACCGTTCCACCAAATAACCTGGATCAAGTTCATTTTTGGTTGTTAGCCACCACTCAATTAAACCTGCACCTGCTGAAATTGTAGCCTGCATCATAATTTCTTTGTCGATAGGGTCTTTAAATGTCTTGCTTTCAATGAAATCACTTAATCCAACTTTTAAAATTTCTTCCATTCTTTTCCGAAAGAAAGTATTGTCCTCTCCGGTAAGCATCACTTTATAAAAAGCAGCATTAGCATTCAAATAATCAAAGGTGGTCAGCATGGCTTTTTTAGACGTAAACTCTTCTTTACTTCCACCTGCGCAACTGGTCATGAGTTGTGTAAGATGCATATCAATGCATTGTTCTCGTAACTCAAATTTATCCTTAAAATGAAGGTAAAATGTACCTCTATTTACATCAGCTTCTTTTGTGACCATCGCAATAGATAACTTTTGAAAAGGATGTTCAACCATCAATTTCGTAAAAGCATCAAATAAAGCCTGTCTCGATTTTTTAACTCTTCTGTCCATTTTTCATTGTGTTTTCTATGCGGTATTATTCAACAGATATCTTTAAAATGTTCATTAAGCAACATATCTAATCTATAATTTCTTAAATCTTTCTGCAAAGATAAATAAACACTTGTTGATAAATAAACATCTGTCTATTTTTGTGTGATAATTCAAAGAGTATTAACTACTAAACACTCTAAATCCATAAGATGAAATTGATAAAAGTATATAAAAAGAATAGACTAAATGCAGTTTCCTTAATTGGAATTTGCACCATTGTCATTGGTTCAATCGCCTTTTTTAAAGTAACAGCACAGTCCAATAATCAAAATCAAGAAATGATGATCACTGAAAACAAAATAACAGAAACCGCAATAAATGAAGATAATACCGTACTTGTAGAAGTGTGGTCAGATTACCTATGTCCGTGGTGTTATATAGGGGAAGCCAACCTTGATAATGCGATTGCTGATTTAGGTATCAATGCCACAGTGGTATACAAGAGTTTTCAGTCAAACCCTACACTACAAGGAGCTTTTACCGTAAATGAAATCGCTAAGCAAAGCGGTTTCAGTTTAGAGGAAGCCAGAAAAAAGTCAAAATACATAGAGGATATGGCTAGTAGTGCAAATTTGGAACTACACATGGACGCTGTAATAATGGTCAATACCATGGATGCACACCGGTTGGCTTATATGGCCAAACAAAGAGGTCATGGCAAAGCAATGGCAAAGCGACTTTTTGAAGCTTCCTATTTGGAGGCTAAAAATATAGCAGACCCAAATGTGTTGACAGAATTAGGTGAAGAATTTGGTATCTCAAAAGAAGAAACTTTAGCCATGTTGAAAAGCGACCAATATAGAGCTGAAATCAAATCGGAAATACAAGAAGGTATTAATAATGGCCTACGTGGCGTACCGTATTTTGTAATTAATAAAAAATACTCACTATCTGGGGCACAACCTAAAGAGGTATTTAAAGAGACACTCTCAGGAATTTTAAAAGATTATGGTCCTTACAAATCTTTAATTAGCAAAAGCCCATCTGGTTATACCTGTGATGAAAATGGCTGTGAGGTTCCAAATAAACAATAATCAACTTTAAATTATATAAAATCATGATACTAATAACAGGAGCAACAGGTCATTTAGGTTATTTGACCTTAACAGAACTATTAAAAGAAAAGTCAGCATCCGAAATAGCAGTATTAACTCGTAAAGTAAGTGACAAAACTAAGGAGATTGCCGCATTGGGGGTTGAAGTAAGAATTGGTGAATATGCCAATAAGGAGTCCTTGCTAAAAGCTTTCAATGGTATTAAAACCCTTTTCTTTGTATCTACTCACGAAGCAGCACAAGATTTTACAGTTCATAAAAATGTTATTGATGCAGCAGTAAATAGCAACGTTAAAAGTATAGTATATACAAGTACACAAGGTGAAAAGTCACTAGGTAAGAATAATCCTGAAGGTACTGCTGATATGCACGCCTTAACCGAAGAGGCTATTAAACAATCCGGTTTAAACTATACCATACTTCGCAATGCACCTTATATGGAATCCTTACCAATGATATTAGGTGAGAAGGTTTTAACTGAAGGATATGCAATGCCAATGGGTAACGGAAAGCTTTCATTTGCTACAAGACAAGATATGGCTATTGGCTCAGCCAAAGTATTATCCAAAAATGAACATGATCATAAGACGTATGAATTTGGAGGTACTGCTTCAGTAGGTTTCAATGAGGTTATGGAAATATTATCTGAATTGACGGGTAAAAATCTGGAATACAATCCAATTGATTCTGAAACCTACGAACAACAAAGTAAAGAAGCGGATATCCCTGAAATGTACATTCAAGCTAACCTGGGGTTTGCAAACCAGGTAAAGAACGGTTATTTTGACCATCCCACTAAGGATTTATCTAATATATTGGGGCGAGAACCTGTTTCAGTCAGGGGATTTTTGAAAAAGACTTATATAATCTAAGTAAAAAAATAATAACGGTATACAACCATAATAACAATTGTGGCTTGAGAGGTTGCTCAAACCGCAATTGTTTTATCAAGGTTCATTGAAAACTCAAAAAAGAAAAATTGGAATTGATATTAAAATAAATGAGGGTGGAAAATTTATTGCCAGTTAGTCTATTTCAATTTGTTTTCGCAAAAAATGCGATCGTATTGGATTCCACTTGCTTCGATTTTTTCAGTGCATTCACAAAATGTAGTGCTAGTCCTGCTACTACAATTGCAATTCCCGCTATTCCAAATTTTCCAGGAACAGAAGTCCCCAATAGAATAATTTCACCCAATAGCGTGAAAACAATTTCCAAAACCTGAGTAGCTTCGATGGCGGCTAAAGAAACAGGTTGAGAATGAACCATCTGGGTTGCAAAGTAAAAAGAGACGCCTCCTAGAAATCCTGAAAAAAGAGCCGAATAAAAAGATGCTTCCAGTTGAGATGTGGGAGGAAAACCAGATTGATTATAACCTACTAAAGCTAGCATTAAAAGCAAAGGGATACATCCGACACTCATTCCCAAGACTCTTTGAGTGGCATTTAACTGTAGGTTTTTCTCCTCCAGTTTTACCATCAGTTTTCTATTGGCTAAAGGCCATACGATTGCGCCGACAAGAACCAGGCAAAAGCTGATGGAAACATTCTGCCATGAGCTTAGATTTTCAAAGTTTTCTAATTGCATGACCAAAACGCCCACTAGTATGAGTAGGGACAGATAAACTGAGCGTTTGGGAATTTTTCGACGGTGATCTTTATAGATCAATGGGGCCAGTAATATACCGGCCACAATATTTATTTGAAAAGTAGCTGCTACCATCCATCCAGGAGAATACAGGGATGCGATTGAAATAAAAGTATATAGGATACCAAAACCAATTGTTCCCCATTTTGCGAAGAGCCAGAATTCTTGTTTCAAAGCACCCGCCAAAGGAAGAAGTTGCTTTGTAAGAAAAAGAACTACACCCAAAATTGGGATTAAAAAAAGGGTTCTCAAATTGGCCGTCCATGCCCAATTTCCACCTGAGTTAGCAATTAAACTATTGATCAGAAAAGTGAAAGAGAGGAAAAAGGAAGCTGAGATTCCCCAGATGATTCCTTTTTGTGATTGTTTGTATGCTTCCATCTTGCAAAATTATTTGAATCATAACATTGCTTTATGGTACATTTCGGGTAAAGTATGGCTTAAAAAATCCTTTTATTTCTAAATTGAAGTGGAGTATATCCTGTATGTCTTTTGAAAAATCTCCCAAAAAAAGCTGGATCATTAAAGCCCATTTCGTAAGAAATTTCCTTAATGGTTTTCGATGATAAGTAAAGTTCTATCTTGCATTCGGTGATTAATCGTTCCTGTAATAAACCAAATAGTGTAGTACCAGCAGCATCACGACAAATTCTGTTTATTTTTTTGATGTCGGAATTTAATGCTTTGGCATAATAAGATGCCAAATGCTGTTCTTTGTATTTTTCTTCAATGAGTTGCTTAAGTTCACCAAATAATTTACGATTTGTAATGTCGAGGGATTCAGATGGATGTTGGACGATCTGCGCTCTATTGGCATAAAGCAATGCAATCGATACATAGTGGAGAATGATGTCAAAATCCTGTTTTTCTTTAGCTAATTCAGTTTTTAACTGTTCAATCAATAGATCAAAGATCCTCAATAAACTTTCTTCCAGATCGATGTAAGGAAATGATGAAAAGGGATTGAGAATCCCATTCAATGCCTCCTTTGGATGAATTTTTAGAAATCGGTTAAAGAGCTCCTCCCCAAAAAGAATTAACCATCCGTCTCTTTCAAATTTTTCAATAATGTGAACCTGACCTTTCCTTACAAAATAAAGGCGATGTGGTTTGATCTCAAGGGTTTTGAAATCAATTGAATGTTTTCCTAATCCAGCAGAGCAAAGAATAAATTCGTAATGATCATGACGGTGGAGAATGTCAGAATAGTCTGTTAGGTGCTGATGTAAGGGAAGGATTTTCGCATATTCCTCCTTTAATAGTTTCTGAACAGGTAGCTGTCTCATCGGGTTGATTTTTGAAATGGCTCTACTTTGGCTAGTTTGAAATAAAGATACTGATTAGCCTGTCTTAAATTTAAAGTGTTTGGAGAAAGTATTTTTCTGAATTAATACCCATCGTAACTCTTGTACCGTAAGAATTGTACGGGTCGTAAAATAGATTCAATTCTTAAAGACGGAACTTTAAAATAAAAAGAGATTTCCGGAAAATAGATTTATAAAGTAAGTGAAAAAGAATAGAATTTTAGATGGCCTGACGAAAAAGATAAAATAGATTATAATAATAATTAGCAATCCTCAAGCAGCTATTGATAGAAACAAATCAACTACTTCTGAACCCAGTGCTTCCTATTATAAATTCGTTGGAATATAAGAGGGCAATTGCAAGTTACACCAGGTCAGGGGTTGACAATTTGTAGCAACTTGAAAAAAACATTAGTCAATAGCAAAAGAGGCGACCCTGCAACGAATAAGGCTGCTATTTGATGCAAAATACGCAACGATTAATTTTGATTAGAATCGAATAAAGGTTATTTTCGTTGCAAATAATGCATTGAATGAGAGCTTTTATACATCAAAAAGATAATTGGCCGGAATTTACCTGGAACAGTAATGACTTCTTGGACCTGTTAAGTGAGGCAAGAAATTTACAGGGTAGACTTATTGGAAAAATGGAAACATTAGGCTTCGATTTGAGAAATGAGGCGCTACTTGATACATTGACCCTTGATGTATTAAAATCATCGGAGATAGAAGGCGAATTCCTTGACCCCGACCAAGTGCGTTCATCAATTGCTCGTAGATTGGGAATGGAAATAGCAGGAGCGGTGGATGCTGAAAGAAGTGTAGAAGGAGTAGTAGAAATGATGCTTGACGCTACCCAAAGATGCTTTGACCCATTGACAGCTGACAGGCTTTTTGACTGGCATGCTGCATTGTTTCCCACAGGAAGAAGTGGGATGTACAAAATTACCGTAGCAGATTGGAGAAAAGATACTACTGGTCCTATGCAGGTTGTATCCGGGGCAATGGGGAAAGAAAGGGTTCATTTTCAAGCGCCTGATTCCAACCTGGTTGAAAAAGAAATGACCCGATTTCTATATTGGTTCAACAACAGTAAAATGGACTTGGTAATGAAAGCAGCAATCGCCCATTTATGGTTTGTGACCATCCACCCTTTTGAAGATGGAAATGGAAGAATTACCAGAGCATTGACGGATATGCTGTTGGCGCAAGCTGACAAAAGTAACCAACGTTTTTACAGTATGTCTGCCCAAGTCCGGTTGGAAAGAAAACAGTATTATGAGATATTGGAAAAAACGCAAAAGGGGAATTTGGATATAACTGATTGGATTGTTTGGTTTTTAAACTGTTTGATCAACGCTTTAAGGTCCACGGATTTAATACTTTCAAAAGTCTTGTTCAAAGCTGATTTTTGGCTGAAGCACATAGATACTCCAATAAACGACCGACAAAGAAAATTATTGAATAGGCTAATGGATGGTTTTGACGGGAAATTAACCTCGTCCAAATGGGCAAAGATTGCAAAGTGCTCTAAAGATTCAGCAGTTAGGGATATTAACGACCTTATTGAGAAAGGGATCTTGCAAAAAGAAGCAGCAGGAGGAAGAAGCACCAATTACGAATTGATAGGAATGCCAGCTGGTAGTCGGGTGGACGACAGTTCGCTATAAGTTCACGGTTATGTTATGAAATAGGTTGATATAATTTTAATTGAAAATTGTAAACCAAGTGTTGGACAAAATGAACAATGTAGCAAGGTTTTCCAAAAGTGTCCGAGGAAAACTGAAAGCAAGATTCTCTCCGGTACTGTAGTTATGGCATATCATTACATATTTGGTTTTATGAAAGAATTTTAGAATAAATTTGTTTTTTAGGTCAAATGGTCTATATTTAGTTCTGGATTGAATCTCAGTTCTATACAATTATTCCATCTATTTCATCGCAAAGCTTATTCCTGAAAAACAATGAACCCAATAAGGCTTAATCATATATTAAAAAAGATAGTGGAAAAAAATGATGAGAAGGCTTTTTCGGTTTTCTTTGACCACTATCACACTAGACTTATCAATTTAGCTTTGTTGTTTTTACCCAATTACCAACAGGCAGAAGAGGTAGTTTCCGAGGTGATTTTAAAATTACTTCAGAAAAGGGAAGGCTTACTCCAAATTGAGAATTTTGAAGGGTATCTTTTCAAAATGGTTAAAAATAGGGCCCTGAATTCGATTAAGGCTTCCTCAAGGGAAAAAGGAAAAATAAGTATTGATGATATACAGGATTATCTTATCCCCGATATTTCAGACCCTGAAAAGAAGATGATCAATGGAGATTTAAAAAGGGAACTCAACCGGGTGATTGCAAACTTACCACCCAAAAGAAGGTTGGTTTTCAAAATGGTAAAAGATGAGAATTTGTCCTACAAAGAGGTGGCAGAGATATTGGAAATATCAGAGAGGACGGTTGAAGTGCACTTAAAACTGGCCATTACGGATTTAAGGGGTACCCTCCAACAATTTTATGATGAATATCAAGGAAGGATTTTAGTTTCAAATCAACGGTTTCTGTCATTGTTTCTTTAGTACAGGAATATATAGAAAGGATATTTTTTTGTGTTTGTAGTTCCATTCTTAATTTTTTTCTGAAAAAGTAAAAAAAGTTAAATTTTCATTACGGGTTTTATTGGAAACTGTTGTCTTTAATATTGATCGAGATATTATGACTTCATGGACAAGAACCAAGATATAGAAATTTTATTAATCAGATTTTTTCAAGGAAATGCCTCTTCTTCTGAAAAGAAGGCTGTGTACGACTGGGTGAAAAAGGATCATAGCAACCAATATGAGTTTGAAAAACTCCAGGCTTTTTGGCATACTGACCTCGAGGACAATAAGCTGATCAATCACGAGGATCAAAAAAGGAAAATTTGGGAACAATATTTAAGCGAAGGGGCTAAGAGAAGAAGAGGAAGTTGGGATATTAGGAGGACAAGTTATGGTGTGGCCGCATCATTGGTAGCAATTTTGGTCTTATCCATCATATTTTTCAACAAGCAGGAGGAAGCAATCCAACCTATTTCACTTACGAAGGTCCACAAATCAAACCCAAAAGGACAAAAGTCCCAATTTCAGTTACCGGATGGTTCCAAAGTTTGGCTCAATGCGGAAAGCAAACTTTCTTACCCGGAGCATTTTTCGGACTCTGGTAGGTTTGTAACACTTGAGGGTGAAGCATTTTTTGATATAGTAACTGACACAAGTAGACCTTTTGTAGTAAAAGTTGAAGACCTCGAGGTGGAAGTTTTGGGCACAGAGTTCAATGTTCATGCTTTTAAAGAAGATGATAGATTAAGCGTGGCACTATTGGAAGGAGCTGTCAAAGTAAAAAATCATAAGAAGGGTTATGAGAAAGAGCTCGCCCTAACACCCGGGAAAGGCCTGACCTATCTTAAATCTCTAAATGCATTTCATGAGTTCAGCAAAGAAAATGATGCAAATACATTTGATAAGGCCATCTTATGGAGAAATGGGGAATTGATTTTTGATGGAACGGACCTTTCAGGTTTTGTAAAGGAAATCAGCAGGTGGTATGGTGTAAGTGTAGAAATCAAGGGAGTTCCTGATCAAAACTGGAACCTAAAGGGAACTTTCAAAAATGAATATTTATCGAATATCCTGGATGCGGTTTCCTATAATAAGGATTTTGAATATGAACTGGATGACAAGAAATTGATACTGATGTTTAATTGAAAAAACGATCTAGCCTATGAAAAGAAATACCGTATTGATCTGCCAATCAATACGGTAAATGAGAAGTTCAATTGCCTTTCTTAAAACAATAAAACCATTCAAAAATATGAAAAAAAGAGTACTAAAACTATTGCTCATGGGATTTACCTATTCTATAATTGGGCTGTTTATGCAGGTGTTATTTGTAAATATGCTATGGGCCACGGATTCCAATGCCCAAAGTGTCAAAAGCATGAAAGAAGTAAGTGTCAATGTCGGCTTTAATAATATAAAGCTTGAAGATCTATTTAAGGATTTGGAATCAAAAACCCCATTCACATTTGTTTATGACAAAACGGATCCTTTCTTATCTGATCGGTTTAGTTTGGAGAAGCAAAGACAAAGTGTCGAGGATATATTGGTTCAAATTGCCAAGGAGAAGCAATTAAAATTCAAACAGGTAAATCGTAATATCAGCGTTAATAAAGCCAATCCAGGCTCAAGTATCATAGAATATGCAATCCGAGAGTTTACGGTCTCTGGAAAGATAGTTTCCAGTTCTACCAATGAACCTATCCCAGGTGTAACGGTATTGGTGAAAGGATCTACAAGAGGAACCGTTTCAGATATAGACGGGAACTTTTCGGTAGAGGTTCCTGATGAAGGAGGAATATTGGTTATCTCTTTTGTAGGGTATAAGACCCAAGAAATAGAGATTTCAAATCAGAGTGAAGTTGAAGTTAAGTTAGAGGAAGATTTTCAGGGATTGGATGAAGTCGTAGTGGTTGGGTATGGAACCAAAAAGAAATCCAACTTGACTGCGGCTGTTGAAATGGTAAACCCAAAAGTATTGGAGAACAGGCCCGTCAGGTCAGTTGCAGAAATGCTGGAAGGGGCAGTGCCTGGTCTAAACGTAAACCTGACATCTGGAGCCCCAGATGCAACAGCTAACCTGAATATCAGAGGCTTTACCGGCTTGGGTACCACTCAGTCCCCATTGATACTGGTAGATGGGGTAGAACAGGATATTAATACGGTCAACCCAAATGATGTCGAATCGATTTCAGTATTGAAAGATGCAGCAGCATCGGCTATTTATGGTTCCAGGGCTCCTTTTGGTGTTATTGTGATCACAACAAAAAAGGGACAAAAAGGAAGTCCAATGCAGGTGGGTTACTCTACCAATGTTCAGATCAACTCTCCATTTATGTTACCACATACCCAAAACTCATTGGATTTTGCTTTGGATATGAATGATGCTTTTTACAATTCCCAGCAGGTAACAGGATTCTATCCCCAGTCTACCATTGATAATATTAGAAGATATTTGGCAGGAGAAATCCCCAATAATAGTAGGATTGGTGAACGTGATGGTGGGAATGCAGAAGATGATATGAGGTGGGAGGCACACAACTATGCCCATTCAAATACAGACTATGTGGGAGAAGCATTTAAAAATCATTCCGTTAATGCAACCCATAATCTAACAATTTCAGGTGGAGACAAAAGTACAACCTATTATTTGGGATTAGGTTACAATTCAAAAGAAGGGGTGTACAATACCGATTTGGATAAGTTTTCCCGTTACAATGCGATGTTAAAAGTAGATACGGATATAAATAAATGGATGAATGTGGGGTTGAATATTCGTTATTCTAATATTAGAACTACACGACCAAATTACAGGGGAGCAGCTGGAACTGCAGGTTCTGATGGAAATCTGTGGAATAATATCAGCTACTTTCCTAATGTTCCCATAAAAAACCCAGATGGCAACTACCATTGGTTGAGTGCTTTTCCGGTTTTTGATGGATTGCAGGGTACTTTTGAAAGTAATGAAGATGAACTTTGGATGTCCCCAAATTTGGTAATCAAACCAATGGAGGGAATGACCATTAGAGGGCAATACTCAAGAAATATCACCTATAATAACAATCGTGTTACTACTTTTGAGGTCATGGTTGATCAAGGAGACGGAACCTTTAGAAGATCGGCCAGGTCCGCTGCCTATGACCAATTGGATAGATTGGAAGCGAATAGACATTATTATCAAGCTGATTTCAATGTAGAATACAAGAAGGATATTGATGATCACCATATGTTGTTTCTTGTTGGGGCCCAGCAAGAGCACAACAGATATAATGCAATTAATAACAGTAGAAGGGAGCTCTATAGTAGGGATTTTCCTGTTCTGAGCAATGCTTATGGTGCTAATTATTCCATGACAGAAAGCTTGTATGAGTGGGCCACTAGAGGGGTTTACCTAAGGGCAAGTTATAATTATCAAAGTAAGTACTTGTTGGATTTTAATGGACGGTACGATGGCTCATCAAGGTTTGCACCTGAGTCGAGATGGTCATTTTTTCCTTCCGTATCGGCAGGGTATAATGTAGCAATGGAAGATTTTTGGCCAGCAAAAGAGATAGTCAATGTATTTAAGCTGACAGGTTCATGGGGTAAACTGGGAAACCAACGGTTGGATGTAAACGGTAATGGAAGTACTAATGATAACGAGGACTTGTATACCTATCAACCGGTATTTGGGACCAACCCAACGACAAGATCGATTATAGAGGGATCTCAGCAGCCTTACGTAACATCTCCTCCTTTAGCCAGATCTGATAGAACATGGGAAAAACCACAGTCAATAGGTTTTGGGATTGAAGCTGGTTTATTTCAAAGCAGGTTGAAAATCGATTACCATTGGTATCAAAGAACGACCTATGATGCGTTAGGTGTTGCTGAACAACTACCGGTTGTATTGGGCACGCCTGTACCAAGGGCCAACAATGCGGTAACGGAAACAAGAGGTTGGGAAGTTTCTCTCGATTGGGAAGATGAAGCATTTAATATTAATGGGTCTCCCTTGAGATATGGTGTCCGAGGTATATTGTCAGACTATATCGGTTATGTGGTGGAGTATGGTCCAGGAAATGATGCTGGTCTCAGAAATGGAACTTGGACCCCAGGTGAAGTTTTTGGACAGGTATATGGTCAAAGGTTCGAAGGAATTGCCCAAAATTCTGAAAATATGACTGATTGGGTAGCCAATGGAAATGGCTTTTATTTCCCTGGGGATGTCTATTATAAAGACTTGGACGGGGATGGTATCATTGGTAACGGGTCTGGGGGATATTGGTTTGCCCAAGGGGATAGAGAGCTTTTGGGCTATAGTTATCCTCGATACAAATATGGTGTTTTCTTGAATTTAGGATGGAAGAATTTCAGTTTTTCAGCGTTTTTAGATGGGGTTGGGCAAGAAACACAGTGGGTGAGCAATACAAACGCAATGGGACATGCTTCCACTACAGGCTGGTCTTCAAGGACTGCATATGACCTTCATCAAGATTTAGGGTATTGGACGGTAGATACTCCTGATGCATTCTTCCCTAGAGTTTACCAAAATGGTAAAAATACAAATCAGGCCAATGATCATTATATGCTCAACCTTTCGAATTTACGAATCAAGAATATCAACCTGACCTATGCTTTCAATCAGGAACTGATTAGCCGTATTGGCCTCAAACGCGCATCGTTAAATGCTTCAATCGAAAATATTGGTTTTATCTATAATAATTCATGGTTAAAGCTGGACCCTACGCTGATCAGAAATGGTGTAAGCGGTTACCCAACTTCAAGGACCGTTTCATTTGGGCTAAATGTAGGATTTTAAAGAAACTTAAAAGATGATGACGATGAAAAATTATATCATATTATATATCGCTTTAATCGCGCTAAGTATTGTCACTCCTGCCTGCGATGATGATTTTTTAAACTTGCAACCTTTGGACAGCTTCAGTGAAGATGGTTTTTTTACAAGTTCGAGTGATCTGAAGAGCTATGTCAATGCTTTTTATGACAATAATATGCTTTTAAGGACAATGGGAAACAACAGGGTTCTCAATTTAGAAAACGGTACGGATAACTTGGTGTCTTCAGGCCCAGCGGGTAGAATAAACACCAGGGGAGTTTCTGGTGCTGCTCCTGGTTCAATTGGCTGGGATGGGCATTATGGATTTATCCGAAGAGCGAACTATTTACTTGAAAATACTTACAAGGTGCCCAGGGATGTTTTATCAAGGCAATATACAGGAGAAGCTTTTTTTACCAGGGCAGTGGTTTACTTTGATCTTTTGAGCACATACGGAGGGGTTCCAATTATCACCAAGTCACTCAATATTGGTAGTGATGAACTCTACAAACCAAGAGATGAGAGGGATGTGGTAGCTTCTCAGATCATCAAGGATTTGGATTCAGCGATCGTAAATTTATCCTGGAAATCGGACGCTGGTGTAGGGAGGATCAATAAGGAAGCAGCTCTTTTACTAAAGACACGTGTTGGGCTATTTGAGGGAAGTTGGGAATATTACCATGGAAAAAAGGGTACTCCATTTGCTGTTGAAGGTAAAGATGGTTCAGGATTTTTACAGGAAGCTGTAGAGGCAGGTGAATTACTTATTGATCATCAGGGAAGTAATATCTATCAAGGAAGTCTGGTAGATCTTTTTCAACAAAAGGACTATTCCGGAATTTCTGGGGCATTCTTTTATCGTGTATTTAGTCAGGCAGCATCCCTTACTCATAATGTTTATGGAAATTATAATGAAGGGACAGGCTTGGGGATTACCAAGCAGTTGGTTGATGCTTTCCTGATGTCTGATGGCCTACCATCAGAAATTTCCAGCATGACATATGATGAAAGCAGTTTGAGATCATTGGGGCAAAATAAAGACCCACGACTATCTCAAACCATTTGGGCAAGGCCAGTTGATCTGGAGGGGAATACCGTTAGATTTTATGATGCATTCGATGTTGCCAATGATCAAACTGGAGGTTCGCAACATGCCTACAGATCAAGCTACCCAGGTTTGATACAAAATCAACAACGCCAACCTTCACCTACAGGTTATAGACCATGGAAAGGGGTGTTATTTGATGTCACTGAGTGGAGAAACGGTGAAACTTCCGATTTGATCATGCGTTATGCAGAAGCCCTATTAAATTTTGCAGAGGCAAGAGCCATATTGGGAGAAATCACTCAGGACGACTTGGATAAAAGTGTGAATGTGATTCGCCAAAGGGCAGGTATGCCGGAAATGAATTTAGCGACAATCAATTCTTGGCCAGTAACCTATTCCACAAAAGATGGCTTTGATCCAGATGCATCCAATATCCTTAATGAAATTCGTAGGGAGCGAAGGGTTGAGTTGGCTCTGGAAGGTTTCCGTTGGGATGATATTAGAAGATGGGCAGCCTTGGATGAAGTATTTAATGGCTTCAAACCATTGGGAGCTCATGCAGCTGAGTTTATTTCATATTGGAATGATGAGAATGGCATAATTGAGCAAGAAGGATTTCAATGGGTAGGATTGAATGATGTGAAATTATTGGAAGGAAACAACTTTGGGCTAGATGAGACTGGAAACTATTTTAATCCATTCTTTAATAATGCAGATTTTGGAAATTCCGGGGATGGAGGATTTGTAGCTCCAGAAAGGGATTATTTATCCCCTATAGGTACCCAAGAAATTGAGATTTATCAGAGCAAAGGAGGAGTAACCCTTGAGCAAAATCCAGGATGGTTTTAATCGAAAATTTTAATCAAAAAGTCATGAAAAAATACATTTTAATATTATTGACAGGTTTATCGGGGATATTTTGTTCCTGCGATCCAAGAATAGATATGGATTTAGCGCAATGGGGAGATCAGGCCTTTATCCAGAACGTCCAAATTTTTGAATATGAAGTGAAAGACGATTTTCATCTTTCCGAATACTATAATAATGATCAAGAAACTACAGGGATTAGAAGGGTAATATTGAGTGGGACCAACGTAGAAATTGATAATGATAATTTTGTGGTAACCATTACTGTCCCTTCTTTGGAAGATCTTACAGAAGCAGGATTCTTGATAACCCATAGAAGCCAACTGGTTGAGCCTTTAAATGGCTCACCCAAAGGAGGGGTTATTAGTGATTTAAGCTTTGGTAGTTTTATGTATCGACTTCACTCTGCAGACGGTTCTCTCCATGATTGGACCATTAACCTGGTTGATTAAAAGGAAACAAAAAGGGTTGCTGTGGCGAGGAGTTCATGGAAACGTGAACTCCTCGCTTTTTAAAAAAGTAAAAAATTCCTCAGTCAGTTCATTTTGTTCTTCAGACTGAGGGTTAAAACTGAAAAAGTATCATTTGATGAGTATAATTAGAATATTTTGGATAGGGTTCTTAACAATGTTTGTTTCGAATGGACTTATAGCCCAGGGTAAGCAGTTTGCTGATGGATGGGAATATGTTGGAATTGCTGTCAGTGAGCCTGGGTATACAGTGTGGGGAACCTCCCCTGTAATGGATCAGGAAGGGAAAGTCCACCTTTTTGTGGCCAGGTGGAAGGGCACTACCGTGGAGCCGGGATGGCGGTCTGGAAGTGAAATAGCCCATTATGTAGGAGAGGGGCCGGAAGGGCCGTTTGTTTTTTCGGATGTGGCTATTGCAGGAACTGGCCTGGATACATGGGATAGGTTTGGTGCCCATAATCCTGCCATCCATTTTATAAATGGAAAGTACGTATTATTATACATTGCCAATGATAATCCCAAACCGCCCATACATCCATCCAACCAAAAGATAGGAATGGCAGTTTCAGAAAGTCCTTATGGGCCCTGGAAAAAAGTGAACAAGGATGGGTTGATATTGGACGTCCCTAAAAATCCTGATTATTGGAACTATAAAGCCACAAACGGGGTGAACAACCCCGCGCTTTTGAAGCACCCCGATGGGGGTTACTTTTTGTATTTTAAATCTGAGAAAGCCAGAATGGGACTTGCAGTATCGGAAAATTTGAAAGGTCCTTATGTTCAGCTTCCTTTTCCTGTAACCTCTAATGAATCGAATATTGAAGATGGTTATGCTTTTATGCATGAAGGTAAATTTGCCTTGTTGACGACGGATAACCATGGGATAATCGAAGAAGGAGGTGGTCTGTTGTGGCTATCTGATGATGGGATTACTTTCGAGAAATATGAAAAAGGATTTCATCGAATCAATGCCTATCTCCCAATAGACATGTCGAAAGTGGCTGTTCACTATGGTCCCAAGAATCGTCCATATGCGAAATTCGAGCGTCCTCAACTGCTGATGGTTGAAGGGAAGCCACAGTACCTTTATTTACCCTCAGGTACCAATGTCTTTGGCGGAGACTATACGGTAAGTTATATCCTGAAATCAAAGGAATAAGTCTAAAACCAAAATTTTCTCATCAAATAAAATTTAATGGAGAATGAAGATTTTGATTGTAAAAGGAATTATCTGCTACTGTAAAGTTTGTAAAGCTTCATAAATATCAAAATGAAAAATGTAAATAATATGCATTTATATAAGTTCAAATTGACACTAATTCTTTTGCTCATATTTTCTTCGTATGGAAGTTATGGGCAGCAGATATCCGAAAGGATCCAGCCAATAAGTTCCGATAATATTTTCGAAACGGAAGAGTTTTACAATTGGGGAGGTTCGATTCTTAAAGGTGAGGATGGTAAATATCATTTGTTTTATTCCAGATGGCCAAAGGCGACCAAGTTTACCGGTTGGTTATTGTATTCGGAGGTAGCTCATGCTATTTCTGACCATCCTGCTGGACCATGGACATTTAAAGAGACCGTATTAGAAGGGAGGGGAAAAGGATACTGGGATGCTATTACGGCCCACAACCCCAAGATTAAATTCTTTGATGGGAAGTATTATCTCTATTACATCTCTACAAACCTAGGGGAAAACAATGAGTACACAGATGAGGAGTTAATGGAAACTAGTCTTACAGGATACAGTCATCCAAATTGGAAAATATTAAGACCAAACCAGCGTACAGGAGTAGCTGTGGCGAATTCATTGAAAGGGCCCTGGATTAGACAGAACAAACCTTTGATAGAACCATCAGGTCCGATTACTACATTAACAGTAAACCCAGCAATTGATAAGGGAAAAGATGGTAAATACTATTTGATAGTAAAAGGAGATAAACCTAATGAAACCAAGTTTGTCAGAAATCAAGCTATGGCCATTTCTGATAGACCTGATGGTTCTTTTGTCATATTGCCAGATCCGGTTATTGATTATATGGATACTGAAGATATGTCTCTTTGGTATGATGAAACTAGAAATAAATATTTTGGTGTTTTTCATGCCCACACATTTATAGGATTGGTTAGTTCGAAGGATGGAATCCATTGGGAAAAAGATGATGATTTTGAATTGATGAAAAAGGCCATCATAAAAAAGAATGGGGAAACGATTTATCCTGATAGGATGGAGAGGCCGTTTGTTTATGAAGAGAATGGAGAAGTGTCAGTTTTGGGCTTAGCTGTGAAAAAGGGAGATAAATCATTTATTGTTACAATACCTCTAAAAGACAAGAATTGATGATTTTTTCTTTAATTATTTAAGAGGTCTGATAGTATTTTCGATTCCGAAATTAGGTTGTTTGGAATTTATAAAAGATAATCTAACAATGTATCAAGGAAAACAAGGGGGCGATTTAAGAAGCTTCAATTATATATGAAAAGTAAAATGTACATAAGAGTTAAAATTCAGTTAGCCTTAATTTTGATAGTCATTATCACCTCTATTACTCCTACCGTATTTGCGCAATCCAATTTAACTGTACCTGTTCCAAATCCTGCTCAATTGGCATGGCAGAATGCCGAGTTGGTTGCTGTCTTTCATTATGATCTCCATGTTTTTGATGGAAAAAAATACGTCCAGCGAGAAAATAGGATTACCCCAGTTCCTGATTATAATATCTTCAACCCGGAACAATTGGATACCGATCAATGGGTGAAATCTGCCAAGGACATGGGGGCTAAAATAGCCATTCTAACGGCGACCCATGAGACAGGATTTGCTATCTATCAAAGTGATGTCAACCCTTATAGTCTAAAGGCACTAAAGTGGCGTGATGGGAAAGGGGACATAGTTGGTGACTTTGTTGAATCCTGTCGGAAATATGGGATTGAACCAGGGATTTATATAGGTATACGCTGGAATTCCTTTTATGGAATCCATGATTTTAAAGTTCAGGGAGAAGGTGGATTTTCTAAAAACAGGCAAGAACATTATAATAGGATGTGCGAGGGTATGGTAGAAGAGCTTACTTCCAAGTATGGTGATTTGGCCATTATTTGGTTTGATGGTGGTGCCCATGGTCCCAAGCAGGGTGGGCCTGATGTCCAGGGGATAGTGGAAAGGAACCAACCCAATGCTATTTTCTATCATAATCTGGAAAGGGCTGATATCCGATGGGGAGGAAGTGAATCGGGGACCGTTCCATATCCTTGTTGGGGAACATACCCTGCACCTTCATGGTTTGCCAACAGAGGGGATTCCATAGGTTTTAGGCCTATAAAATATGGGGATCCCGATGGGGATTATTTTATGCCAGCTATGAGTGACGCTCCGTTAAGGGGATATGATGGAAGACATGAATGGTTTTGGGAACCAGGAGATGAAGACCATATTTTCCCTTTGGAAAATTTGATGCATATGTATGAAAACAGTGTTGGCCACAACAGTACTTTGATTTTGGGAATTACTCCTGATGATAATGGACTGGTTCCTGTAAAAGATGCCAATCGAATGAAGGAATTTGGTGATGAGGTAAAAAGAATATACACTTCACCAATTGCCGAAACATCCGGTACCGGAAAAAGACTTATGCTAAAACTGGAAAAGGGTGAAGTGATCAATCATGTTGTACTGCAGGAAGATATTCGTTTTGGCGAACGCATCCGGGCTTTTGTATTGGAAGGGAAAGCAAGTGGTAAATGGAAAGAAATCTATAATGGAAGCTCTATTGGGCATAAGCATATCATAGTATTGGAAGATATGGAAGTGGATGGATTAAGATTGATGATCAAAGAGTCAAAAGGAGAACCTATTATTCAAGTATTTAAAGCTTACTTGAATTGAAGCAAGGATCAATTTTAATTAGATTTCTAGGTTGTTTGTTAATTGTAGTTTTAAAAAAAAACTGATTCTTCTCAAAGATGCTTGTGATTATAGATCCATGGAAAAGATAGTTGAGAATTCGTAAAATTCGTACGGCTCGTACCCCTCGTACCGTACGAATTTTACGAAGTGGAAATGATATTCAAAAACATGCAAATGAATTCAATTCTAAATCAAAGGTTCGTTTCCTGAAATTTGTCCATCTTCAAGTAGGTCTATTTTCTGCTTTTTACATCAAAAAGAAAAAATATCATTCAAAAATTCGAATCGAAAAATGGACTTATTTGGCAATTAGAGCCACTATTGAATAATATGATTCAAATAAATTCAGCGCTATAAAACCAAAATGAACCTGTCCCTACATTTGTCCCTATTTTTTCATAAAATACTGTTTATCAGTGTTTTTAAATAGTTCAGTTCCCGCTACTACGAAGGATACCAAATGGTATCCTTTTTTTGTTTGTGATTTTTTTGTTTTGATCGATTTGATTGAATATTACGGAAATCAAATCAATTAAGAGGCCGTGCGTGGCAGAAAAATGCTGATTGATGACATAAATCCGACTTATTCAAATTGTCAGCTTGAATTGTGTGAAATTTGCTTTTTGAACTAAGTTAAGTGTATTGTGTAGTAAAATAGGACTTGATGTATTCTTGGTTATTACAGTTTTTTAATTTTCATTTTTATATAGCGATTATGTTTCAGGGTATAAATTGGATGTATATAGCTATTGGGGCTTTACCTGTGTTTTTCAATGCGGGGATTTTGGCTTACATCCTATTATGGATGCCCAAGCGCCGCGAGACCAATGTGTTTTCAATGTTTATCCTAGCTTTGATTTTTTGGCAGTTTCAAGATTTTTTACTTAGGGTAGGCATAAGTGAAAGTTCGGCCAGATTTGTGTTTGAATTTTTCAGTATTGGATGGATGATGATTGGTTCTTTATTGTTTCATTTTGTTTGCATACTCACAGAAAAAAAGTTTTTTAACCATCGAGTCATTTATCTTATTGTATATGGACCTAGTTTAGTGTTCTATGTTTTTCATCAGGCTGACCCTACCACATTTGAAGTAAGTTATCAAGGCTTTTGGGGGTACGTCGTCAATGTTAGACCAAATACTGTAGATTTGGTTCAGCGGATATGGATTTTTTTCCAATCTCTTGTAGGTTTAAGTATACTAGTAGCTGCTTCATTCAATAAGGAAGGTTCTGCTAATAAGCGAAAGCAATATAAGGTTTTAGCAATAGGAGGAGTGGCACCATTAATCATTGGAGGGGTAACACAAGTTATGCTGCCTTCTTTGGGCTTAAAAGAAGTTCCTATGACTTCTTTTTTTATTTCGATTTTTTCTTTCAGTTCCATACTGGCTTTGGGGAAGTATAAGCTGTTTGATGTTACAAGGTCTTTGGATTCAAAGAAGATACTGAAAAGCTTAAACCATGGGGTTATGGTCTTGTCCGTTGAGGATGAAGTAATTTATGCGAATCCTGCTTCTTATCAAATGTTTCCTTTTGGAAGATTGAACAAATTTCCAAATATGAGAGATGTGTTTTACTCAGAAAGTGATTATAAAAAGTTCCATATAGAGGTGGTGGAGAAAGCGCGACTGGGTGAGCGGGTGAGTAATTTTAAGTTTTCTTTTAAAGCAATGCGGGGGCAGATAAAATATGTGATGGTTACAGCCCATATCATTCAAGAAGGAGATGAGAATCATGGTTTAATCATTCATTTGAATGATATTACTGAGTTGATTCTTGCCAATGAAACTATTGATATAATTAACAAAAGATTCAAATTTGTTTCCAAAGCTTCCAATGAGGCAATTTGGGAATGGGATATAGATGGTGGAGTGGTTTATTGGGGAGACAGTTATTCGCATTTATTTGGCCACAAACTTAGGGGCGGGGTAAGTACAATCGATCATTGGGAAGAAAGATTGCATCCAGATGACAAGGAAAAAGTTGTTTCTTTTATAAAAGATTATGTAGAAAGAAAGTCGGATGTACGATGGGAGCAAGAGTATCGTTTCCAGAAGAAATGTGGAGATTATGCTTATGTTTTGGACAAAGGGTACTTAATTAAAGACGTGAATGGCAAGCCTTACCGTATGGTGGGAGCAATGCAGGATATTACGCACATCAGGTCTTACATAGATAGAATAGAAAGGCAAAACACAGAGTTGAGCGAAATTACTTGGATGCAGTCTCATGAGGTAAGGGCTCCTTTGGCTAGGTTGATGGCTGTATGTAATTTACTCCAAGAACATGGGTTTCATGTGATGAAAGAATATGAAGCAGTGGAGTTGATCAGCAGTTCTTGTGAGGAGCTAGATGAGGTGATTCGACGAATCGTGAGGAAAGCTGAAAAAGTGAAGGATTGAGGAAAGATTTTTTGGATGATTTTCATATTATTTTTTTTATTTAAAAGCAGGTTATTTGATTTTTATTAAGGGTTCCTTATTTTTCAATTGATTTTGATTTTATAAACAAAGCAATGCTTACCCTATCTGAAAAAGAAATTGTTACAATAGCCAATTATTTACTTAAAGGCAAGGTTTGTTATTACCAAGAAGACAAAAAAATTATTCATCATCTTCCAGATGAAGAGGATAATTTTAATGAAAATCTCACACCCGAGGAAGAAGATTTGTTGGATGAGATAGATTCTGATCCAATGAATTTTGCGGAATTCGTGAAAATGGAGCCTGCTCAAGAATCACTGATCATGGATCAGTTTACGGAGCAGTTTGTGGAAAATAAATCTTTTCAGGAAGATTTGTACGACGCCCTGACCAAAAGTAAGGCCATGGAGAGATTTACTTTTTTAATTGAGGAATCAAAAAATTACAGGCAAAAGTGGCTGGATTACCGTCTCCAAAAATATAAGGATTGGGTAATGGAGCAGGTCGATAGCTATAACACTTTAGAAGAATAAATTTAAATGGAATCCCTGGCTTTTTAGCTGGGGGTTTTTGTTGGAATTATTTTACAATAAGCACTGGGAGGTTTTTGTCATGAGCAATCAATTGTTCGGCTATACTTCCGATCAATAGATCTCCTTCATCCTTTTTCCCTTTGTTGCCTGCAATGATTAAGTTAGCAGATTCTCGAACAGCATAATTATAAATTAATTTGCTGATGTGTAGGTCGCTATCTTTTAATAAAGTGATTTCTTCTGAAAGGTCATGCTTTTTTTGAAAACGCTTGTACTGTTTTTTAGCTTCGTTTTCCAATTCTTGAGCATATTTGTTGAAGTTTTTGATGTAGGGGAAATATTGAACACCTGACTTGATTACGTGTACTGGGTGAAGGGAACTATTGATTATATTTTTCAAATTAAGTCCAATATTAATGACTTTGTCCGAATATGGGCTGAAGTCCAAGGCAATCACTACATTTTCAAAGTTTGGATACGTGATTTCTGGAACAAATAACGTATTACAGTTAATCAGTCTGACGATTTTTCCACTCAATATTCCAGAGCCTAAATAGGCACTTTTTTTTCCTAAGATCACAAGCCCAAAATCTTCTTTGTCCATATAAGAAGCAAATGCTTCTACGTCTCCTCCTCGGTGAATGTGGAATTTGATGTTTTCGTTGTCTTTGCCAAAGTAGGTTTCGGCTTTCTCAGATAACTCATTTTGGATAACTTCTTCTATCGATTTTCCTAATTCAGGAACTAGCGAATTGATTTCAGAAGGTAGCTCTTCGATTTCTATTAAGTGAAGTAAGGTGAGTGAATCAAATTTGAAATAATCATCTAATCGCTTCACATAAGAAAGCAGTAAGTTGTCCATCTCAGTGAGGTCCAAACACAAGGCGATATGTCTTATTCTTTTCATTTCGACTTATTTTTTTGAATGTTCTTTTGCACTATTTGTGCTAGATTTTTTTCGTAGGATTTTTTATCCAGGTCTTTTTTGAGTGCTTCATTTCTCGCGTATTCATTTTGCAGGCCTTTGTACAGGCTGTAAATCATGATGAGTAATACCACTAAAAATGGAAGACCTGTGGTTATGGCTGCTGTTTGCAAGGCTGAAAGCCCACCTCCGATTAGGAGAACGGCGGCTACTGCTCCTTCTGAAAGGGCCCAAAATATTCTTTGACCAACTGGGGCGTCTAACTTTCCACCAGCCGTAATGCTATCAATAACTAATGAACCCGAGTCTGAGGAGGTGACGAAAAAACTGATTACCAACAGCACACCTACTGCTGATCCAATGGTTCGCAATGGAAATTCATGCAGAAATACAAATAGGGCAGTAGACTCATCAGCCACAATGTCTTTGGCAAGCTGATGCCCTTCATTTTGCATGTCCATGAAAATAGCGCTTCCTCCCATAGCGGTCAACCATACAAAGGTCAATAATGCAGGTACCAATAAAACGCCAAAGATAAATTCCCTAATGGTTCTTCCTCTTGAAACCCGGGCGATGAACATCCCAACGAAAGGTGACCATGAAACCCACCAGGCCCAGTAAAAGATCGTCCACGAACCTTGCCATCCACTGTCGCGATAGGCTTCTGTCCATGTGGAAACTTGTATGATTTGGTTGATATAGTTTCCTAAGTTTTGTATCAGGCTTCTGAAAATAAAAAGGGTAGGTCCGACAATCAAAACAAAAATCAGCATGATGGCAGCAATCCTAACATTCCATTCACTTAAAAATTTCACACCTTTGTCAATTCCAGAAAAGACCGAGAATGTGGCCACAATGGTAATGCCCGCAATGAGTAAAACTTGGATTGTAGTAGATACAGGGATTCCAAATAGATAGGATAGTCCTCCATTGACTTGCTGAACACCAAAGCCCAAGGAAGTAGCTAAGCCGAATAGAGTTGCCAAGACTGCCATGACATCGATTACGTCACCTATCCATCCATGAATTCGATCTCCCAATATTGGGTAGAATATCGAACGTATGGTCAAGGGTAATTTTCTATTGTAAGTAAAAAAGGCCAACGCCAATGCTACGATAGCATAAATCGCCCAAGCATGGAAACCCCAATGAAGGAAAGTAAGGTTCATGGCCCTTTCTGCGGATGCTACAGAAAATGGCTCTCCATATGGAGGCTTTGAGTAATGGGAAACTGGTTCGGCCACGCCCCAAAAAAGTAGACCAATTCCCATCCCCGCACTGAATAACATAGCAAACCAAGCGGAGGTTGAGAATTCAGTTTCTGCATTTTTACCTCCAAGTTTAATATTGCCAAATTTGCTGAATCCAAGATAGAAGCAAAATACGATAAAAGCATTTACTGAAATGATAAAGAGCCAGCCGGTTTTGTCCGTAATGAAAACCTGAATTTGGTCAAAAATATTTTCCATTGGTTCCCCCACAATGATCGTTATGGCGATAAAGGCAATGATCAGAACAGTGGCAGGCCAGAATACAGGTGCATGTACATCAAAATATTTATTGTTCATAATTATGCTTTTAGAAGTAATAGCCTAGGTTAATATTGATTCGTGTGTTCCAGTATGGGGAGCGGTCTATCGGGTTATTATCTGAAATTGGCTCATGGTAACTTTCTCCACGTCCTGCACCCAAGGCATTTCCCCCAAAAGAGTCACTGATCCAAGGGTGGTTATAGCCTGATGCAAAGTCAAAGTAAGTATAAATCTTACCAGCCGAGATTAAGGCCCCAAGTACATTTTGTTGGGTGTCCTGAAATTGTTGTGGTGTTCCGTTGATTAGGGTTTCTCCTGCTTTTTGAACATAGCTGTAATCATTATATACTTGTATGTTTGATATTGGACCCCACTTCACTGGGATATCATAAGCTATTCCTATGACATAAAGTAAGGCTTCTGATGCTACGTCATATGTCCCGAAGCCATAAGCACCCATTTGGACGCTACTCAGGTCAGTACCTGCATCATTTTCAACGTTGGTATAATGATAGTAGATGATTTCAGATTTTAGGTTCCATTTGGATTTGGTCCATTCTGCATGCAAGGCAGTAGCCCACTGATATCCTTTGTTTTTGGAAGATTGGTTATAAATTTCCATTTGTTGTACAGAGATGCCCAACTCAGTACCCTGAAGTTGATAGGTGGTTCTAAGATTGATTTGGTTTCTTTCGATGTTATTATTGCCCTCGATGGGCACCACATCATAGGAATACCTGGCACTTGAATATGCACCAAAGTTGGGGTCATTGGTGCCCCTTGGTTCAGCTAAAGGGAAGTAGGCAAGATTAAAAGTCCACTTGTCAAAATTCTTGGTTAAGTTGAAGCCAATCTGATGATCGTCTTCAAGCCCTAAATAATAGGGAGCCTGAAACCACCAACTATGGGAGGCATAGGTCAATAAGCCAAAAGGTACTTGAGTGATACCAAACTGCAGGTTGTATTGGTCTGAAAAACGATAGCCTATCCAACCATACTTTATGAAATGGGTGTTGAAAGTGGGATAAAATCTGTATTCGAAAGCAAATCGCAATCCGTTAGCGTAGGAGTCAACATTGATTCTCCAGGTGTCCCAAGTCCATTCATTTCTTGAGTCAGTTCCCAATGGGAAGGTTTGCCCTTCATAGATAGCATAAATCGTATTGAGTCTAAGTGCTCCACCGATTTTAAGCCAAGAGGTGTCTTTTTTGGTTTGATGATACAAAGAACTTACATTTTCAAGGCTTGATTTATGTATTCCGTAGTCTTTGCTGAACAATGAAGAGTTTGCCAGTTTGGATTCTATAGAATCTTTTGACAAATGTATATCTGTTGATTTGGCGTAGCTGGAAGAGGAAATTATTAAAGCCACAAAAAAGGAGATAAAAAAGAAATAAGGTTTAATAAGATAGTACATTTTGGCATTGCGCTATGGCTTTGAACAAAAGACTTGTTTCAAAAATTAAACTTGACCGTCAAGCTTGTATTTGACAGTAATCAATTTACTATTTTTTCTTGAGGAAGAAAAATGTTAATGTATTTAATAAAGAAAATATATGATAAAAAATATTTAATCTGCGCTATGACATTGAATATTTGATAAGAAAGTGTTGATGAACAGTTGGTGAGAATAGATATACTGTTCAAGAGTTTGTTTAGTGAAATCTTAGAATATTCATCATTTTCTGTATAAGTGTCCGTAAATTGATGTTTGAAGTATTTGAAACAGTAAAGATTTGCCTAGATTGAGTAAAATGAAACTAATTTTTTCGATAATTATGATTTTTATTGGTGTTTTTGAGGTAGTGGCCCAAGAGCACAAATGGACATGGGGAGGGAAAATTGATCCGCTTCAAGAGCGATATGAGGTAATACATTATTCACTTGACATAGAGATTTTGCCAAAGATTGAAGGCATCAATGCTTCTATGGAGATGACTTTTCGTAGGATAGGGAAATTAGATACCTTAAGGCTCAATCTAATCGATAACTACCAAGTGACCAAGGTCGAGGTAGGTGATGAGGAGATAAGTTTTAATCATCATGGCGATGATGTCTTGGATATATTTCCTCCAGAGAATGCCAATAGTGTAAAGATTTATTACAGAGGCAAGCCACCTGTTGCTGTAAATCCTCCATGGTCGGGAGGCTTTACTTGGGAAAAAGACCAAAATGGGAATTATTGGGTAGGACTTTCCAGTCAGCATGAAGGGGCGAAAATTTTTATGCCTTGTCTTGATCATCCTTCCAGTGAACCATCCCATGGAGTGGATATGTATTTTAAAGTTCCCTTCCCGTATTTTGTGGCTGCAAATGGGAGATTGTTGAATCAAGGAACAGGCTTAGGCTATAATTATTTTCATTGGGCCACAGCTTATCCAGTCAATAATTACAATATCAATTTCACGATGGGGCGCTTTTTTGAGTTGTCCAAGAATTTTAGTTCCACAAGTGGAAGGGAAGTACCTATGAAAGTATATGTCTTGGAAGAAAATAAGGCAAAAGCTTCCGGCTTGTTGGAGGTGCTGGAAAGAAGTGTGAAAACCCAAGAAAAATATTTTGGGTCATATCCTTTTCCTGAAGATAAAATTGCTGTTGTAGAAACTCCTTATTTGGGAATGGAGCATCAAACCATCAATGGCTATGGCAATAACTTTCAATATACCCAAGTGGGAGAGGTGAATTTCGATTGGTTATTACATCATGAATTAGGTCACGAATGGTGGGGAAACAAAATATCCGTTTCAGACTGGGCTGATTTTTGGATACATGAGGGGATTTGTTCTTACGGTGATATGTTGTTTTACCTTGAACATGGAGGGGAAGAAGCATACAAAGACCATGTAATGACCGCCGCAAGAGGTATAGAAAACAAACAGCCAATAGCACTGACTCCCAACAAAACTTCAGAAGAAGCTTACCAAGGGGATATTTATACCAAAGGGGCTTATGTAATGCATTCGTTGAGGTTTTTGTTAGGTGATGAGGTGTTTTTTCCTATGGTCAAAGACTTTGCAAAGGATGGTCGCTACACCTATACTAATCAGGTAACCACAAAGGATTTTATAGATTTTGTAGAGAATTACAGCGGAAAAGATCTAGAAGATTTTTTTCAAATTTATCTGTATTCAACTGACCTTCCAAAAGTTAAGATTAACCGAAAGGGGAAAAACAGGTTTGAAATTAAATTGACTAACGTTGATTTTATCTTGCCGATGGAAATTCAAACTTCGGAAGGGATTGAAAAGGTAGTTTTAAGTAAAGAAGCGATAAGGGTAAAAAGTGATCAGCCAATAGCGGTGGATCCTAATGGCTGGTATTTATTGGATAAGTAAGGGGATTAAAGTGCTTTCTGGAAACGAAAGTCCAGAAAACACTTGGTAATTGGAATTAGCTCGTTTTTTTAGCAGCATCTTCTACTGCTCTCCAAACTCTGAAAACATTTTTGTAACAAATTTTCTCAATGTCTTCTTTGCTGTATCCCCTTTTTAGTAGTTCTGCAATCAAATTGGGGTACATGGAAACGTCCTTCAAGCCATTAGGCAATGAATCACCTACGCCATCAAAATCAGAGCCGAAACCTACATGGTCGATGCCTGCAATGCTTACAACATGGTCAATGTGGTCAGCTACCAATTTCACGTCGGGAAAGACATTGTGTTCTGCTGTGTATTTTTCGATATAAGCTTGCGCTGCAGAGTCGCTTCTACTGAATTCATTTTGAGCCAGCCAGTTTACGATGTGTTCTCTGACCTCGGCTGTTCTGTCATTGTAGTTTCCATCAATGAAGCTGCCGCCAAAATTGATCATGATGACACCATTTTCCTCACCTAGTTTCTTGATCATATCATCATCCATGTTTCGTTCAAAACCTGGCGTGTATTTTCTGCAAGAACTGTGAGATGCTATAACAGGAACATCAGTCAGTTCCATCACATCATAAAAAGTGTCATCAGAAACATGGGAAATGTCAACCATAATACCCACTTTGTTCATCTCTTTGACCACCTCTTTGCCAAATTCAGTGAGACCTCCATGTGTTCTTGCTGTATCATAAGAAGAGTCTCCGATAAGGTTGTCTTTGCCGTGGGTTAGCGTGATATACCGAATTCCTTTTTCATGAAAGTAGGCTACATTTTCAATGTTATCCTCAATTCCTGCTCCATTTTCCATACCCATTGGAAGAGAGATTTTCCCTGCTTTAAAATTGGCTTCAATATCATCAGGGCTGTAAGCCATGGCAAATTTTTCAGGCCATGTATCGGCCAGTCTTTTGGTCATCAGTATTAAAGAGTCAGCCAAATTTTTAGCTCCTCCCATTTCCTGATACCTTGCTGGAAGGTAAATAGACATAAATGGGGCATCAAGGCCTCCTTCTTTTGATCTCGGAAAGTCAAAGTTGCCTCCATCTGTTCTTTCAGAAACGTCCAGTATTTCCCTTTGCAGGGTAAAACCTCCCACTTTCATCCTGTAAGGTAAGTCGACATGGCCATCTACCATGATTGTTTCATGCGCTATTTCTTTAGCAGCTTCCAGTCTTTCTTCATCACTCATAGTGGTGTAGTCAGCTTCTACTGGCTTTTCTTGGCAGCCTATTGCTGAGGCAAGTAAGAGTACGGATGCTTTTGTGAGTAGTGATTTTTTCATATGCGGATAGTTTTAGGCCTTAAGTTAAGATAGGATGAGGCCTTTTTCTGAAAAGATTTATAAACGGTGTAAATATGCTTTAAACAAATTTTTAAGAAGTGAGTTGCTTCTATGAAGATCAAAACTTATTAAATAGGAAGGATTTTTACTAAGTTTAGAGAATAATTTTTCAAAAGAACTTTAACCATAAAAAACTATAACATGAAAAAGTCAAACAAATTATTATTGCTGATAATGGCTGCGCCCTTGCTTTTTTGGCAATGTGGAGGTGCCGAAAAAAAGGAAGAGGTAAAAGAAGAACCAATGGTGGAGGTGGAGGAGGAAGTACAGCCATCTTTGACGCTATTGTGGGAAACGCCGGATGAGCTCACTACTTGCGAGTCTGTTCTGGTGGATGAAGAATCAGGAACCATCTATGTTTCAAATATTGCAGGAGATCCAAGGGCTAAAGATGGAGAGGGCTTCATTTCGATTATTTCAAAAGATGGAGAAATCATAGAAAAAGAGTGGGTTTCAGGAATTGATGCCCCTAAAGGAATGGGGCTTCTTGATGGAAAGTTGTATGTGACCAATATAGATGAGTTAGTGGAGATAGATGTGGAAAACGCAAAAGTATCCAATACATATCCTATTGAAGGTGCGGGTTTTCTAAATGATGTTGATGTGCATGGTGGGAAGGTCTATTTCTCTGATATGGAAAAAGGGCTGATTCATGTGTTGGCAGATGGAGAGATAAGTGTTGTGGCAGAAGGCCAGGCTAGTATCAATGGTGTGAGATTATCTGAAGATGGTACCTTGTATGGTTTGGACGGTGAAGGACTTAAAAAGTATGGAGAAAGTGGCACTGCCGAAATTCTTAACAGCAAAGTGACTGGTGGTGATGGTTTGATCATCTTAGGCGATGATGTTTATATTGCTAGTAGATGGGTTGGTGAAATATGGATTATAGATGGAAATGGGGAAACAAAGCTATTAGACACTAAAGATGCAGGATCTAATACAGCCGATATTGGTTATTTGGAGGATGAAAAAATCGTTTTGGTGCCTACATTTATGAAAAACAAGGTGGTGGCATACAAATTGGCATATTAAGCCATCTAATTTGTGCTGAAATACTTTAGAGTGAAGGTCTTCTTCACTCTTTTTTTTTGACATAAAATTCATATTTATTGATGTTTGTTTTTTTAAAAAATCACCGATTTGAATAAAACAACACCTGATGTATACTATTAGTTACATGTAATATTTAAAAAATACAATATTTGTTTGATATTGATATTGTTTTGATTAAATTAATGTTAATCAGTCGTTTAGGTATTCGGAAGAATGATGATGCCAGCTTGCGCTAATGATTTTTTGCATGGGCATTTAACGGAAACAAACTAATCAAATCAAATCAATTTCTTATGAAGAAAAGTGTACGTTTAGCCTTGTTGCTATGTATGATGGTGCATTATGTTTTTGCGCAATCAGTTACAGTGACAGGAACGGTGACTTCAGAGGATAATGGAGAACCGATTCCGGGTGTTAGTATTCTGGTGAAGGGGACCTCTACAGGTGCCGTCACAGATTTGGATGGTGTGTACTCTTTGGATGTACCATCAGGTGGAGAAGTGTTGATTTTCTCTTTTATTGGGATGACTACCAGAGAAGTGGTCATTGGAGGTAGAACTCAGATTGATGTTGCTTTGGCATCCGATGCCAAGGAATTGACAGAGGTGGTGGTGACTGCTATGGGTATCACCAGGGAAAAAGCTTCTTTGGGCTATTCAGTGCAAGCTGTTGAGTCAGAAGAGCTGAATAAGTCGCAGCAGACAGATGTTTTGAGTTCTCTTGCTGGCCGGGTTTCTGGGGTGCAACTGTCATCATCTACCAATATGGGAGGCTCTAAGAGAATTACGATTCGTGGAGCCAGTTCTTTCTTTGGGGAAAATCAGCCATTGATTGTTATTGATGGTTTGCCAGTCAATAATTCCAATTTCAATGATGAGAATATGCAGGAAGGAAGTGGTGGATTTGACTATGGGAATATGTTGAATGACCTTAACCCGAATGATATAGAGAGTATTTCTGTATTGAAAGGTACAGCAGCGGCCTTGTATGGTTCGAGAGCTGCAAACGGTGTGATTGTGATTACAACTAAAAAAGGTACACCGGGCCAAGAAAGCTTTAGTGTTGATGTCAGTTCTTCGGTCAATTTTGAGAGTATATACTTGATGCCTGACCTTCAAAGGAAATACGGTGGAGGTGCGATCATCAGTGATGAGGACGGCGGCCAAGACGGTTTTGAAGTAGCAAATATCAATGGGACAGATTATAAGGTCGTTCAATATGGAGTGGATGAGAGTTGGGGGCCTAGGTATGATCCTAATATTTCAGTTTTACACTGGGACGCTTTTAGTGAGGATTATCCGGAAGATTACTTACAGCCTAGGCCATGGGTAGCACCAGCAAATGATGTTCGAGATTTTTTTGAAACAGGAGTGTCCTATGTAAACTCCGTCTCGGTATCAAGTTCTAACGTGAATTCTTCGGTTCGCTTGGCCTATTCCAACACGAAAACCTCAGGAACTTTGCCTGGTTCTGAGCTTACCAAAAACAATTTCTCTATTAATGGTCAGACCAAAGTTTTAGAGAAGCTAACTGCACAATCTTCTTTGAATTATGTCCGAACAGCTACTAAAGGCCGACCATTGTTAGGGTACCCAGCTTCTAACCAGCCATATGGTAGTCCTTTGGGGCAAATTTTGTTCCAGTGGACCCAAAGACAAATCGATTATGAACGTTCCAAAAAATACCTGAACAGTGATGGTACACAGCGTTCATGGAACCGAAACTCATGGGATGATCCAACTCCACATTATTCAGACAACCATTATTGGGCTGCTTATAAAAACTATGCCGATGATGAGCGGGATAGGTTCTATGGAAATGTAGGTTTGAGTTATGAAATAATTGAAGGCTTAAATCTAGGAGGTAGAGTAAGTGGCGATTTGTATACTTTCTACAATCGTGAAAGGGTTGCAGTAGGGTCGCAAGCACAATCCTATTATTATGAGGCGGTAAGGAACAATTATGAGTACAATTATGAACTCACCCTGAGATACCAAAGACAACTTAATGAAGACTTGAACTTAAGTGCATTAGTAGGTGGTAACCAGATGAGGCAAAGACTCCATCTGAACAGAGGGGAGACTTCGGGAGGATTGGTAGTTCCTGAATTGTATAATTTGCTGAATTCGGCAGGAGCGGTATTGGTCAATGACGAGACGACCAAAAAATCAATTAATAGTTTGTTTGCTACTGCAAACCTCGGCTACAAAGACATGTTGTATTTGGACTTGACAGCGAGGAATGACTGGTCTACCACTTTGCCTGAGGACAACAACAGTTATTTTTATCCTTCAGCCTCTTTGAGTTTCTTATTCTCTGATGTGGTCAGTTTACCTTGGTTAAGCTTTGGTAAGGTGAGGATTGGCGCGGCGAGGGTTTCCAAAGACACCGATCCTTATAATGTATATACCACCTATAAGTTCAATACAGATGGTACATTTCAAGGTTCTCCAAGGGTTTATACCCCAGAAGAATTGTTAAATAGTGAGTTGAAGCCAGAGAATACCGATACTTGGGAGATTGGGCTTGAGGCAAGCTTATTTAAAGACCGGGTAGGCTTTGATGTTACTTATTTTAAAAATGTTACAACGGATCAGATTATTCCTTTGGAGCTTTCTAGGGCTACTGGTTACGATGCCAAATTTATCAATGCCGGTGAGATAGTGAACAAAGGCATTGAGATCATGCTAAGGGGTACTCCTGTTCAGATTAGGGATTTCCGATGGGATATTACGATTAACTATACCAAAATCGACAATGAGGTCATCAGTATAATAGATGGTATTGAAGCAATGGATATTGGTAGTGCACCATTTGATGGAGTGACATTGAGGGCCTCGGTGGGTGAAAGGTATGGCCAGTTGTGGGGATATGATTATATCTACGATGATCAAGGCAACCGAGTAGTTCAGGACAATGGTTATTGGGCGAGGACTCAAAACCTGGTTCCACTGGGTTCGGTTATGCCCGATTATAATATGGGGATTAGAAACTATTTTACTTACGGAGGATTTGATTTGAGTGCGCTGATCGATATCCAAAAAGGAGGTAAGTTTTACTCAGTTTCCCATATGTGGGGTCATTACGCAGGTACATGGGGTCCTACCGCAGGAGTCAATGATCAGGGCAATGAAATACGTTCGCCGGTAGCTGATGGAGGTGGTATCAGGCTTGAAGGTGTCACTGGAGATATAGAGTTTAATGAAGATGGCTCATATTCAGTCAGTAACACTGCTCCAAATGAAACCTATGTGTCAGGACAGGGATGGGCAGCCCGTTATTATCATGGATTTGGGATGCCAAGTGCCCAGAGTGTTTTTGATGCAGATTACATCAAAGTCAGGGAGTTGGCTCTTGGTTACAACTTTGATATGGGAGGCAATGAGTTTATCAGAAGCTTAAGGGTTTCTGCCTATGGAAGAAACCTTTGGACTTTTGGATTGGATTATAAAGGCTTGGATCCTGAAATAGCGGTCAACGGTTCCGGTAATATTCAAGGAATTGAAGGTGCATTTATGCCTACTTCGAGAACATTTGGGTTTAAGGTAGATATTGGACTATAAATATTCAACAGTATGAAAAGCTTCAAAATAAAAATATTTGTATTTGGATTGACAGCCTTGATGGTTGCTTGTGATCTGGATTATGAGCAAAACCCGAATGAGACAAACAATCCTCCAACGACTGGCCTGCTAAATGATGCAGTAAAGAAGATGATGGATGACTTCTACGATGAGTGGTTTCAAGGTCGTTTTACTTTGGTTGGTATGCAGTATTGGACGCAGACTGCCTACGCTGATGAAGATCGTTACGTGTATCGGGAGTCTCAAAGGGAAACTTGGGAGGATTTTTATGCGAATTTGGAAAATTTAAGAAAGGTAATCTACTTAAACAGCAATGAAGAGACCATGGTGGAAAATAGCCAGTATGGATCCAATGAAAACCAAATAGCGGTGGCCCGAATTTTAATGTCTTGGACATTTAATATTATGGCTGACACTTGGGGAGATATACCTTATTACTCTTACGGTTCAGACGATCCTGATTTTCAGGCCTTGCAAGTTGCGGATTCGGAGGAGGAAATCCTTTCTCCAGTTTATGCTACACAGTCAAAGATTTATGAAGATATATTGAATGAACTGCAAGATGCTGAGTCGATGATCGATGTGGATGCGTTGGGGGTCCAGGCAGATAATATCTATGGAGGAGAAGATGAGCAAATGGCTTTGTGGAAAAAGCTTGCCAACTCACTGCGCTTAAGGGTTGCATTAAAGATAAGGGGCATAAACCCTTCTTTGGCTGATTCCCACATTGCGGATGCTTTATCAAAAGGTGTTTTTACTTCCAATGCGGAGAATGCTGGATTTATATATGAATCCAGTGATGTGAATGCATCTCCTTTTTACAGGGCGTTCAATGTCAACAACAGAACCGATTTTGCTATTTCCCACCCGTTTTGTCAATTGCTTTTGGGAAATAACCTGGTTGATCATAATGGTGTGGATATTACTGCAAATCCGTTCTTTGGGACTGAAGATCCACGTCTGGAAAAATTTGCTATTCCTAATAGAGATGGTAATTATGTTGGCATGCCAGTGAGTGAAAACTCAGCAGATGCTGGTGTGTACCCATGGGAAAGCTCTCCAGGAGATGATATCATCAATAAGCCGGATTATAGTCAATCTTTAATCGAATTTGCTGAAATATCCTTTATCCTATCTGAATTGAACGGTTGGGATCAGACTCACTATGAGAATGGGGTAAGGGCATCTATGGAGAAATGGGGAGTGGCTACAAGTGAAATTGATGCTTACATAGCGGCATTGCCACCTGCAAATGAAGAGAATGTATTGACACAGAAGTACATTGCACTCTATATGGATGCGCATACGGCTTGGCAGGAATATAGACGAACAGGATATCCGCATACCTTGATTTTGCCTGGAACAGATTTTAGTGTGACTCCTGTACCCGGTACTACCATTGATTATACATTTTCTTCATTGGTGGAAGGACTTACAGATATTCCTTTTAGGCTGCAGTACCCTGACTTTGAAAGGACCTTGAATGGTTCCAATAGAAGTGAAGCTGTGAGTCGTTTGTCCAATGGTGATGTACTCGATTCAAAACTTTGGTGGGATGTGAATTAAATTAGTAATTCCAGATTTTAGCAATAGGAAAGCCACTCCATTGGAGTGGTTTTTTACTGTATGCATCTGGTGAAGGATGGTTTTGTAGGTATTTTTTGATGGAGTACCTCTTTTTCATTGATCGAGATGGTCGTGGTAGGTGCCTCAAATTTTGAAAAGCAATATACTGTGTGGTAAGTGTTTCTATTAGTGTATGATGTACAGTTTTTGTTCTTAAGTTGGGAGGTTGAAATTGTATTATACTGAAAATTGTGATGTGATTTATTGGTTAAATTCAATTGATTTTGCTGGTAATTTTTTGATGTTAACAGTAAGATTTTCAATGTAAAACTCTTGTGAAAATTCAATTTTTTGTTTCGAAGTTATGCTCAAATTGTGGAGTTTTGACTATTAATAACCTGTTTTTAGTTGGGTTTCGTTTGATTCGTATTTTGTCAGAAACCAAATATTATTCTGAATTTTAAAATCGTAATAGACTGAAAAATAGCTTTAATGTAATTATTAGTTGTATGCAACGTGATCGTAATGGAAACTTTAGAATTTAAAATGGGTTTTTTTTGTAATACCTGAACAAAATTGCGTTTTGTTCAATATTGAACCTCTTTTATTTGTAGAGAAATGGTTTTCCAAGCAAATTTTATTCGTTAGTAAATTCATATTGTGTATTAGAAAAGGACAAATTTTTTTTAATTTTTTTTATATTTCGTAAGTATCTGAAAATCAGTATTTTAATGTATTTTTTACCATTGTTAATCTAATGTTAAAAAATCATAAAATTTTTTTTTCGGGTTTGGATTTCTACTTTGTGGCAAAATCAAATCAACCGCATATGAAGAAAAGAGTACAATTAACCCTCTTGCTATGCCTGTTTTTGCAATTTTCTTTTGCACAAACAGCATCAGTAAGAGGTACGGTAACTTCAGCAGATAATGGAGAGCCGATCCCAGGAGTGAGTATTCTGGTAAAAGGTACCTCAAAAGGTGCTGTAACTGATCTTGATGGTAAATACACCCTTTCTGTACCATCTGAAGGAAAAATCTTAATTTTTTCATTTATTGGGATGACTACCCAAGAAGTGACAATCGGTGATCAATCGGTTATTGATGTTGCATTGGTTTCTGATGCTGAAGAATTGTCTGAAGTAGTAGTAACGGCATTGGGTATTGAAAGAGAAGAAAGGTCGCTTGGTTACTCTGTTCAGGAAGTGACTGGCGATGAGGTAAGCAAGGCGAAAGAATCAAGTTTTATTAGTTCTTTATCCGGTAAGGTAGCTGGTCTTAGCATTAAGAAGAGTAACTCCATCGGTGGTTCTGTAAATGCTGTAATTAGAGGGTCCAACTCATTTACAGGAAACAACCAAGCTTTGTTCGTAGTAGATGGTGTTCCCATTAGTAACTCTAACCTAAACACTTCCGGCCAGATGTCTGGAGGCGGAGGTTATGACTATGGTAACGCTGCTTCAGATATTGATCCTGAAACTATCGAATCGATATCTGTATTGAAAGGTGCTACTGCTGCCGCTCTTTACGGTTCTGATGCTGTAAACGGTGTAATCATGATTACCACTAAAAAAGGAGCTAAAAAGAAGAATGGACTTGGTGTAACTTTGGGACACTCAACCAATTTCAGTGTTGTAGACAAGAGCACTTTTCCTAAGTACCAGAACAAGTATGGTCAAGGGTATGGCCCATATTATGGTGAGACTGGTGGATTCTATGATACTGATGTTAACGGTGATGGGGAGTTGGATCTAGAAGTTCCAGCTGGTGAAGATGCTTCATTTGGAGCGGCATATGACCCGAACCTAATGGTTTACGGATGGGAGTCTTTCTATCCTGAGTTGGACACTTATTTGACTCCATCTCCATGGGTGGCTGCTCAGAATGGTCCTGACTACATTTTCCAAACAGGTGTTGGTAATATTACCAATGTTGGTTTAGAAGGTGGCAATGAGAATGGATCTGTAAGATTTGGCTATACAAATGATGATCGTTCTGGTATTTTGCCAAACAGTAAGATCAAAAGAAATGTTGTGGACATCCACGCAAATTATAGGTTAAGTGATAAGTTGTCAATCGACGGTAAGGCTACTTATACCAGAGTAGAAGGTAAAGGTAGATATGGTACTGGTTACGATGGCAAAAACGTTATTCAAGGTTTGCGTCAATGGTTTGGTACCAATGTGGACCTTAAAGCACAAGAAGATGCCTACAATATGACAGGAAGCAACATCACTTGGAACCCACTTGGTTCTGATGATACTTCTCCTCATTACTTTGATAATCCTTATTGGACATTGTTCGAAAACTATCAAAATGATCAGCGAAACAGGTTCTTTGGTAAGTTCCAAGCGAACTATGAAATTACTGATTGGTTGACAGCAATGGCCAGATTTGGTATTGATTCTTACTCTGACCTTCAAGAAGAGAGAATTGCTGTAGGAAGTTTGGATCAATCTGAATACTCTAAATTCCAGAGAACGTTTGAACAGTACAACAGTGACTTCATCTTATCATTTGACAAGAACCTAAACGAATCTTTGTCTTTGACAGGTTTGTTAGGTTTCAATATCAGAAATACACGTGTAAATTCTACTAGGGCTTCTACCAACGGTGGCCTAGTTGTTCCTGGGATCTATGCTTTGAGTAATTCTGCGAATGCTCTTGAGCCACCAGTTGAAAGTGATTTTCACATCAGAAAGTATGGGTATTATGGTCAGGTAACTTTGGGTTATATGGACATGTTGTACTTGGATATGACCGGAAGAATTGACCGTGCTTCTACTTTACCAGAAGGAAACAACAGTTACTTCTATCCTTCAGTAGCTGGTAGTTTTGTATTCAGTGAATTGATCGAAAGCTCTGCATTAAGCTTCGGTAAACTGAGATTGGGTTATGCGAGTGTGCGTGGTGCTGGTGATCCATACAGTGTAATCAACACCTTTAGCTCTGCCACTCCATTTGATGGTGTTCCGATGTTCTTTACCCCTGATACTTCTAATAACCCAGACCTTAAGCCTGAAAAAACGGATGAAATGGAGATTGGTGTGGAAGTAAACTTCTTAAACAATAGAATTGGTGCAGATATCTCCGTGTATCAGAAAAACACCATTGACCAAATCCTTCCTGTTGAAGTATCTTCAGCGACCGGCTTTAACTATAAATATGTAAACGCTGGAGAAATGGAGAACAAAGGGGTAGAGGTTAGCTTATTTGGTGATGCAATTAAAACACCTGATTTCTCTTGGAGAGTGAATGTCAACTGGGCCAAAAACGTAAACAAGGTGGTTTCCCTTTACGAAGGTGGAGAAAACCTATTGATTTATTCTGCTTGGTCTACTGCGATTAATGCCAGAAAAGGAGAAGCTTACGGAACAATCACTGGTACTAACTATATCTTTGATGAGTCAGGTCAAAAAGTTGTAGGTTCTGATGGTAAATACCTTAGAACTGAATCCACCAATGAAGTGATTGGTAACATTCAGCCTGACTGGATCGGTGGTATCAATAACACCTTTAAATACAAAGGGTTGGCATTCAGTTTCTTGATTGATATGCAAAAAGGAGGAGACGTGATCAGTTATGATATGGGCTTTGGTAATGCTACCGGTCTGTATGCTGAAACTGCTGCTTTGAATGAGTTAGGTAACCCAATGAGAGACCCTGTAACCAATGACGCCACTTCAGGAGGAATTATCCTACCAGGTGTGACAGGTGATGTGGCTTTTAATGATGATGGTAGTTACACGGTTACTAATTCTGCTCCTAATGACATCAGAGCAAATGCTGGAGATTATCTGACGCCACTTGGGTACTATGGTGGTTCTAGTGAGACTGGTACTTATGCTCCAGATGCAGCATTGGTTTATGATGCCTCATTTGTGAAATTAAGAGAGGTTAGTTTGATGTATGACCTACCGACCAGATTTTTTGATAATCTATTCATCAATCAAGTGTCTGTTGGTGGTTTTGGTAGAAACTTGTGGATCATTCACAAAAATCTTCCTTACTCTGATCCTGAGTATAGTGCAAGTTCAGGTAACCTACAAGGTATCCAGAATGGTGCTTTGCCAGCAACCAGAGAATTCGGTTTCAACGTAAATGTTAAATTCTAAAACTGAATCACAATGAAAAAGTCATTATTAATATTAGGTATAGCAGCAGCGGGACTATTTTCTTCTTGTGATGAAAATCTTTCCGATCTGAACACGGATCCTAAGAATCCGGTAGAGGTGGAACCAGAAGTATTGTTTACATATGGACAGTACAATTTGGTAAATCAAATGGTCAATATTGACTATAATAATAACTTGGATCGTTTTTGGGCCAACTATTTGACTCAAACTACTTATATCCAAGAGTCAAGTTACGATGCAGCCAATAGAGATGTTGGAGGTAGCCTTTGGGACAATATTTATACTGAGACATTGTATGAATTGAAAGAGGCCAAAGACATCATCAAATCTCGTGAGGTTAGCGCAGCATTGGTTCCTCAAAGGGACAATCAATTGGCAATGATCTCTGTAATGGAAGTTTATGCTTACCAATACCTAGTGGATAACTTTGGTAGTATTCCTTTCACTGAGGCTTTGGATATCAATAACGTTACTCCAGTTTATGACGAAGGAGAATACGTATATGGAGCCATCATTGATAGCTTGGATGTAGCCATTGCCAGCCTTGATGAAAGTGCAATGGGATTCAGTGCTTCTTCTGATATTCTTTATGGTGGTGATATTGCAGCTTGGAAAAAGTTTGCCAACTCCATCAAATTGAAAATTGGTATGAGACTGGCTGATTCTAATCCTACTGAAGCTTCTACTTTGGTTTCTGAGGCGGTGGCTGCAGGTGTTTTTGAATCAAATGCTGATAATGCGGTTTACCAATTTAGCAGCTCTCAGCCTTACACCAATCCTATCTATGATTATTTTGAGGTAGATAGTAGGGCTTCTGATTTTGTGGTTACCCAGTTCTTCATTGATATGTTGGAGGATGTGAATGATCCAAGAATGGATGTTTACTTTGATGACAATATTGCTACTGGATATGTAGGAGGGCAATATGGTGCGTCTGGTAATGCTTATGCTTCACTTACACATATCGATCCAGCTTTAGTAGAGGCAACTTTCCCAGGTACTATCTTAGATTATTCTTTCGTTGCATTTTCTTTGGCTGAGGCAGTAGAAAGAGGGTTTATCTCTGGAAGTGCTGCTGAATATTATGAAGCGGGTGTTCGAGCGTCATTTGAGGCTTGGGGATTAACTGGTGCTGAGGCTACACTTTACTTGGCGCAGCCATCAGTAAACTACCTGACCGCAGCTGGAGATTATAAGCAAAAGATTGGGATGCAAAAGTACATAGCATTATATAACCAAGGTCATGAAGCTTGGACAGAAGCAAGAAGGTTGGATTACCCAGAATTGTTAACAGCAGTTTCCAATGGTGTGGCCAATCCGAAGAGGTTGATCTTTCCTACGAATGAGCCTTTGATCAATACTACAAATTATTCTTCAGCAAGTAGCGCTTTAGGTGGTGACAATACTACTTCAGCTATTTTCTGGGACATGAATTAATCGGAACGCTATTTTGAAATAGCTTGCCAAATATTTAAAAGGTGCTGCATGGAATCGTGCAGCACCTTTTTTGTTATGTAAAACAAACCTTTTTAATATTATAAGGGCTATTTCCTGACGTCACTGAATATTTAAATCTATGGCATTATTATGGCACTTCCTTATAAATGCCTAACTTGTGCTGTTTTAGAAAACATCTTAATTAAATGTTCGTTTTCATAAATACCACTCGATTGAATTGGCCTGAAGTGGTGAAATAAAAATGAATGTGTGAAGAGAATGGCAGGTCAAGTTTCTTCGAAACACCTTATATAAGATAGTATGAAAGATACAGTAGCTATAAATTACGAACTGGAGAAAAATATGGAGGTGATCAGTCAGCTGGATGCCTTCGTAGGTGAAGCAGTGGATAACACCTTGTTGAATCCGGATGACTGTTGGCAGCCTACAGATTTTCTTCCTGATATGGGCATGCCAGATGCTTTTGACGAAGTCAAGAAGCTCCAAGAGCGGGCGGCGGGAATTCCTGATACCATCATCACTTCTTTGATTGGTAATATGATCACGGAAGAAGCTCTACCAAGTTATCAGACATATTTTAACTTGTTGGAAGGGATTAACCCTGAAGGGAGTTTATTAAGTGAAAGAGGTTGGGTAAGATGGTCCAAAGCTTGGACGGCAGAGGAAAACCGTCACGGAGATTTGTTGAACAAATACCTTTATCTTTCTGGAAGGGCTGATATGAAAAAAGTGGAGCAGACCATCCACAGATTGATATATAATGGTTTTGATCCTAAATCTGAAAAAGACCCTTACCAAGCTATTATTTATACTTCCTTTCAGGAAAGGGCCACTAAGGTCAGCCATGTCAATACAGGAAAGTTAGCTGATAAAGCAGGTGATACCGTGTTGGCAAGAATATGTAAGCAAATAGCTGGTGATGAAGCACGTCATGAAAAGGCCTATAAGTCCTTTATGAAGCGAATCTTTGAAATTGATCCCAATGGTGCCATGCTTGCTTTTGAGAAAATGATGCGAAAGCAGATTGTTATGCCAGCGGTTTTGATGGGCAAAGGTGGTAGCAACCCAACTTTGTTTGATCAGTTCTCAGCCATTACCCAAAAGATTGGTGTGTATACGGGTTGGGACTATGCAAGGATCATTGATCACTTGGTGAAGTTATGGAAGATTGAGTCCATTACTGGACTTGAGGGAGCCGCTGCCAAAGCACAAGATTATTTGGCTGGGCTGTCAGATCGTTACATGAGGTTGGCCGATCGAATGAAAGCCCCTGATGAGATCAGCCTTGCCTGGTTGAAATAGGAAAATAATATTATTAGAAAATACAAAAAGCTGACAAGAAATTGTTGGCTTTTTCTTTTTGTCAAGGGATTTTTGGATAGGAGGGAGGAAGTTAAAGTAAGAGGCCTTAAAAAGTAAGAATTAAAATGGCCTCTTGAGATTTCGTTTAAACACTTAAAACAAAGTGGAAAAAGTTGCTTAATCACCCTCCTCAAATGTATAACTTATTCAAGTATCAAAAAATACCCCAATTGGGGTATTTTTTGGTTTTTGTGCCAGTTGTATATGAAAATATTGCCTTTATCGTTTACCGAACTATAATAAATTGTTTTGTAAGTGTTTATTTTTCAGTTGCTAATGCTACTTTAATTTGGAAATAAGAGTATCTTTCTCCAAAATGCTCTTTGATAGGTTTTAAGTAATTATTTTCTTGTCTTCTCGAAAAAAGGCGAATATTCAGCAGGTCATCCTTGGAAATAAACTGCTCTGTATCTATTTTTCCAAGCTTAACTAATTTGGTAAGGTGTCCTTCAATAGTAGTAAGCGTCATTTCCCTTGACTTTGCAATTTGGTAAATGTTCATACCGTCCTGATGGAGTTTTAGTGTCATTTTCTCTGTACTTGAAATCCCATTGGTAGAAGTGTTTACCACTTTTTTTGATGAGGTTAATTTTTTTCGTGGAGAAAGCTGATGTTTTTGGACATAACTGGAAATGACTGCTGTAAACTGGCTCCCATAATTTTCAGACTTGGTTTGTCCAACACCGGAAATAGTTAGAAAACTATCATTGTTTACAGGCAAGTAAGTAGCCATCTCCACCAAACTAGCGTCAGAGAAGATCACATAAGGAGGAACATTTTCTTTTTGGGAAATTTCAAATCGGATGGACTTGAGTTCTTCAAAAAGAGCCTCTTCATAAGCTACTTTTTTGGTTTTTCTAAGCATGGAATTGTCCTGCATACTAAGCAGGATCTTTTGTTTTTTCTTAAGCTTGGTCCAAGCTAGGGTGGTCAATTTAAGGGTAGGGAATTGCTGGCCTGCTTCAGCAATATATCCTTCCTGAATCAGCTGTTGCCCTAAAAGCTTCCAAAAGTCTTCAGTTTTATCTTTGCCAATGCCATAAACCGAAAGTTGTTTGTGTTCCTCCTGGACTTTGGCAGACTGAGAACCGCGAAGCACTAGAATAGTATAACCCATTCCAAATGATTCCTTAAGCCTTGCAAGTGTGGACAATAACATCTGGGAGGGAATGGTCGTGTCTTCTTGGTTCCCTTCAGAAAAGCAAATGTCACAATTGCCACAAGCTTCATTCGTTTGTTCGCCGAAATAACCCATCAGGTATTGCCTTCTGCATCGGTTACTTTGGCAGAAGTCTTTCATTTTGGTCAATTTACTGACCATGATTGCTGTGTAATCAGGGTTTTCGGGACTGTCGACCATGCGTTGTAAGGTCATGAAATCGCCATAACTGTAAAACATTAAAGCTTCACTGGGAAGCCCATCTCTACCAGCTCTTCCGGTCTCTTGATAATATCCTTCGATGTTTTGGGGCATATTCATATGGACCACAAATCGAACATTGGATTTATCGATTCCCATGCCAAAGGCAATCGTGGCTACCATGATCTTTACCTCATCTTTGATGAATTTTTCCTGATTTGCAGCCCGGGTTTCTCGGTTCAGTCCAGCGTGATAGGGAAGCACGGATAATCCTGATGCTTGCAATTTTTCTGCAGTGTCTTCTACGCTCTTTCTTGAAAGGCAATAAATGATGCCTGAGTTCTTCTGATGATATTCCAAAAACTCTAAAAGTTTTTCAAAAGAATTTCGCTTAGGAGCTACTCTGTAGGTGATATTGGGCCTATCAAAACTGGAAATAAACCATTTTGGGTGAATAAGCCCCAGTTTATCGGCTATATCTTTTCGGGTTTGTTTATCTGCTGTGGCTGTCAGGGCTATGAATGGCACCGACGGAAACTCCTGCCTCAACATGCCAATTTGTAAATAGTCTGGCCTAAAATCATGTCCCCATTGTGAAACGCAATGGGCTTCGTCCACAGCGACCAATGAAAGATTTATTTTCTTAAGTATTTCTGTTAGAGGAACAGCTCTCCCAAATAACCTTTCTGGAGCCACGTAGAGCAATTTTAATCTGCCAGATTGGATTTCTTGGGTAATGAAACGTTGCTCTGAAGTAGTTTGGGTTGAGTTTAGGTAAGCAGAAGGAATCCCATTGGCATTAAGGGCATCCACTTGGTCTTTCATAAGGGCTATAAGGGGTGAGATCACCAAAGTAAGCCCTTCGTTAACCATGGCCGGAACTTGGTAGCAAAGGGATTTACCACCTCCGGTAGGCATCAGGACGATGGTGTCCTGTCCGCTTAGAATGGATTGTACAATGGCTTCCTGCTGCCCTCTGAAATTGTCGTAACCGTAAAAATTCTTAAGTACCTCTTTTGGAGTCATTAATCGTAACTGTGAGTGTATATTACTGCTAAGTTACTCAACTTTTGATGCTGATAAAATAATGCGGAAGCAAATGAAATGGATTACCTATTGAGTATTTTAATCCTGTCCGTTTGATTGTTCCAAGTAATCTCTAGGATCAAAAGACCTTTCGGAGCACTTTGAACCAGGTTGTCTAAATTAAGGGTTGGGCTGTATTCATATTCTACTGAATGAAAATTAGCAAAGTGGCCAGGCGTATAGATTTTAATAGTGATTGGATCACTTAAGTTTACAGATTTTGTTGGATTGCTGATGGACAAGTGATTGCCATCTGTTGGGTTGGGGAAAGCCATCCAGGTTTTAGTTGGAGAACTGGGACTTTGTATAGAAATCACTTGGCTGTAAGTGCTGGAACCGTCCAAGTTGATTTGTTTAATTCTGTAGTAAAGGCGTGAGGAAGGAGGATAGTAGATAGGGTCTTTAAAAGTATAGCTGCTGATCTCGTTGGACCAGCCTTTGGCATTAACCTGTCCGACAAAAAGAAAATCATCAATTCCATTCAAGGATCTTTCAATTTCAAAATGACTGTTTTCCCACTCCTTTGCAGTGGACCATGACAACTTGGGTTTTTCTAAATGATTAAGAATGGAGACATTAAAATCCAGCCAAATAACCGGAAGAATTCGACAATTTCCTTCCATGAATTCACCCTCATTAGTTTCTACTTTTTGAATGTTCGTTGGAAATACAGAACAGGTAAATATGGTGGCATCATCGGCTGTGATTTTTGCATTGCTTCCATTGGTGTCTATATTACCACCCACATCTACATAACTTTCTCCATCTGCATCACCTCCAGCTTCATAATAGTCCCCAATAAATGTCAAAGTTGAGTTTCCATTCATTTCCAAGGTTCCTCCAGGTTCTGATGCACGTACTTGAGCATCTTCTGTGACTTCAAATGCCAAGTGGGAGTTGCCCCGGATATAAATTGATTTAGTGTTGAATATTCCATCAACATCTATTAGCGCCTTATCTTCAGCATCATTAGAAGGAGTATGAGCCTCAGTAGTTCCGTTAATGATAATTCCGGCATTTTCATCAACTGATAATTTGGATTTTCCCCTTACAAATAAGTTGTGTACTTCTACGAAGCTACTGATTTCTTCCTCATCAGAAAGATCACTAGGCCCCAGAACATTTATTGTTGCACTTGGATTAATGGTTAATTGTTGCCCAACTTCTAGTTTTGAATCTCTACCATCAAAATAAACATCGACTGTTTCTCCTCCTGATATGCTTAAGTCTCCAGTAATAGTAAATGTACTGGCTTCATTTACAGTGATAGAAGTAAAGCCTCCTCCCAAAGTCATATTTCCACTATAGGTAAGATCTCCATTTATAATGATACTACTTTCACATGATGATGAAGGGTTGATCACTGGATAATCATAGGTGGGATTGCAATTTGTAGCGTCTAAAACAGTTATCTCCCAACAAGCGGCTGTACCCCATTGTCCATCACATCCTACATTTGTTCTAGTGTAGGTGTAAGTTTGGGCATAGCCATTCCATTGGCTGGTAAAAAGCAGCAAGAGGGGTAAAAGCAAAAGTCTGGTATAAAGGTGTGTGGCTTTATACATGATTTTGTTAGGTGTCTCGTTAGTATAAAAGTAGTTTAAAAAACTTTATTCTGCAACGACTTGCTTTTATGATTAAAAATTCTGATTTTGGAATTATTTTAATGGTTTTTGAAGGTAAAAAATTGCAATTGGTGTTATGATTAATTGCTTAATAATGAGGTGGGTAAGCAACAAATAACAATCGCCGGCTTATGCCGGCGATTGTTATTTGTTGCTGTATTCGAATAGCTTTCTTTTTTCTTCTTTGCTAAGGCTATCGTAACCTTTATCTGCAATTTTGTCCAGAATTTTGTCAATTTCCTCTTGGGTGGTGGCTTGAGATGAATCTGTTTTTCGATCTTCTTTTTTCAAGGGCTCACTCTTATAGGGAGTGTTTTTCTTGCGGTAAGTGACTTTTACATTGGGTCTACCTGAAAACAGGTTCTCAAAAAACTGCCCCACAGCTTGAACTGGCCTACCTAAGTCTGTTCCTTTTCTCAAGAGTGAAATGTAGAAGTAGCCTAATGCAGCACCGCCCAAGTGTGCCAGTTCTCCTCCTGCATTGCTGCCAGTACTGTTGGCAAATGCTACCACTACATAGAATATAGCGATGTATTTTATCCTTACTGGTCCAAGTAAGATAAGGTGGAAAGTGGTGTCAGGGGTCAGCGTCGCAGCCCCTACAACAATGGCATATACGCCTGCACTTGCTCCCAACATCAATGCGGCATCTCTATGGTTACTGAAATAAGGAGCAAAATTATACATCAAAACGTACAAAAGCGCCCCAGCTATTCCGCCAAGGATATATAGGTTGGTTAGTTTTCTGCTTCCCAAGTATTCTTGAACCAGTAAGCCGAACCAATACAGAAAGAGCATGTTGAATAAAATATGGAAGATGCCCTCATGCAAAAACATATAAGTGATGATGGACCAAGGCTGAAGAATGAAGTGATCCAAGGCAGCTGGCATCATAAAGTATGAAAGGATCCTACTATAAAGGGCTTCACCGCCTCCGATAGTCAAGAAAACCCTAAGCACCAGAAAAGCCAAAAACACTAAAATATTAATGGCCAATATCTTATAGAGACTATTGTCTTTATGGTTGAAAGCGTTTTTTAAATAATACCAGAATCCTCCGTACATGATCAATAAAAGCTAGTTCTGTTCTTTTTCCAGAAAGTTACCAAAATCGCACCTATTATTAAACCACTTAAGTGGGCAAAATGTGCCACATTATCTGTAGGGTTATTGACAATCACATTGTATACCGTGTAGAGTCCATAGAAGAGCACCAAATATTTTGCTTTGATTGGCATCGGTGGGAACAATAGGAAAAGCTGGGTATTAGGGAAGAGCATTCCAAAGGCGATCAAAATACCAAATAAAGCTCCCGAAGCACCTACCATAGGAATGTTGGCTTTATTTTCCCTAACAGCTTGCATATTGTCTTTGGCTTGCTGAATGTAACTTTCGTTTTCAGGAGCTCTGCTAAATTTATCGATAAAGTCATAGATACTTGACTTGAACATATAATTGTTGTCAGAGACAAACTGATTAAAAATTTCCGGATCTGGATCGTTGTAAAAAGATTCGATTTTGTTGTCCAGTTGATGCATTTGGAAAGCCGTGTAACCTGAATAAAGCACGCCTGATCCGATACCGCAAACCATCCACAGTGTCAGAATTTTTTTTGGACCTAAAAACTGTTCCAATAATGGACCAAATATAAACAAACCGAACATGTTGCTGAACAAATGCCAGATTCCGGCATGCATAAACATATAAGTCAAAAACTGAAAAGGCATAAACAACCTGCTTTCTATATAGTAAAGCGCAAACATGGCCTGCAACTGCGGAATGAAGTAGGCTGCTATAAAGAAAATGCCCACGTTTATCAAGAGCAGGTTTTTGACAACGGGTGTTAGGTTTCTAAACATAGATTATTTTTCAAAAAAGCTTCTTATTCTAGTTAAATCAAGTTTGATAAAGGTTTTGTTCCCTGACAAGCCGTAATTTGGATTTTGGCAGGCAAATAGTTGCCCTACGATGGTTTCCATTTCCTGGCTGTTAAGTTTTGCCCCTTTCTTAATGGAAGACTTTTTGGCCAAAGATCGCGCCAGATTTTCTTTGTTGTCCAAAGAAAGTTCAGATTTAAAATGTTTAAACTGTTCCAAAAGGCCTTCAAAAAGCGCCTTTTCATTGTTGATCTGAATATCTGCAGGCACCCCTTTTATCAACAAGGTGTTTTTCCCAAACTCTTCGACCACAAAGCCAAGATTGGTCAGCTCATCATGAAGGTCCATGACGAGAGCAAAATCTGCAGGACTTACATTGATGCTTTGCGGAAAGAGACATTGCTGGGATGCACCTCCCGTATTTTTCAATTGCTTCAGGTACCTTTCATACAAGATGCGCTCATGGCTGGCCTGCTGGTCAAGCAATAACATGCCACTGCCGAGCTGAGCTACAATATAACTCATTTCTACTTGAAAAGTTGTCCCTGTATTGGTTTCCTCTTGAGGAAAATGAAGTGCTTTTTCAGGTTGTAAAGCTTCTTTTTCTTCATCATTCGCCTTGCTGGAGAAGGTAAGCGTCTCTACGGAAGGAGAGGAAACTTCTTCTTTAAAGGCGTCTTTTCTAAGGTCGGAAGTGCTGTTCTTTTCTCCCTCGAAAAGCTTTTCCCAACCTGAAGTATCCTGTTTCTTAAAGGATGGAGAGCTGTAGGTCTTATAGCTGTTTTCTCGGCTTACTTCTTCTTTCCTTACTTCGTCGTTTTTCCAGGTTTCTGTAAAATTTACATCCAGGCTAAAATCCAAGGTGGGCACGACATTGTGAGCACCCAAAGCCTGTTTTACCCCAGCCCGCACCACAGAATAGATGGTTCTTTCATCATCAAACTTGATTTCTGTTTTGGTGGGGTGGACGTTGATGTCTATATGGGAAGGATCGATTTCAAGGAAAAGCACATAAAATGGGTGTTGGTCTGAAGCCATTAAGCCTTCATAAGCATTGGAGACTGCATGGTTCAGGTAATTGCTTTTGATGAATCGGTTGTTTACAAAGAAGTATTGCTCTCCCCGTGACTTTTTGGCATTTTCAGGCTTGCCGACATAGCCTTTGATCCTCACATGGGGCGTGTCTTCCTCACAAGCCACCAATTGTCCCTGATAGTTCTTCCCAAATATCCCTACTATTCTTTGGCTTAGTTTTCCAGGGCTGAGCCTGAACAGTTCCATGTCGTTGTGTGTCAAACTAAAACTGATTTCAGGATAGGACAGGGCTACCCGCTGGAATTCCTCGACAATGTGCTTCATCTCCACAGGGTTGGATTTGAGGAAATTTCTCCTGGCTGGAACATTGAAAAAGAGGTTTTTAACTGCAATGGAAGTGCCTTGGGGGCAGACAACCGGTTCCTGTTTTTTGATTTCAGAACCCTCTATACAGATTTGTGTGCCAAGTTCTTCTCCTTGCGGCCTGGTTTTCATTTCCACTTGGGCCACAGCAGCAATGGATGCCATGGCTTCTCCCCTAAACCCAAAAGTCTTAATGGCAAATAAATCATCTGAATTCCTGATTTTAGAAGTGGCATGGCGTTCAAAGCTCATTCGGGCGTCTGTAAGGCTCATTCCTTTGCCATTGTCGATGACCTGGATAAGCATTTTCCCAGCTTCTTTCACCAAAACCTGAACGTCTGAAGCACCTGCATCTATGGAGTTTTCCAGTAATTCTTTTAATGCGGATGCTGGACGCTGAACGACCTCTCCCGCAGCTATTTGATTTGCAATAGCATCAGGAAGAAGTTGAATAATATCACTCATTTCCCCTGCCTTTCAATCTTAGAAAAAATAGCACAGCTGCTATTCCAATACCCACATATAATAAAATATAAAGCACACTTGCTCCCCAATATAGATATCCAGTGATACTCCCAACAAGAAAAAGTAAAATGATCAAACGCAACATCCCAGCGCTGCTGAATAAGTCTGATGGTTTGTTTCTTATAGGGCTACCCTGTGTAAAGGCACCTCTGATGGAAGAAGATTTATCTCTTTTAAAAGCCTCATTGATTTCCTCATCAGAAGAAATAAGCCCATCCGCTTCCAGTTGTCTTTTTATCCTGGAGGTTCTTTGCTCAATTTCTTCTTTGACCGGATCGTAGTGCCTTGGCTTAATGTCAAAGCGCATAGGCCTGGCGGTTCTGAATATAGAGGGAAATTTCATGATGAATTTAGATTCGATTATACCATTAATACGTTAGTAAATATAACGTAGGTTCTGCTCATCACTATTTTGATAGACAGAAGCTTTAATTTTATGTAAGTTTCGCAATAACTCCGAAGAATGGCGGTGTACTGTACTACACTTACAAAGTTATTTTAAATTTTAAGCAATAAAAATTAAACATTCGCATGATTCAAAAAGTTTGGATGGCCATTTTATTGATCATCCTGGAAGTAACTGTTAGCAATGGCTTTCCTAAATTTGATATCCCTAATGATCCTTTTAGCACTAAAGATATTCTGGCTCAAAACCGATGGGTGGACAGTGTTTTCAATAGCTTATCATTTGAGGAGCGTTTAGGTCAACTTTTTATGGTAGCAGCTTACTCCAATCGGGGGGAAGAGCACAAGCAAGCAATCAGCAAGCTTATCAAAGAAGAACAATTGGGCGGATTGATATTTTTCCAAGGAGGGCCTGTCAGGCAGGCCAACCTGACCAATTACTATCAATCAATTTCCAAGACTCCACTTTTTATAGCCATGGATGCAGAGTGGGGGGTGAGTATGCGACTGGATAGTGTTTTGCAGTTTCCAAAACAGATGACGCTGGGAGCCATTGAGGATGACGAGCTGATATATCAGATGGGTACAGAGATAGCTCATCAGTTCAAGGAGCTGGGAATGCACATCAACTTTGCCCCAGTAGTGGACATCAACTCGAATCCTGATAATCCAGTGATTGGGTACCGGGCTTTCGGAGAGGAAAAGGAAAGAGTGGCCAGAAAGTCTGTGGCCTACATGAAGGGCTTGCAGGAGCATGGAGTAATTGCTAACGCCAAACATTTTCCAGGCCATGGAGATACAAATTCGGATTCTCATTATACCACCCCGGTAATCATTAAAACAAAAGATCATATTAAGGAAGTCGACCTTTATCCTTATAGGCAGCTGATCAGAGAAGACCTGATGAGTGTCATGGTTGCCCATTTGCACACGCCAAGTTTGGGTACTACAGCTTCAATGCCAACAACCCTTACAAAAGGTGTGGTAACTGATTTACTTAAAAAAGACCTTGGATTTAAAGGGCTTGTTTTCACAGATGCATTGAATATGAAAGGCGTCAGCAATCTCCACAAGCCCGGGGAAGTAGATTTGCTGGCACTTTTGGCAGGGAATGATATTTTGTTGTATGCTGAGGATGTACCCAAATCCAAACAGCTTATTTTACAGGCAGTCGAAGATGGTAGGATCAGCCAGGAAGAGATTGATGGAAGGATCAGGAAGATTTTGAGAGCTAAATATTGGGCTGGGCTTAGTAAGCCTCAAAAAATCAATACGGATAAATTGGTGGAGAGAATAAGCACTTATGATACCCAAGCATTGATTGAAAAGTTATATGCCGGATCCATGACCCTTACGGCCAATGAGGAGGGATTTCTGCCTATCAGAAATCAGGATTTGTTAAAGATGGCCTCTATTACCCTTGGGGATGGAGGAGAGACCTTTCAGAAATATTTGGATAAATATGGTGAATTTCATCATTTCAGGTTGGCCAGAAATAGCAATAACGCTAATTACAGAGCATTAGAAGAAAATCTGAAAGATTACAATACTATCGTAGTAGGTGTGATGAACGTAAGCAACAGTCCCAGAAGAAATTTTGGGATTAAAGAAAGCGATATGTTCTTTATCAAAAACCTCAGTGAAAAGTACAACGTGATCACTGTGCTTTTTGGAAATGCATATGCCGCAAAATACTTGGATGACATGCCTCATGTCCTGGTGGCTTATGAGGAAAATGAATACACAGAAAAGTTGGCTCCTCAGGTAATCTTTGGGGCAAGAGGGGTGAATGGAAGCCTCCCTGCTACTGTTAGCAGTTCGTTGAAGGCAGGAACTGACCTTTCCTATGAAGCTAAAGATCGCTTAGGTTATAGCAGTCCTGAAACAGTAGGGATGGATAGTCGACAACTCAATAAAATTGATGATATTATCAACGGTGCCATAAGGAGTAAATCTACCCCTGGAGCGTGTGTTTTGGTGGCTAAAAATGGAAAAGTGGTGTTTGAGAAGGCCTATGGTTACTTGGATTATGACCGTTCCAAAGTTGTTACTACCGAAACTATTTATGATTTAGCCTCCATTACAAAAGTAATGGCCACAACACAAGCGATCATGTTTTTGAACAGTAGGGGCTTGATCGATATCAACAGGCCAATTGGGGATTATTTGTTAGAGCTTAATGGCTCAAACATGGCCAAGCTGGTGATCAAGGATATTATGACACATGAAGCAGGGCTGCTTCCATGGATTCCTCACTATACTAAAACCATAAATGGAAAGGAATGGGATCAGGCCTATTATAGGAGTCAGCCAGGCCCTGGATTTAATGTGAAAGTTGCCAATGGAATGTATGCTATGGATGCTTTGCCTGACAGTGTTTGGAAGTGGACGGTTGATTCTGAATTGAGAAAACTACCGTATGGCAAAAAAAAATACGATTATAAATATTCAGATTTGGGCATGTACATGCTGCATCGGTTGATAGAAAAGATGGTGAATCAACCGATGAATGAATTTTTAGAGCAGAACTTTTATCAGCCATTAGGTTTATATACTTTAACCTATTTGCCTTTACAAAAATTTCCAATTGAAAGAATTGCCCCAACTGAGAACGATATGATTTTCAGGCATGAAGTGATTCGTGGTACGGTTCATGATCCCGGGGCCGCCATGTATGGAGGGGTTGCTGGTCATGCTGGATTGTTTGGGACAGCGCATGATCTGGCTGTGATGATGCAGATGATGCTGCAGGATGGGCATTACGGTGGTGTGAACCTAATTGATCCAAAAACCGTAAAACAGTTTACGAAACGACAGTCAAAGGAAAGCAGGCGGGCCTGGGGATGGGACAAGCCTGAGCCAGAAATTGATAAAGGAGGATCTGCTGGAAAATTGGCCTCTAAAAACAGTTTTGGGCATACTGGATTCACTGGGACCGCTGTATGGGCAGACCCTGATAATGATTTGATCTATGTGTTCTTATCCAATAGAGTTTATCCCAATGCAAGCAATAATTCTTTGTTGAGGGATAATATCAGAACTGATATTCACGATGTAATTTATCAATCCATCCGATAGGTTTAGAAAAATTATACGCATATTGAACAAAAATGAAACCTTAGTGGTTATAGCTTCTAAATTTAAAAAAGTAGCTTTTTTTAAGTAAAGAAAACATGAAAATCGGAATTGTCTGTTACCCCACTTTTGGTGGGAGTGGCGTAGTGGCCACAGAATTGGGGAAAGCCCTTGCAAAAGAAGGACATCAGGTTCATTTTGTAACATACAGACAGCCTACCAGGTTGGACTTTTTCAGTGAGAATTTATTCTATCACGAAGTAGATATAAAGAGTTATCCATTATTTGAACATGCACCTTATGAATTGGCCTTGGCCAGTAAAATGGTGAATGTCGTCAAATATGAGGAATTGGACTTGCTACATGTCCATTACGCTATTCCTCATGCTTCGGCTGCTTACATGGCCAAGCAGATTTTGAAAAGCCAAGGAATAGAAATACCTGTGGTTACCACCTTACATGGTACTGACATCACTTTGGTGGGAAAAGACCCCAGTTATGAACCAGTGGTTACATTCAGTATCAACGAGTCAGATGGTGTCACTGCGGTGTCGGAAGATTTGAAGCAAGCTACCTACGAGCATTTTGATATTAAGAATGGCATAGAGGTGATTCCAAACTTTATTGATCTGGATCGCTTCAAGAAACAGAAAAAGGAGCATTTCAAGAGGGCAATATGTCCAAATGACGAAAAACTATTGGTGCACACTTCCAACTTTAGGAAAGTAAAGCGGGTAGAGGATGTTATTCAAGTATTTTATGAAGTGCGGAAAGTTGTTCCTTCAAAGCTGTTATTGGTAGGAGATGGGCCTGAACGAGATAAGATGGAGCGCCTTTGTAGAGAGTTGGGGACTTGTGAAGATACCCGTTTCTTAGGGAAATTGGAGGCCGTGGAAGAAGTGCTTTCAGTGGCTGACTTGTTTTTGATTCCTTCTGAGAAAGAGAGTTTTGGCTTAGCGGCACTGGAGGCGATGGCCTGTGAGGTTCCAGTATTGTCTTCTAATGCTGGAGGGATACCTGAATTGAACATTGATGGAGTAACGGGCTTTGCATGCGATGTTGGGGATATCAAAGGTTTGACTGAAAAGGCCTTACATATCCTTTCTGATAAGAACTTACCTGGGTTTAAAAAAAGAGCTTTGGCCAGGGCAAAAGAATTTGATGTTTCAAACATATTGCCGAGGTATGAGGCGTTTTATAAAAAGACCATAGAGAAAACCCTTTCTCTTTCCAAATAGGTGATTTTAATCATTATTTCCTCAAAAGAATATCTCCTTTTGAAATCATTCCGTTAAATTTGTGGGGAATTTTAAAAGTTTCAGCCTAGTTTGCGTATTAAGCTGTTGCTTTTCAGTTATTTAATGGAAATAAGAATTAATTAGAAAATAAGAATAGGATGAAGAAAATTGGAAGACTGGAGAGGCCTGATAACAATGGGTCCGCACAAATGTTCCAAAATCCTGTTTTGGAAAAGTTGTCCAGAACACATATAAGTATTCCTATTATCATGTTTTTGGTAATAGGTTCCGTTTCGTTTTACTATGGATTGACTACTACTACGATTCCGGTTTTGATAGGATTAATAGTATTGTTGATTGGTCTATTGGCTTTTACTCTTGTGGAATATTTGATGCATAAGTATTTCTTTCACATGGTGCCTAATACCAAACTGAAAGATAAATTACAGTATTCTGTGCACGGGGTCCATCATGATTATCCCAAGGACAAAGATCGTTTGGCTATGCCTCCTTTTATCAGTGGCTTATATGCCTGCATCTTTTATTTTGTGTTTACCTTTATTATGGGTGATTATGCTTTCTATTTCTTGCCAGGTTTTTTGATTGGCTATGCGCTGTACCTTGGGGTGCATTATGTGGTTCACGCTTTCCAGCCACCAAAGAATTTCTTGAAAATCCTTTGGGTTAACCATGCCATTCATCACTATAAGGATCCTGATGTTGCATTTGGGGTAAGTTCACCTCTTTGGGATGTTGTTTTAGGTACAATGCCTAAGAAAGATAAATAAGATGAAAGCCTTCTTCCTTTTGGAGGAAGGCTTTTTTATGGACAAAAACAGTTATTTTAGAGTGGAGTTGATCAACCCAAAATACCAAAATAGATGAAGATCAGTATAATTGGCCTAGGATGGCTCGGCCTTCCCCTAGCAAAGTTTCTTATTGGCAAGGGGCATGAGGTAATTGGTAGTACTACTTCAGTAGAGAAACAAAAACTGCTGGAAAAAGAAGGAGTTAACGCCGTATGCTTAAAATTAGAACCTCATCCTGTTGGAAGTGGGTTTCAAAAACTTTTTGATGCTGATCTAGTCATTATAAATATCCCTCCCAAAAGAAGAACTTTGCCCGATACTTTTCATCCTGAGCAAATCAAATTCCTAAAAGCCCTCATACAACAATCAAATGTAAAAAGTGTCATTTATACCAGTGCTACTTCTGTGTATCCGGATGTTAATAGAGAGGTGGATGAAACGGAAAAATTGATTGGAAAAGAGACAGTGAACATGACATTGTTGGAAGCTGAGAGTATCTTAACCAAAGATAAAAGTTATTCGCTTACCATCATTCGCTTAGGGGGATTACTAGGGTTGGACAGAATTCCTGGAAAATATTTTTCAGGAAAGACCAATGTAACAGGACATCCTCCAGTCAATTATATTCATCAAGAGGATGCGGTAAGACTTATTGAGTTTGTAGTTGCCAATAATTTATGGGATGAGATTTTCAATGGTGTAAGTCCCTTGCATCCTAAGAAGAAAGCCGTTTATGAAATGAACGCTAAAGAACTGGGTTTTGATCCACCAGCAAGTTATGATCAAAGCGAGCGCGCTGATTGGAAACAAGTTTCTTCCCGAAAAATCCAAGATGAGGGCTTTATGTTTAAATATGAAGACCCGCTTTCATTCAATTACACGCCTTGATAAGACATTTTCTTTAGTAAAAATTGATGATTTAAACTTATAAATGATCCATTCGATAACATGTCTGCCAAACCACATTTTGAAATCATACAAAAACCAAATTTATTTCAATAAGAATCAACGAAAATGCAAGTATAGTTTTGTGAATAAAAACAAATGTCATTGAAAATCAGTTTTATTTGTTTAGGCGAATAAGCAGTTTTATTAAAAATTCATAAGTATATATATTTGCGTATCGAAATAATCAAAACATGGACAAATATTCATACATTTCCAATGCCCATGTAGCTTATATTGATGAGCTATATGAGGATTACAAAAAGGACCCAGAATCAATCGAACCAAGTTGGAAAACATTTTTTGATGGCTTTGACTTTGCCATTACCAAGTTTGGAGAAGACGAAAACGGAGGCGCTGTTTCTTCAACATCGCAAGTGAGTGCTGCACCAAATGGCAATCTAGCGACCAAAGGAACTATTATGGACATGGAGCAATTGCCAAAGGAAATTAAGGTAAGGGCTTTGATCCATGCGTATCGTTCCAGAGCACACTTAAGGTCTAAGACCAATCCAGTACGAGAAAGAAGGGATAGAAAAGCATTGATCGACCTAGAGGATTTTGGGTTGAGCGAGGCGGACCTAAGTACGGTTTTTCAGGCTGGGAACGAAATTGGTATTGGAGATGCCAAGTTGAGTAAAATCGTAGAAGCCCTCAAAAAGATATATGAAGGTTCGATGGGATTCGAATACTTATATATTCGAGATCCGGAAATGTTGGATTGGTTGAGGCAAAAAATTGAAAAGGAAGCTTTGGCCTTTAACCCTCCAGCTGAGGAGAAGAAGAGAATATTGTCCAAGTTGAATGAAGCGGTTGTCTTCGAAAACTTCTTGCATACCAAATATTTAGGACAAAAGCGATTTTCCCTTGAAGGTGGTGAAAGTACCATCCCATTTTTGGATGCGGTCATCAATAAGGGGGCGGAATTAGGTGCCGAAGAAGTGATGATTGGTATGGCCCACAGAGGTCGATTGAATGTTTTGGCCAATATCATGGGCAAAACCTATGAGCAGATTTTCTCTGAATTTGAAGGAACTGCCAAGCCTGACCTTACCATGGGTGATGGTGATGTGAAGTACCATATGGGATTTTCCAGTGAAATTACCACACCTACCAGCAAGAAGATCAACCTGAAATTAGCTCCTAACCCGTCACACTTGGAAGCGGTAAATCCAGTAGTGGAAGGGTTTGTAAGAGCAAAAATCGATCATCAGTATGAAGGGAACAAGGATAAGGTAATTCCTATCTTGATCCATGGTGATGCAGCGGTGGCTGGGCAAGGTATTGTGTATGAGGTGACGCAAATGGCTAACCTAAAAGGTTATAACACCGGAGGAACCATTCACTTTGTGATCAATAACCAGGTTGGTTTTACGACAGACTTTGATGATGCAAGAAGCTCGATCTACTGTACCGATGTAGCCAAAATCATAGATGCTCCTGTAATCCACGTCAATGGAGATGATCCAGAAGAAGTGGTATTCGCGGCAAAACTGGCTGCTGAATTCAGACAGAAATATAACCAGGACATTTTCATTGATATGGTTTGTTATAGAAGGCATGGCCACAATGAATCTGATGAGCCTAAGTTTACCCAACCTGAGTTATATAACATTATATCCAAGCATCCTAATCCAAGAGAGATCTATAATAAAAGACTCATGGAAAGAGGGGATGTAGATGCCAAGCTGGCTAAGCAGATGGACAAAGAGTTCCGTCAATTGCTTCAAGACAGGTTGAATATGGTGAAAGAAAAGCCACTTCCTTATAACTTCTCACCTTTTGAGCAGGCCTGGAAAGAACTTAGAAAGTCTACCCCTGAGGATTTTGAGAAATCTCCAGATACTTTTATTTCTGAAGAAGCGGTTAATAAAGTAGCAGAAGCGTTGACCACCTTGCCAAAAGGCTTTAAGCCAATTAAGCAAATTGAGGTGCAAATGAAGCAGCGTAAAGATATGTTCTTTAATTCCAAGTCCCTAAACTGGGCGGCTGCTGAATTATTGGCTTATGGCTCTTTGCTATTGGAAGGCAAAACAGTAAGGTTAACTGGACAGGATTGTAGAAGAGGTACTTTCTCTCACAGACATGCGGTGCTTCATGACGCCAATACCAGTAAGTCTTACAATTCTTTAAAAGAATTAAAGGATAATAAAGGTCAATTCCATATTTATAACTCCTTACTTTCTGAATATGCAGTATTGGGATTTGAATATGGATATGCCATGGCCAATCCAGATTCATTGACCATCTGGGAGGCACAATTTGGTGATTTTGCCAATGGTGCCCAGACGATGATTGACCAGTTTATCAGTTCTGGTGAGTCCAAGTGGCAGAAAATGAACGGGCTTGTGATGTTGTTGCCTCATGGTTATGAGGGACAAGGGCCAGAGCACTCTAATGCTAGGCCAGAAAGGTTCTTGCAACTTTCTGCTGAATACAATATGGTGGTAGCCAATATCACAGAACCCTCCAACTTCTTCCATTTGTTGAGAAGACAATTGGCTTGGGAATTTAGAAAACCTTGTATTGTAATGTCTCCTAAATCCTTGTTGAGACATCCTAAAGTGATGTCTCCTGTTGAGGAATTTACCACAGGTGGGTTTAGGGAAGTTTTGACGGATACTACCGTAAGCGAAAAGGATGTGACGCGAGTAGTACTTTGTTCAGGTAAAATCTATTATGATCTGATAGAGGCAAGAGAAAAGGAAAAAGTGAAAGATGTTGCAATCGTTAGGGTAGAGCAGTTGCATCCACTTCCTAAAAATCAGATTGTTGATGTAGTTAAATCTTTCAGCAAACAGAAAGAAGTGGTTTGGGTACAGGAAGAACCAGAAAACATGGGCTACTGGACCTATATGATGAGGGCTTTGTTCAGGGATTTCCCTATGGAGGTTATCGCTCGAAAGGCAAGTGCTTCACCAGCAACAGGCTACCATAAGGTGCATGTTGAAGAACAACAAAATATTATCAATAAAGCATTAAAAATCAAGTAAATCCCCCAAGCCCCAGCCATGTTTTTGTGCTGGGGCTAGATTTGGGTTTAATTTTATTATTTTAGTTTAATAATCAGAAATTAGCCTTGGACCATAACGGTTTGGGGGGTAAAAAAAATAGCCATGAGTTTAGAAATCAAAGTCCCTGCTGTGGGCGAATCCATTACTGAAGTAACCATAGGCCAATGGTTTAAAAATAGCGGAGACTATGTCGAAATGGACGAAGTGATCTGCGAATTGGAATCAGACAAAGCAACTTTTGAATTGACAGCGGAGGCTGCTGGTGTTTTGACTACCAAGGCAGAAGCAGGTGATACCTTGGAAATCGGGGCTGTGATCTGTGAAATAGACACCAATGCATCAGAAGGAGATGCAGCTCCAGCGGAAGAAAAGAAGGAGGAGTCTAAGCCTGCAGAGAAAACTTCCAATGGTGGAGGAAAGACAGGAGAAGTAAAAGATATGGTTGTCCCTACAGTTGGAGAATCAATCACGGAAGTTACTTTGGCGACTTGGTTGAAGGAAGATGGTGATTTTGTGGAATTGGATGAAATTATTGCAGAAGTAGATTCTGATAAAGCGACTTTTGAACTTCCTGCTGAAGCTCAAGGAATTTTAAGACATGTTGCAGCTGAAGGTGATACGTTGGAGATTGGGGGGATGATCTGTAAGATAGAAGTTGTAGAAGGTGATGCCCCTTCAGAATCTGCTGGTGAAAGCACCGCGGAGACAACTCCTTCTTCAAATGGGGACAGTTATGCAGCAGGCCATGCTTCACCAGCTGCAGCAAAAATATTGGCAGAAAAGGGCATTGATGCCAAAAGTGTGAAAGGAACTGGTAAAGATGGTAGAATTACCAAAGAGGATGCTGAAAAGGCTCAAAAACCTGCTCCTAAGCCAGCTGCACCTCAAGCATCAAAAGCGCCAGCCAAAGAAGCTGCACCTGAAGCACCTAAAGTAGCAGGCGAAAGAAATACGAAGAGGGAAAAGATGACCTCCCTCAGAAAGACCATTTCAAAGCGACTAGTAGCTGCCAAGAATGAAACAGCCATGTTAACCACTTTCAATGAGGTGAACATGAAGCCGATCATGGATCTAAGAAAGCAGTATAAGGAGATGTTCAAGGAAAAGCACAATGTGAACCTTGGCTTTATGTCTTTCTTTACCAAGGCTGTTTGTGTAGCGCTTCAGGAATGGCCGGCAGTCAATGCACAAATTGATGGAAACGAATTGGTGTATCATGACTTCTGTGATGTGTCCATTGCCGTTTCGGCTCCTAAAGGATTGGTAGTTCCGGTAATTAGAAATGCAGAAGCCCTTTCTTTTGACCAAATAGAGAAAGAAGTGGTGAGATTGGCTACAAAGGCAAGAGATGGTAAGTTGACCATTGAAGAGATGACCGGAGGTACTTTTACGATTACCAATGGAGGGATTTTTGGATCCATGATGTCCACCCCAATCATCAATCAGCCTCAATCAGCTATTTTAGGAATGCACAATATTGTGGAGAGACCAATGGCCGTGAATGGTGAAGTGAAAATCCTCCCTATGATGTATGTGGCCTTGTCTTATGATCACAGGATTATTGATGGTAGAGAATCTGTAAGCTTCTTGGTTAGGGTGAAGCAATTGCTTGAAGATCCAGCTAGGTTGTTACTAGGAGTATAAAAATGATCGGTACCAAGTTTAAAAACTCAGACATTTAGGCTTGGTACTTTTTTTAATTTAATGGAGCAGAAGTGATAGGCCAAAAGCTTAGCGAATTGCTCCCGAATAAATACAAGATAATCACAGACCGGATGGACCATACAAAGGGATGGCTTCTGGAACAAAACAAACAATCATGAAATACGACTTAATCGTAATTGGATCTGGACCAGGGGGATATGTTGCTGCCATTAGAGGGGCACAGCTCGGGATGAAAACGGCTATTGTGGAGAAATATCCAACTTTAGGCGGTACTTGCTTAAATGTAGGCTGTATTCCTTCCAAGGCATTGTTGGACTCCACTGAGCATTACCACAATGCTGCCCATACCTTTAAAACCCATGGGATTGACTTGAAAGATTTAAAAGTGAACCTTAAGCAGATGATTGCCCGCAAGGATGATGTGGTCAAGCAGAATGTGGATGGAATTCAGTACTTGATGAAAAAAAATAAAATTGATGTTCATCAAGGGCTTGGTTCATTTGTAGATAAAAATACCATCAAAGTGACCAAGGATGATGGGAAATCTGAAGAAATCACCGGCAAGAATATCATTATAGCTACCGGATCTAAGCCGTCTTCCCTTCCTTTTATTGAAATAGATAAGAAACGCATCATCACTTCTACTGAAGCCTTGAAGATGAACGAGGTTCCCAAGCACATGATTGTGATTGGTGGTGGTGTAATTGGAATGGAATTGGGTTCTGTGTATGCCCGTATGGGAGCAAAAGTTTCGGTAGTAGAATTCATGGATTCTTTGATCCCATCCATGGACAAGACCATGGGTAAAGAATTGCAAAAGTCTCTTAAAAAATTAGGCTTTGAGTTTTACTTAAAACACAAGGTTACCGCTGTGAAAAACAGAGGGAAGGAAGTGACCGTTACAGCAGAAAACAGCAAAGGTGAGGCGGTTGAAGTGAAAGGGGATTATGTTTTGGTTTCTATTGGTAGAAGACCTTATACGGAAGGCCTTAATGCCGAAGCTGCTGGAGTGAAGATCAATGACCGAGGTCAAGTAGAAGTAGATGAGCATTTGAAAACCAGTGTGGATAATATTTATGCCATTGGTGATGTGGTTAAAGGAGCCATGTTGGCTCACAAAGCTGAAGAAGAAGGTGTTTTGGTTGTGGAGCAATTGGCGGGACAAAAACCTCATATCAATTATAATTTGATTCCTGGTGTGGTTTACACTTGGCCTGAAGTGGCAGCTGTTGGCCTGACTGAGGAGCAGTTGAAGGAAAAAGGTATTAAATATAAAACGGGAAAATTCCCTTTCATGGCATCTGGTCGAGCGAGGGCCTCCATGGATACTGACGGTTTGGTCAAAGTGCTTGCTGATGCGAGCACTGATGAGATATTAGGTGTTCATATGATTGGTCCAAGAACAGCAGATATGATTGCTGAGGCGGTTGTGGCCATGGAATATAGGGCATCGGCAGAGGATATTGCTAGAATGTCTCATGCGCACCCTACTTATACGGAGGCTTTCAAAGAGGCATGTTTGGCAGCTACTGAAAATAGAGCATTGCATATTTGATAGTAAATAATTTTCGTTCTTTAAGAAGCAGCAACTATGTGATTAAAGTTGCTGCTTTTTTTATATCCAGCTTATAAAAATGTTGGAGAAAATTCGCTGATTATTCTATGTTTTGGAATAGTTTCCGTTTTCTGGAATTTCTTTTCTTTAGATTTTTGGGTTCAACTTATCAGCATGTACTTTTTTTAATATATTTTTTTTAAAATCACTATTTTAAAGAAAACCGCTTAATAACTCAATCAGATAAGTTTTTTGGACAAAAATAAGTGATTAATAGTAAGGGTTTGCCTGTCAGTATATTAAGTTTTTTTAAAACAAGTCACTAGAATATGGTTTTAGTCTTATATTTGCATTCATAAACCAAAAGCAACTATTTATACACTAAAAAAAGCAGTTAAAATGAAAACTAAAGTACTTGGAATGGTTTTGGTGTCTGCAATGATAATGTTGTCATGTAATCCAGATGATAGCGTTCCTAATGGCGGAGATGAAAAAATAGTAATTAACACGGATAAAGAATTATTGAGCGCTCGACTTAGCTTGACCAACACAGGTGTCGTGGGGATAACCTCAGAGTCTGCAGCGAATGCTAAAAGAGCTAGAATTGGAGTGGAGGAAGAAGGAGAGATAGGTAACCTTCCTTTGGAATTGATCGCTCAGGTAGAAGCGCCAACTTTTGAAGGAAATACTTTACAAGCTACACATGTGGCCATTAATGGAGATTATGCGTATGTAACTTATAATACACAAGGGGCAAAGTACTTGGGGGCTATTGATATTTTTGATATCAGCAATGTATTGAAGCCAGAAATTGTAAGCCAAGCGATTTTTGAAGAAGCTGATTTAAACGCTGTTGATTATGTGGAAGGAAAGTTATACATCGCAGCAGCTGTTGACCAAGATGGAAGCTATGGAGTAGATGGCCCTGCCAACTTGATTACGGTTTCTACTTCTAATGGTCAATTTACTTCAGACTTTGAGTTTTCGACTGTAGATGGTTATGTGGCAACAGATATCAACCATACCAACAATAATGTTGTGATGGTGTCAGGTACTGATGGTAAAGTTACCTTATTTGATAAATCTAATTCAACCATCGTTAGCCAAGTGGATTTTCCTGACTTGAGATCGGTGACGTTTGGGCAAAGTACCGTTTTCGGTATTGATCAGAACAAGTTGTTTGTTCTTTGTGGTGAAAAGGGAATTAATATTTTAAATCCAGTTTCTTTGGAAACTGAAATTACTATTCCTTTATCTCCTGATTATTCAGGCGCTAAGCGTACCATGGATGTACATGATGAAGCATTGGTTGTGTCAGAAGGAGCAAATGGAGCGGGTCTTTATAGTACAAGTAATGGAGCTGAGCTGCAAAGGGTGGAAATTCCTGTTGTTTCTGAAGGGCTTCTTACTGAAGAGATAGTAACCAACGCTGTTACCACCAATGAAAAACATTTGTTTATGGCCAATGGTGCAGCAGGGGTGAGTGCTGCGGCATTTGAAGAAGATGGCGTGGAGACATTAGGTGTGTTAGACCTTTTTGGTTCTTCCAACTTTGTAAAAGCCAATGATGAGTACATCTTTGTTGCTTCTGGCTTACAGGGCTTGCAGATATTGAAAATCAATCTTGCTGAGGAAATCAATGACAATGTTTGTACTGATTTGCCAGCTTATACTGGAAATAGTTGGGTGAATATCAATTCAGGTCAGCCTCAAGGGTATTCCGGTTCATTGGTTGTGGATGGTTTGAATGTAAATGATGATTTTACTTTCTGTGGATCCCTTTCTGTTAAAGGCTGGGCCAATGTCAATAGCAATGGTACTTTCAATATGAGAGGTTCATTGGTGATTGGGCAATATGGTCAAGATACAGGTCTACAGATCAATGATACCATGATAATCGAAGGTAGTTTGGTCATCTATGGTAACCTTACGTTGAACAGTGGTGCGAAGCTTGAATTCTTGGGATCAGGTTCATCGGTTACTGTATATGGAAATGTTTGGAATAACGGAGCGACCATTACTGGAGACTATAATGATACAGAAGGAAAGCTTTAAATATAACTGACTTTTAAGTGTTAGCGGCTATCGGAGTTTTTCGATAGCCGCTTTTGTTTTTGGAATAATTGACCTTGTTGAAGCAATTATTTACATTGTGAGATCAGCGTTTATTCATGGCATAATTGCATTATCCCATGATACTAATGGCTGTGTACTTCGATTATTATAGGTCGATGGAATGTTTTTTCTTTTTCTTCCTGCTACTTCCAATAATTTACTTAATTTTGCACCAATTTAGCCATAAGTAAAAATCTTATCCAAACCTCTCTAAAGCATGCCTAAAGATAATAGCATTAAACATGTACTGATCATTGGAAGTGGCCCGATCGTAATTGGCCAAGCCTGTGAGTTTGATTATTCTGGTTCCCAAGCAGCCAGGTCCCTAAGGGAAGAGGGTATTACCGTTACCCTTATCAACTCCAACCCGGCAACAATTATGACGGATCCGGTTACCGCAGACAATGTTTACCTGCTTCCGTTGGAGAAAAAATCCATCGTAAAAATCCTGACTGAGCATCCGGATATTGACTGTGTTCTACCTACCATGGGGGGACAGACTGCCTTGAACTTGGCGATAGAAGCTGATCAAGCTGGTATTTGGAAGAAATTTGATGTAAGGATGATTGGTGTTGATATTGACGCCATCGAAACTGCTGAAAACCGTGAGAAATTTAAGGCCTTGATGGAGGAATTAAATGTAGGGGTTTGTATCGGTAGAACTGCTACATCGTTTCTTCAAGGTAAGGAAATAGCACAGGAAATTGGTTTCCCATTGGTAATTCGTCCATCTTATACCCTTGGCGGTACTGGTGGTGGATTTGTGGAAAAGGAAGAAGACTTCGAAAAAGCCCTGATGAGTGGCTTGAAAGCATCTCCTACTCATGAAGTTTTGGTAGAGCAGAGTATTCTAGGTTGGAAAGAATATGAGTTGGAGGTACTGAGAGACTCTATTGGTAATATGGTCGTGATTTGTTCCATTGAGAACTTTGACCCAATGGGCGTTCATACCGGAGACTCTATTACTGTAGCTCCTGCAATGACCCTTCCTGATACGGTATATCAGGAAATGAGAAATTTGGCCATTAAGATGATGAATGGTATCGGTAATTTTGCTGGAGGATGTAATGTTCAGTTCTCTGTAAGTCCTGATAACCAAACCATCATTGGTATTGAAATTAACCCAAGGGTATCCCGTTCATCAGCTTTGGCATCTAAAGCCACTGGTTACCCAATTGCTAAGGTGGCTTCTAAACTGGCCATTGGATATAACTTGGATGAGTTGGAGAACTCCATTACAGGAACAACTTCTGCATTCTTTGAGCCAGCCATTGACTATGTGATCGTAAAGATCCCTCGTTGGAACTTTGATAAATTCAAAGGTTCTGATCGTCGTCTGGGTCTTTCTATGAAAGCTGTGGGTGAAGTAATGGGAATTGGACGTAACTTCCAGGAAGCCTTGCAGAAAGCCTGTCAATCACTGGAGATCAAGAGAAATGGTCTTGGTGCAGATGGCAAAGAGTTGAAAAACCAAGAGCAGATTCTTTATAGTTTGGAGCACCCAAGCTGGAATCGACTTTTCCATATTTATGATGCCTTCAAGTTGGGTATTTCTTTCAGGACTATTTCAGATTTGACAAAAATAGACAAATGGTTCCTGAAGCAAATCGAAGAGTTGGTGCACTTGGACATTACTTTAGGAAAATACACTTTGGATACCATTCCTAAGGATTTGATGATGTTGGCCAAGCATAAAGGCTATGCTGACCGTCAGATTGCTCACCTTTTAGGTTGCTTGGAAAGCGAAGTATTCAACAAGAGAAGGGATGAAATGGGCATCAAGCGTGTCTACAAATTAGTAGATACCTGTGCAGCAGAATTTGAGGCGCAAACTCCGTATTATTATTCTTCTTTTGGTGAAGAAAACGAATCAACTGCTTCTAATAATAAAAAGGTAATTGTACTGGGTTCAGGGCCTAACCGAGTAGGTCAGGGTATTGAATTTGATTACTCATGTGTGCATGGAGTCTTGGCTGCCAAAGAGTGTGGCTACGAAACCATCATGATTAACTGTAACCCTGAAACAGTTTCCACAGACTTTGATATTGCGGATAAGCTGTACTTTGAGCCTGTTTTCTGGGAGCATATTTATGAGATTATCCTTCACGAGAAACCTGAAGGAGTTATTGTTCAGCTTGGTGGTCAGACCGCATTGAAATTGGCCGAGAAGCTGGAGAAATATGGTGTAAAGATTCTTGGAACAAGCTTCGAAGCGCTTGATTTGGCGGAGGATAGAGGAGAATTTTCTAGCTTGCTAAAAGCCAATGACGTCCCTTATCCAGAATTTGGAACCATTCATAATACTGACGAAGCGCTTGAGCTTTGCAAAACCATTGGATTCCCATTGCTAGTAAGACCTTCCTATGTACTAGGCGGCCAAGGGATGAAAATTGTGATCAACGAAAAAGAATTGGAACAGCATGTCGTTGAAGTATTGAAAGACATTCCTGACAATGAGATTTTATTGGATCACTTCTTGGAAGGAGCTATTGAAGCGGAAGCAGATGCCATTTGTGATGGAGAGAATGTGTACATCATTGGTATTATGCAGCACATAGAGCCAGCGGGTATTCACTCTGGTGACTCTTATGCCGTATTGCCTCCGTACAATTTAGGAGATTTGGTGGTTCGTCAGATAGAAACCTATACGGAGAAAATCGCTTTGGCATTGAAAACTGTTGGTTTGATCAATATCCAATTTGCTATCAAGGGTGATAAGGTTTATGTGATTGAAGCAAACCCAAGAGCATCCAGGACTGTTCCATTTATTTGCAAGGCATATCAAGAACCTTATGTTAATTATGCCGTAAAAGTGATGTTGGGAGCTAACAAAGTGACGGACTTTGAATTTAATCCAGTGAAAAAAGGTTATGCTATCAAAGAGCCGGTATTCTCTTTCCATAAGTTCCCTAATGTAAATAAAGAGTTGGGACCTGAGATGAAATCAACTGGTGAGGCCATTTATTTCATAGATGATTTGATGGATGATTACTTCCTAAAGATTTACTCAGAGAGAAACCTTTATCTAAGTAGATAATTTGAATATAAATAAAATTCGCTTTGAAGTATATAATATTAATTCTTTGTATTGGGTGGTTATTTGGCCAGCTTGTTAGGTATTTTCTTCGTTCCAAGTTGGGACAATTTGCCCAGCAGGTAAAAGCTGCTGCTCGTGAAGAGGAAAGGGCACAACGTAGCTCAAAAGATGAAGGAGAAATTCATGTAGACTATGTACCCAAGCATTATCAAGAAAGAAGTAGTAAGGATATTCGAGGCGGAGAATATGTGGATTATGAGGAAGTAAAAGACTGATTCCTATACCCAATAAATTATTTAAAGAGCTCCATTTATGGAGCTCTTTTTTTATTTTGAAATCGGAGGATTTTGGATTAAAATATATTATAATACGTAATTATTACGAATCAATATTTACAATAAACCCCATGATATGATTAGAAAAATTTACACACTGATTTTCACACTCATTTTTTCTGTAATAGGATTTGCTTCAGTTTATGCACAGGGATGTGTTGCAATTCGAGGCTTTGCAGGGTGTAATGGCCAAGTAGGTTCTGATTCATTCTTGCCTAAGGGAGAATGGCTGGTAAATGGAAATTTTAGGTATTTTCATTCGTTTAGGCACTTTAGGGGAGAAGAAGAGGAAACCAATCGGGTAGAAGAAGGTACGGAAGTAATCAATGATTCCTATTTCTTTGATGTTTCTGTATCATATGGAATTAGTGATCGGTGGTATGGAACCTTGGTTTTGCCATTGGTATACCATGAGCGTTCTTCCATGTACGAGCATGGAGGTAATCCTCCAAATGGTTTGGGGGATATACACAAGACGTTTTCAAGTGGTTTGGGAGATGTCAGAATGAGCGCTTCCTATTGGGTGATGAATCCAGAGAAAAACCCTAAAGGGAACTTATCTATAGGTTTGGGAATGAAATTTCCAACAGGTGACTATGGTGCCACGGATACATTTTACAATCAGGGAGAAAATAGAGATGAGACTTTAGAGCTTACTGTGGACCAGTCTATCCAGCCAGGAGATGGTGGTTTTGGAGCCACATTGGAATTGCAGGCTTATAGAATGCTGTCTCATCATTTTATTCTTAATGGAAGTTTCTTTTACTTGGCCAATCCAAGAGAGACTAATGGGGAATCTGCAAGAAACAGAGGTACTGAGTTTTCTGTTCCAGACCAGTATGCCATTAGAGCCGGGGCAACATATGTGTCTTCCGTGCCAGGCTTGAGTTTTTATTTAGGAGGCCGCCATGAGTGTATTCCTGTGTATGATCTGATTGGAGGAAGTGATGGATTTAGAAGACCAGGCTATGTCACATCTATTGAGCCAGGTATCAACTATGGTAAAGGGGCATTTGCTGTAAATATTAATGTACCCATCGCTTTAAAAAGAAATAGGACAAGAAGTTATTTGGATATAGAGGGGTCTACTCCGGATAATTACAGGCATGGGGATGCAGCTTTTGCAGATTACCTGATTAATATAGGTTTTGCCTGGAAGATATCGAAAAAGGTTTCAGAACCTTTTCATGTCATGTAGAGATAGAAAAGGGAGCTTCAATTTAGCTCCCTTTTTTATTATCAATAAATTATTTGCCACCATTGGCTTTGAGGTCATTGAGGCAATTTTCATCTAAGGTAGGAATCCCTTCGTCCATTGAAGAAAATATACTTCTCGTTTCGACTTCCCAGTACATCAAGCAGTCTTCATTATCGCAATGTTTGAGGTTTTCTCCATCTTCATGGTCGGTAACCATTCCCGACCCTAAATTTACTAAACCCATTAAATGACCCAATTCATGCTCAAGGACAGTAGTTTCTAGTTTGGGTTTGCTGGGTCTTCCAAAGCTTCCAGAATTTTCCTTTACTCTTTTGCCCATTAAAGCGATGGAGGTGTTTCTGTGAGCAAATCCGAGACTTGCTTCGGTATCACTGTCTTCGTCAAAATAGCCGTCAAGGATAAGGATGTACATTCCCAATTTATCTCCAGCATTATAGGCCGTTCTATTGTTGTCTTCTATTTCGCGTACCTCAGTAACGCTGTAATCTTCTTGACCTACTGCAGGTATGGATGTAGTTATTACTGTGATACCAAGCGGCTTATTGATCAGTGAATTTAGCCAATCTGTAATTTGAGTAATGGTGGTTTCACTTAAGGGATACCCTTCCATATATTGAATTTCCAATTCAAGGCTTTGAAACTTCGAGGAAGATAATATTTCATTTGCAGAAACACCTGGGGATCTTTTGGCTGCCTTTACACTTTCTAAACGCTCATCTACTTCGGAATCTTTGAAACAAGAGGTGGCAAGGAATATTAGGCTCAGTAGAAATATTGAACTGGTAAAACGGCTGTAATGTTTTTCAAATAATTTATTTTGCATTTTGAATCTAAATTAATTCATTTAAAATAAATATAATCTGGTTAAAAGCAAAACGCCAGCCAAAAACGATTTTGCGAATAAGTTTAGTTTCCGGGTTGTGTTATGGGGGATCGTTGTTCAAGGCTTTTCTTGGCGAGGATGATCAATACCAATGATAGTATAAATAACACCGAGGCTATGATAGCAAGAACATAGGCTTGATCTTGGAAATTTTTCCATGCAAATATACCTAAGGAAGTTAATGTAACTGTAAACATGAAGAACATAGGAATAATCACAAACGTGGCGTTGACATTGGTCTTGATTAGCCAGACGGCTACTGCCAATAAGGCTAGTGCAGCCAAAAGCTGATTGGCTGAGCCGAAAATAGGCCATAACGTAGTAAAGCCTCCAGAGCGAATTAGTAAAATAGATAGAATGACCACAATGCCAGTGCTGATAAACCTATTTTGGGAAAGTGATTTTCCGACTGGCTGCTCTATACCTTCAAAAAATTCTTGAAGGGTAAACCTGGCTAATCTGGTGCAAGTGTCAAGGGTAGTCAAGGCAAAGGCAGAAACGGTCAATGCTACAAAGCTAATGGCAAGACTTTCCGATATGCCAAGGCTCGCCATCATACTTCCCAAACCATTAGAAAATAAGGTGACTGGCCCTAAAGCGGAAAGGCTACTGGTATAGTCTTCACGGCTTAGAATGATTACAGCACCAACCGAAATGATGGCCAGAAATGATTCAATCAGCATTCCTCCAAAGCCTACAATTTTTACATCTTCTTCTTTGTCAATTTGCTTTGAAGTAGTGCCTGAAGCAACAAGGGAGTGAAAACCACTAATGGCACCGCAAGCAATGGTGACAAAAAGAACAGGGAATAAATATCCTAAATTTTCTGAAGATAAATGAACATGCGTGTCCATCTCAATGGTCGGGTTAGCATACAAAACCCCTACTACCGCTAAAATGATCAGCCCATACAGCAAAAAGCTATTCAGGTAATCCCGAGGTTGTAAGAGCAATGATACAGGTGTGACAGAGGCAATAAAGGCGTAAGCCAATAATAGGTAGAGCCAAATTTGGTAATCAAGTTCAAAAGGGATTTGTGTGCCTAAATAGACAAAATAGTACATCAGAATGATTCCAACAATGGATACTATTGTAAACAAACTTTTTTTGTGGGCGATCCTTTTATTTAGAAATCCAAAAACTACAGCGAGTAAAATAAACAGTATAGAAGCGGAAGCTACACCGGGATTATTAATAAAGGTTTTGGCGATAATGTCTGCAAAAACGGCTATGACAAGGATCAGGGTTGAAAAGCTAAAGATCATGAATAGTTGCTTTCCTTTTTGCCCAATGGTGTTTTTGATGATGGTTCCTATTGACTTTCCTTCGTTTCTAATGGAGGCGACCATACTCCCCAAGTCATGGACAGCCCCAAAGAAAATCCCACCTACCAATATCCAGATCACTGCCGGAATCCATCCGAAGGTTACTGCTATGATTGGGCCTACAATTGGGCCAGCCCCAGCGATGGAAGCAAAGTGATGGCCGAGTACTACAATTGGTCTGCTGGGAACGTAGTCTACTCCATCCTTAAACTTGTGCGCAGGAGTTTTCCTTTGATTATTTATTCCAAATTTTTTGAATACAAACTTACCGTAAAGAAAATAGGCTGCTATCAATATGGCTCCAGCAATTAGGAGTAGTGGGCTTAGTGTCATTTTGGATTTAAGATTACTTGTCTGTATATTATAACGTACCTAGTGTTATTATAGACTTAAACTTTTGCTTTAGGTGTTAATTAACAAATGTAATTAATCTATATGACCTCTTCATATATTTCTTAATGGGAGAGAGCCTTTTGACTTACCCTCTAGTGCGATAAACTCAAAATAAACCTTGCTTATTCATTGGTCACTTAAACTCCATTCAAATGAATGACAAGATATTATTTATCCTGATTACGATTGCAGCACTTGTAATTAGCCATGTGTTAGTATGGCTTGTGTTTAAAATTTTGAGAAAATTTTTGTTTAAACCTCATTCCCATTCCGGGGAGAAAGCTATTCAGAAGTTTTCCCAAGCTGTAAAGTGGGGACTTTTTTTTGTGCTTTTTCCCTTTGTTGAGCCTAAGGTTTCTCCAGAAGAATGGAGGTTTTTAAGTGAGATGAGAATTTTTAAAATTCTCTTTATCATCAATCTTTCGTGGATACTGTTGGAGTTTGTCAATGTCTTGAAGTATTACTTCGTGGAACACTTGTCCTTCGACAAGCAGGATAACCTAAAGGAACGAAGGATGATCACTCAAATTAGTTTTGTACAAAAGCTAGTGGCCGTGGTGATCATAATAATAGCCGCTGCAGCAATTTTAATGAGTTTTGATCAAGCAAGAGAAATAGGACAAGGCCTGCTGGCATCAGCAGGAGTGGCTGGTATCATCATTGGCTTAGCTGCCCAAAAGTCCATTGCCAATTTGTTGGCAGGGTTTCAGATAGCATTTACCCAGCCTATTCGTATAGATGATGTTGTGGTGGTGGAAGGAGAGTGGGGCAAGATTGAGGAGATAAATTTAACTTATGTGGTAGTGTGTATTTGGGACCAACGTCGATTGGTACTTCCTATTTACTATTTTTTGGAGAATCCTTTTCAAAATTGGACCAGAACTACCGCCGACATTTGGGGGACGGTCTTTATCTATGTTGACCATACCATACCTATTTCTGATCTCAAGGACAAACTGAAGGAACTATTGGAGAGTACGGATTTGTGGGATGGCAAAGTACAAGTACTTCAAGTAACGGACGTAAAGGAAACAACAATTGAATTAAGGTGTCTGATGAGTGCCCGTGATAGTCCTTCTGCTTTTGATTTGAGATGTTTTATTAGAGAGCAGATGATCATTTATATCCAAGAGAAATACCCAAGTTCATTGCCTAAAACAAGGGTTTTGATGGACAAAGAGAAGGATGGATCGAGCGATTAAATGTATGGGTAAATACGAGAAAGCGACAATTCATTTTATTTAACGGATATTCCATATAAATTTGTAGTCCCTGAAAAGAAATTTTCAGCCTTAAAACTACTATATATGGCTTGGTTTAAGAGAAAAGACGCAGGAATCAAAACCTCAACAAAGGAGAAAAAAGACGCGCCAGACGGTCTTTGGTTCAAAACTCCAAAAGGAAATATCATTCATACAAGAGAGTTGAAGAACAACGCTTTTGTTTGTCCAGATGATGACTTTCATGTAAAAATTGGCTCAAAGGAGTACTTTGAGATTTTGTTCGATAACAATGAGTTTGAGGAATTGGATGCTGAAATGACTTCAGGTGATCCCTTGAACTTTGTTGATAGCAAACCTTATACTTCCAGAATAGAAGCAACAATCAGTAAAACTGGCCTCAAGGATGCTGTACGCTCCGCTCATGGTAAAATGAACGGATTGGACATCGTAGTGGCTTGTATGGATTTTGGCTTTATTGGTGGTTCTATGGGGTCTGTTGTTGGCGAGAAAATCGCAAGAGCCATTGATTATTCATTGAAGAACAAGATGCCTTTCCTTATGATATCCAAATCAGGAGGTGCTAGGATGATGGAAGCAGGTTTTAGCTTGATGCAAATGGCAAAAACTTCTGCAAAATTAGCCTTGTTGGACGAAGCGAAAATCCCTTATATTTCACTATTGACTGATCCAACAACTGGTGGGGTGACAGCTTCTTATGCGATGTTGGGAGATTTTAATATCTCTGAACCGGGAGCGCTGATTGGATTTGCGGGACCTAGGGTTATTCGTGAGACCATTGGCAAGGACCTTCCGAAAGGTTTCCAAAGTGCGGAATTTGTTCAGGAGCATGGCTTTTTGGATTTTATCGTAGACAGACGTCAATTAAAGAATAGGCTGACTACATTGTTAAACCTATTGAATAACTAATGAGTTATAGCGGTAATTAAGTTTAAAAATTACCCGAACGGTCGTCGATTTTAGGGAATAATAAATATATTTGTACTCCTCAAATGAGGCGCTTTATATACTGAAAGAGAACTAGAAAAAGCATTATTAAATGAGTTCAGTAATCATTACTTCAATTGTAGCATTTACTTTGATTATTTTGCTACTTGTTTTCATTCTACTGTTTGCCCAGTCAAAGCTTGTGGCTTCAGGAGATGTGAAAATCATCATTAATGGAGATGAAGCTAATCCGCTTACTGCTTCTGCAGGCTCCACCTTACTCTCTACCCTTGGTGCAAAGAAAATCTTCCTTCCTTCCGCTTGCGGTGGTGGTGGTACTTGTGCCATGTGCAAATGTACGGTAGAAGATGGTGGAGGAGAGGTCCTTCCAACTGAAGTTGGGCACCTTAGCCGTTCTGAGCAGCAAAGCAATGTTAGGCTTTCATGCCAGGTAAAAGTAAAACAGGATATGAGAATCCGCATTCCAGAAGAAATCTTCGGTATCAAGAAGTGGGAATGCGAAGTAGTCTCTAACTATAACGTATCGACATTCATCAAAGAATTTGTGGTGAAGCTTCCAGAAGGAGAGACTTTGGATTTTGAATCCGGTGGATATATCCAGATCGACGTTCCTGCGATTACTGTAAACTTCAAAGATATTGACATTACTCCACATCCAGAATTGGGTCACCCAGCTGATGTGTACCAAAGTGACTGGGATAAATTTGGTCTTTGGTCATTGGTGATGAAAAATGACGAAGAGCTTTTCAGAGCCTACTCCATGGCCAACCACCCAGCTGAAGGTAACATTGTAATGTTGACCATACGTATTGCTACTCCGCCTTGGGATAGAGCCAATAACAAATGGATGGATGTTAATCCTGGCGTTTGTTCTTCTTATGTGTTCTCACGTAAGAAAGGAGATAAAGTAACTGTTTCTGGTCCTTATGGTGAATTCCATATCAACCCTACCCAAAGAGAAATGATCTATATTGGTGGTGGTGCAGGTATGGCTCCATTGAGATCTCATATCTTCCACTTGTTCCACACGGAGAAAACGGATAGAAAAGTTTCTTACTGGTACGGTGGACGTTCTAAAAAGGAGCTATTCTATGTTCCTCACTTTAGAGATATCGAAAAAGATTTCCCTAACTTCAATTTCAATATCGGTCTCTCTGAGCCACTTCCTGAAGATAATTGGAAGATCAAAAAGTCATTGGACGACAGAGAAGGTGACGGTTATGTTGGATTTATCCACCAAGTACTTTATGATAACTACTTGAAGGATCATCCTGAGCCAGATGAAGTAGAATACTACCTTTGTGGGCCTCCATTGATGAACTCAGCTGTTTTGAAGCTGTTGGATGACATGGGTGTTCCAAAAGAAAATATCAGATTTGACGACTTCGGTGGTTAAACGAAAAGAGTCCTGCAAAAGCAGGACTTTTTTATTACCCTCATTTTTTTTGCTTATTTTTGAATACTGAGTTAGCACATTATTCACCTTAGATTTCCAAGGGGAGATTGGACACCCGATTAAGATGGAATAGGGTTCAGTCCTCCAAAACAACCTTATATGGACTTTAATATATTCTTTGATCCTGTACCTGAGAGCATCACCCAAAAAAAATATGCTCATAATACTTTCTTTAAGCACATTAATTACCATGGTGAACTGTTTCCTGATTTACAGGGTGTTCAGATTGCGATCATTGGCTTAGAAGAATCCAGAGGGATGGAAGAGAATGAGACGATAGACCAAGCAGCGCATGAAGTTCGTAAGAAACTATATAAATTAAAGAAGGGACAGTCGCATTATAAGATTGCTGACTTGGGGAATTTGAGAAATGGGATGGATCTTAAAGAGACCTATTTACGCATCCAAATGGTAGGAGAAGAGTTGATGAGGCAACAGATTTTACCTATTTATATTGGTGGCTCACATGATCTCGATTTTGGTCAATACCTTTCTTATGAGGGAATGAAGAAGTTGGTAAGTATGTTGACCGTGGACGCTAAAGTTGACATGGAAGATGAGGGGACGCCTTATGAGATTCATTCTCAAGATATCATATTGCACCAGCCTAATTTCCTTTTCAACTATACTCAGTTGGCTTATCAGAGTTTTTTGACTGATCATGATCTGGTTAATGTCATGGAAAAATTGTATTTTGATCATGTAAGGTTGGGTCAGTTAAGGGACAACTTTAAGGAGATTGAGCCTTTGATCAGAAATGCAGACTTATTGAGTTTTGATGTATGTTCTATTCAGTCTGCTGACGCTCCCGGTGCTGCAGATGCACAACCCTTCGGCTTGACAGCTGAAGAAGCTTGTCAGATATGCTGGTTCGCTGGAATGAATGAAAAACTCAGTTCAGTTGGGCTGTACGGTTATCAACCTTTGTTTGATGATCAAAGGTTTAAAACAGCATCTGTCATGGCTACCATGGTTTGGTATTTTATTGAAGGCTTTTATCATAGGAAGGATAGTCTTTCTTTTAAGAGCAATGATTATACAAAGTATACTGTGTCTTTGGATTCTAAACCGTCCACTATCATTTTCTATAAAAGTAAACTGAGCGGGAAGTGGTGGATGGAAGTTCCGCAAGGTAGCAAGGAGAAGTTTGAAAGGGATACGATAATTCCTTGTAGTTATCAGGATTACCAAACTGCCCAACGTGGTGAAATACCTGAAAGATGGATCAATGCCCAGCTTAAATTATACTGAGCATGAAGACATATACCAAGCAACAATTGGCGTTGCGAAACGGGCAGGACAGACCAGAGATTTGGGTCGCATATAAGGGGAAGATATATGATGTAAGCCAGTCCAGACTTTGGAAGAATGGTAAGCATTATGAGCATTGGGCAGGACAGGATTTAACCGATGAATTGCCTGATGCCCCACATAATGAAAATGTTTTTGACAAATTTGAACCCATAGGTCAATTGTTGTAACAAGATGATATTAATAGCAGATAGCGGATCGAGCAAAACGGATTGGAGAGGCATTGACCAGAAAGGGAATGTTACTCAATTCAGAGGGGTTGGATTTAACCCATACTATCAATCTCCAGAAGAGATGGCTACAGAGTTAAGTGATGAATTTTTACTCAATCTCAAAGAAGAGGTCCTGTCCATTTATTATTATGGGGCAGGATGTTCCTCTGATATTAATAAGAAGAGCGTGAGCCAAGCGCTGCAACATATTTTTCGAAAGGCAAACATTATGGTAGACCATGATTTATTGGCGGCAGCTAGGGCTACCTGTGGTCATGAAGCAGGGATTGCTTGTATTTTAGGTACTGGATCTAATAGCTGCGATTACGACGGTCATGATATTAACAACAGCCGCCCCTCTCCAGGTTTTGTATTAGGCGATGAAGGAGGAGGATCATATGTAGGAAAGAAGTTCTTGCAAGACTTTATCCATGATGAAATGCCTGGTAATATTAGACAGGAAACCATGAACTATTTCAACTTGGACATTCAGTCCATTCAGGAAAATGTTTATAAGAAGCCCTTTCCAGGAAGATATCTCGCAAGTTTTTGCAGGTTCATCACAGAACATGTATCAGACCCTTATTGTTATATGCTATACTATAATGCTTTCAGGGATTTTTTTAAAAAGCACGTGATGAAGTATCCTCATTTTGAAAAAAAGAAAGTGAGCTTTGTTGGCTCAGTGGCCTACTATAACAGTGATATCCTAAGAAAAGCTGCCAATGATTTTGGGATTTCCGTTAATTTAATTTTAGAAAGCCCCATAGCGGGATTGACATTATACCATAAAAACGAAAAATGAGAACGACCGAAAGTAGCTCCAATTACGATAATTTGGAGTCAATGAGTGTTGAGGAATTGATTGCCAATATTAATAGGGAAGACCAAACGGTACCCCAAGCTGTCAATAAAGTCTTACCGGAAATTGAAAGGCTAATAGAGCAAATTGTAGGTAAGATGAAACAAGGGGGGAGATTGTTTTATATAGGAGCAGGAACTAGCGGAAGGTTAGGGATCTTGGATGCATCCGAGTGTCCTCCGACATATGGGGTTTCCCATGATATGGTTATTGGTTTAATTGCCGGGGGGGATTCTGCAATTCGTAAGGCTGTTGAAAATGCAGAGGATGATCCAAATCAAGCTTGGCTTGATTTAAAGGCCAATGGCATTAATGAGTTGGATACAGTCATTGGTATTGCGGCTTCCGGAACCACTCCTTATGTGATAGGGGGGGTAAAGACAGCCAAGGAAAATGGTTTGCTTACAGGCTGTATTACTTGTAATGCTGGTTCTCCATTGGCAGATTCAGTGGAATATCCCATAGAGGTAGTTGTTGGCCCCGAGTTTGTGACGGGAAGTACAAGGATGAAAGCTGGTACCGCTCAGAAATTGGTGCTCAATATGATTTCTACTGCTGTGATGATCAAGTTGGGAAAGGTTAAAGGTAACAAAATGGTCAATATGCAGCTTTCCAATAAAAAATTGGTGGAAAGAGGTACTCGAATGATCATGGATGCAACTGGTTTGGAAGAGGATCCAGCAAAAGAAAGGTTGTTGAAGTTTGGTTCGGTAAAAGCTGCTTTAGATGATTGGGAAACTAGTCAATCATAAAATCAAAAAGGCTCCTATTGGAGCCTTTTTGATTTAGTTTAGGGTGGCAGTTAAGGTAGGGCGTAGACTAATGCTAGTCTAAAAACAGTCTGTCCATGTTTCTGGACTTGGTATTTAAACTCTGGATTAAAAGCGAAGTTGTCCGCAGATTTTAAGACGCCACCAGCTCCAATGTTTGCGCCAGCATTACTTGATTTCACTTCACCAAAAATATCATCAGAAAAAGATATCCAATTATTGGTAAATCCCACTAGGCCATACCATTGTAGTATATCTTTTGTGAAATAATATCGAGCGTCTATATTTAAATTGCTTGCATTTCCCCTTTCAGGGAAATAGATACTATAATTAGGGACCGCTGAAATCTGGTCCGTAATCAAATATTCCCCACCAAAGTTCAAACCAAACGCTTCTACATAAAAGTTATAATCAGCTCCTAACTGTAATCTTACATCTCCTGCTGATTGAGTCTGTGCAAATGATATGGTCAATACAAATAGGCCTAGTAATAATAGCTTTTTCATGTTGGTAAAAGTTTTGATTTCAGAATATTACTAAGGTAAAAAATAGACCAGAGCCAATCTAAACACAGCTTGGCCACCACTTTGTGCTTGGTATTTCAATTCTGGGTTAAATGCTAAATTATCTGCAAATTTGAGAACACCGCCGGCACCAATATTTGCACCAGCTCTACTTTCTTTAGCGGTAACACCCATAAATTCTGCTGACCACCAATTGTTTGTAAACCCTACTAGTCCGTACCACTGAAGTAAGTCACGGGTAAAGTAATATCTTGCATCGATGTTGAGTGTGCTGGCGTTTCCCCCTTCGGGAAAATAAACGGTAAAGTTTGGTGCAGCAGAAATCTGATCGGTGATCAAATACTCTCCTCCAAAGTTTAACCCGAAAGCTTCTGTATCAAAACCAAAATCGCCTCCAAATTGTAATCTTACATCTCCTGCAGATTGGGCCTGTGCAAAAGATACGGTCAATGCAAATAGGCCTAGTAATAATAGTTTTTTCATGGTAATAAAAGTTTAAAAGTTTTGATTTCAGAAAACACAAAAACTGAACCAAGGTTTAGGTTAAATGCCTAGGGCTTTATTCTTTTTCCACAAAATGATAAAAAAATGAATGGCTGGTGACTCAAAATTAGGTTAGATGCTGGCCACCTCATTTTTATTGGCCAATTGGCCACAGGCGGCATCTATATCCTGTCCTCTTGATTTTCTTACTTTAGCGATGATGCCTTGGGATTCAAGAATGCGGACATACATGTCAACGGCTTCCTGAGAAGCTTGACGGAATTCGCCTTCGTCAATGGGGTTGTATTGGATGATATTTACTTTTGAAGGGATATGTTTGCAGAATTTTGCCAAGGCCCTTGCATGTGCCTCGTCATCATTTACACCGTCCCAGATCACATATTCGTAAGTGACTTTACTTTTGGTTTTAGAGTACCAATACTTTAAAGCCTCTGCTAGATCCTCCAAGGGGCTTTTGTCATTGATGGGCATCAGTCTGCTCCTTGTCTCATTGATGGCAGAATGTAGAGAAATAGCGAGGTTGAATTTTACTTCATCATCAGCCATTTTTTTGATCATCTTAGGGATGCCAACAGTGGATAGTGTAATTCTTCTTGGTGCCATGCCTAATCCCTCTGGAGAAGTGATTTTGTCTATGGCTTCAATTACATTGGCATAGTTAAGCAATGGTTCTCCCATGCCCATAAAAACAATATTGGTAAGTGGACGCTGGAAATAGGTGTCAGCTTCTTCTTTGATCGCAACTACCTGATCATAAATTTCATCAGGGTTAAGGTTTCTCATCCGTTTTAGCCTTGCGGTAGCACAGAAATTACAGTCGAGGCTACAGCCCACTTGGGAGGAAACGCAAGCGGTAATCCTTTTGCTCGTAGGGATCAAAACTGATTCGACGATCTTGTCATCAAACAACTTGACCGCATTCTTGATGGTGCCATCAGAGGAATGCTGCATCAGGTCAACCTTTACATGGTTGATGGTGAAGTTCTCCTTCAGCATTTCACGGGTGGGAAGGGAGATGTTGGTCATATCATCAAAATTTTTCAATGATTTGTTCCAAAGCCATTCATAAACTTGCTTCGCTCTGAATTTTTTGTCCCCAACAGATAGGAAGAATTCCTGAAGTTCTTCCAGGCTTAATTGCCTAATATCCTTTTTATCACCCTTATTCATAATGCAAAGGTAGGAAAATGTAAGCATTATCCAGTATGCTGTGGAAAGTCTTGCTTTTTGTTAGGGAAGACTGGTCTTTAAGCCTATTAAACAGTAGGATCTTTTGAAATATTTGAGTTAAATCTGTCTTAATTATCTTTTTACTTTACAATTTATCTGTCAAAAAGTCCTAAAATCATCATGTTTTGCTTTGTTTTCAGCCAATATTTCCGATTTATTGCCTGATTTTAATTTGGTGTTTGTTTTGATAAAAGTAGATCACGGAGCAATGCTCCACTCATGAATTAGTAAATAAGAAAAGAATAGATATAATGGATTTTAAACAATTTACCATCAAATCACAAGAAGCTGTCCAGAAGGCAGCGGAGTTGTGTATGGCTGAGCAACAACAAGCCATTGAGCCAGCTCATTTGCTAAAAGGTATCTTGTCTGAGGATGAGAGTGTGGTGGATTTCGTTTTCAAAAAATTGGGCGTAAACCAAAAATTGGTGACTCAAAAATTGGAAGAAATCATCAACTCCTACCCAAAAGCTAGTGGACAACAGCCCTATCTTTCTAATGCGGGAAATCAGGTTTTGACCAAAGCCAAAGGGTATTTGAAAACTTTTGGAGATGAGTTTGTCGCAATTGAACATTTGTTATTGGGGATATTGTCAGCTGGGGATAAGACCAGTCAGTTGCTTAAAGATCAAGGCGTGACAGAGAATGCTTTGATTGAAGCTATTAAAGAGTTGAGACAAGGAAATAAAGTGACAGATCAAAACGCCGAAGCAAAATACAGATCCTTAGAGAAGTATTCCAAAAATCTGAATGAATTGGCCAAAAAGGGCAAAATTGACCCGGTAATAGGTAGGGATGAGGAGATCAGGCGTGTACTTCAGATTTTGGCAAGAAGAACTAAAAACAACCCTATTCTTTTGGGAGAGCCTGGGGTAGGTAAAACCGCCATTGTCGAAGGTTTGGCGCAGAGGATTGTTAGTGGCGACGTTCCTGAGAACTTAAAGTCAAAAACCTTGATTTCTCTGGATATGGGTTTGCTAGTGGCTGGAGCCAAGTATAAGGGTGAGTTTGAGGAAAGGCTGAAAGCGGTTATTAAGGAAGTGACAGATTCAGATGGTCAAATTATCCTTTTCATAGATGAGATTCATACCTTGATTGGTGCTGGCGGTGGTGGAGAAGGCGCCATGGATGCGGCCAATTTATTGAAGCCAGCTTTGGCACGAGGTGAACTGCATGCGATTGGGGCAACTACCTTGAAGGAGTATCAGAAATATGTAGAGAAAGACAAGGCGTTGGAAAGAAGATTTCAGGCTGTAATGGTGGACGAACCCGATACTGCGGATGCCATTTCAATTCTCCGAGGAATCAAGGATAAATATGAGTTGCACCATGGGGTGCGTATTAAGGATGATGCTGTGATTTCAGCCGTTGAGCTTTCTCAGCGTTATATTTCAGATCGCTTCTTGCCAGATAAGGCCATTGACTTGATGGATGAGGCAGCGGCAAAACTAAGGATGGAAATTGATTCTTTGCCTCAAGAACTGGATGAGCTGAACCGTAGAATCATGCAATTGGAGATTGAGCGTGAGGCCATCAGAAGGGAAAAAAATAAGGATAAAGAAACTGTCTTGAGCAAGGAGATTGCAGAACTTTCTGAAAAAAGGCAATCCGTGAAAGCAAAGTGGGAGAGCGAAAAGGCGGTGATTATGGGGATCCGAAGGGAAAAGGAGAATATAGATAAGTACAAACTGGAGGCTGATCAAGCAGAGCGTGCGGGCGATTTTGGAAAGGTTGCTGAGATCCGTTATGGAAAGATCACTGAAAGCGAAAACAAACTGGAGTCCTTCAAACAGCAGTTGAATGACATGCAGAAAGGTTCTCCACTGCTGAAAGAGGAAGTGGATGCAGAAGATGTAGCGGCAGTTGTGGCTAAGTGGACAGGAATCCCCTTATCCAGGATGTTGGAAAGCGAAAGGGAGAAACTGTTACACTTGGAGGATGAGTTAAGCAAGCGCGTGGCAGGTCAAAAAGAGGCGATTGCAGCCTTGTCTGATGCTGTAAGAAGAAGCCGTGCAGGACTTCAGGATCCGAAACGTCCTATTGGTAGCTTTATCTTTATGGGTACCACTGGTGTCGGTAAAACTGAATTGGCTAAGGCCTTGGCAGAATATCTTTTCAATGACGAAAATGCCATGGTTCGTATTGATATGTCTGAGTACCAAGAAAGGCATGCGGTGAGTAGGTTGGTGGGAGCGCCTCCGGGCTATGTAGGTTATGATGAAGGAGGTCAATTGACTGAGGCGGTTAGGAGAAAACCTTACTCTGTGATTCTCTTGGATGAAATAGAAAAGGCTCATCCAGATGTGTTCAATATATTGCTTCAGGTTTTGGATGATGGAAGGTTGACGGACAGCAAAGGCAGGTTGGCCAACTTCAAGAATACGATTATCATTCTAACTACCAATATTGGTTCATCACTTATTCAGGAGCGATTTGCTAATATGGAAGATTGGAACAAGGAGCAAGTGCTGGATGAAACCAAAGCAGAAGTATTTGAGTTGTTGAAAAAATCAGTAAGACCGGAGTTTCTTAACCGGATAGATGAAACAATCATGTTCGAGCCATTGAACAGGGAGATTACCCGTAAGATTGTGGATATTCAATGGAAGGAAATCCAACATAGATTGGCAGATTCCGGCATTGAGATTGATGCTACCAGAGAAGTTTTGGATTACTTGGGTGAAGTAGGTTTTGATCCACAATTTGGAGCTAGGCCGTTGAAAAGAACGATGCAGAGACTGGTATTGAATGAATTATCCAAGCAGATTCTCAGCGGTTACATTAAAAATGATGCGGCAGTACTGGTCGATTTGGATGCGGATAAACAAGTTTATTTCAAAAATGTAGAAGACGTAGAGGTATAGAAAATGAATGGCCCGGATTTTTCCGGGCCATTTTTTTATTTATTCCTCAACTACAGGTGCTTCCTGTTCCTTTTTCAGTCTTAACATAAAGTCGCTAAGTACATTCATATAATTGATAAAAGCTTCATATGGACTTTCATAAGGACTGAAATAAGCATGAATGTCACCATCAGAGAAGAACTTGGTACACATGTAATAGAAGTGGTCACTTGTCTGAAGGTATTTCCAGTCTTTTTGAATCTCAGGATCTTTGGACTGCTTGACCAAATGCTCCAATTCATATAGCCTATCAAAGGCTTCATCTTGCAAATCATTTCCTAGCCAAGCTGTCAAATCACGTTCCTCATCCGCCCAAGAGATTGGTACCGGAACATGTATTTTGCCAACAGGTGGCACTTCTTTGACTACCTCTGAAGGCGTGGAGAAAGTAAAATTGGAATTGGAGAAAACTGCTTCAGGAAGGTGGCTCATAAAATCAAAAATGCCACTTTCTGCCCACTGGTGTTCCCCAAAGGTTTCATAGTCCATAAATAGATTGATGACTTCCTCTTCTTGCGGAATTTGATTGATCCAATTGACAAACTTGTCTGTGGTCAAAGGCCAGTCTGCCCAAGCTTTTTCACCAAACCTAAAGGCGATATCATCACTTAGACGGAAGTTTTTGAGCAACACTTTGAGTTTGGGCTCGATGGCATTGCAATAGACATAATTAGGGCTTTTCCACCCCAAAATATGCTTGGCACCCTCTGTAAGGATGGCTTCATAGCCCAGTTCAGCTACCATTTCTCCAATCACATCTGAGTAAATTAGCTCAGTGTTTCTGAAAACTTTTGGGGTGTAGCCATTGAATAGTTTTTTTATTTTATCCTGCTGCTTTCGCACCATATCATGGAATTCCTCTTTGCTCTTTAAGGCGGCTAGGGCGTGCGCATAGGTTTCGTTCAATAGTTCAGCATGTCCAGTCGCAACCAGTTTTTGGAAACTTTCCAAAACATCAGGAGCGTACTCTTCCATTTGGTCCATAAATACACCAGAAAGCGAAAAGCTGACCTTGAATTTTCCATCATATTTTTGGATTAATTCCAAAAGGAGTTGATTCATTGGCAAGTAGCATTTTTCAGCTACTTTTCGCATAATGCTTCTGTTGGCAAAATCGTCCCAATAATAGTGATCTTCCCCAATGTCGAAGAAGCGATAAGGTTTCAGACGGTAGGGCTGATGAACCTGGAAGTAAAAGCAAATGGTTCTCATGGATTAGTTACAGTTAAGGTTTGAGCATAAAGAGAGAAGATTTTTTCGGCGACATGTTCCCATTTCATTTTTTTGAGTTCTTCGCTTCCGCAACTACGGAACATGTTGGAGATGCCTTGGTAATGAAGCAAGGCAAATATAGCGTCTGCCATTGCGTCAATGTCCCAGAAATCTATTTTGATGGCATTGGTCAGTACTTCTGCCACGCCAGATTGTTTGGAGATGATAACCGGTGTGTTGTGTCTGACGGCTTCCAGAGGAGAAATCCCAAAGGGCTCCGATACGGAAGGCATCACGTAGACGTCACTGATGGCAAACATCTGATCTACATCATTGCCTTTTAGAAATCCTGTAAAATGGAATTTGGTGGCAATTCGCAACTCAGCGACCCTGTCAATCATACGGTTAAGCAAATCTCCGGAACCTGCCATTACAAAACGAACATTGTCGTCTTTCTTCAAAACTTTGTTGGCGGCTTCGATAAAATATTCAGGCCCTTTTTGGAAGGTGATTCTCCCAAGGAAGGTGACTATTTTTTCAGGTACTTTTTTTCTGGCATTACTTTTTATAATGCTGATATCAAGCACAGCATTGTGAATGACGGTGACTTTTTCTTCTGGAATGCCATATTTGGTAATGATAGTTCTTTTTGTTAAATGGCTTACGGCAATGATTTTATCTGCCGCTTCCATTCCAGATTTTTCAATTTCAAAAACACGGTCATTAACATTTTCTCCAGAACGGTCAAATTCAGTTGCATGAACATGGACGACCAAGGGTTTTCCGCTCATTTTTTTTGCAGCTATACCTGCTGGAAATGAAAGCCAGTCATGTGCATGGATGATATCGTGCTCTTTGCTTTTTGCAATTTGAGCAGCAACAAGGGCATACCTTGATACCTCCATAATTAAGTCTCTACCATATTTTCCACTAAAGGAAAACTTATTGGAAAAGATACTTTCGTCGACATCAGTTCTGTCATGTAGAGATTTGTCTGTAAAACGAGCATATTCTTCTGGTCCCAAATACGGGATGAGAAAAGAACTGACTTCCAAATAAGTTAGGTTTTTCCAGATTTCCTTAAACCTCTTTTCCCGATAATCAATTTCTACATCACTGGCACTAACAAAGTCAGCCAGAGGGTCTTCGTCTCCCCATAATTTGGGGACAACAAATATAACCTCATGGTTATATTGAGCCATTCCTTTTAGTAGTCCATAACAAGCTGTCCCCAACCCGCCGGAAATATGTGGCGGAAATTCCCATCCAAACATTAATACCTTCATGAAAAATATGTTTAAAGTTGACTAACTAAATGCATGATTCTAAGTAACTCGGCTACACTCCAAGCTTGGGAGATTGCTCCTTTTGGTCTGTGAGGGGGATCGCCGTCATAAATTTCAGCAATGGTTCCGACACCATATTGGGACATTGTGTCATCAAAGCCTAGGATAAGCTTTTCAATCATGTTTTTACCTGATTTACCATGTATTTTCAGGTAACCTTCCACAAAATGTCCAAGGAGCCATGGCCAAACCGTTCCTTGATGGTAGGCGTTGTCTCTTTGGTATTGATTGCCCTGATAGTAGCCTTTGTAATCAGGATTGCTAGGCGCGAGAGTTCTTAGTCCTCTAGGGGTAAGGAGATTAAGTTTTACGACCTCCAAAATTGCTGCTTTTTGTGTGTCCTTAAGGGGGCTGTAATGAAGTGAGGTGGCGAAAACCATATTGGGTCTGATTGACCAATCTTTTTTTCCATCATTAACCACATCAGCTAAGTAGCCTTTTTCACTGCTCCAGAATGTTTCCAAAAAGGATGTTTTTACCTTGTCAGCCAGTTCTTTTGCGAAATCTTCTCCAGTGAGCTCATGATAGAAGCAAAGAGCATTATACCATAATGCATTGATTTCAACTGGGCAACCAATCCTTGGGGTGACAGGACCATCTGAAGTGACAGCATCCATCCAGGTGAGGGCAACACCTTTTTGGCCTCCGTATAGAAGTCCGTTGTCCAGTACCTTTATGTTAAAGTCAGCACCGGCTAAGAAACCTTCAATGATGCCTTTTAATTTGTGGAGGTATTCATTGATGATCGTGGCCTTGTCGCCAGTGAATTTTTCATACTGTTGCCATGCCCAGAAATACCAAAGCTGGGCATCTATTGTTTTTAGGTTGGTTTCTACGCCACTGCCGACATTGGGAAACATGGCTCCATTGATATCTTTGGACATGGTTTGCATTACCTCCAAAAAAGTGTCCTTATCACCAAGTGTAAGTGTTAGTCCGGGCAGAGAGATAAAAGTATCCCTGCCCCACCAGCCAAACCATGGATAACCGGCGATGACTCTGGTTTCATCTCCCCTGCGACTGATAAATTGGCCTGCAGAATTGCGAAGGCAGTTTTCAAAATTATCCCGAGGTGTTCTTCTCTTCAATTCCCTGTCAAAAGCTTCTTTCAAACTCTTTGGGTCGGCATCCTCTAAGCCCGCTGAGAAAATGACAGATTCTCCTTTTTCAATATTAAATTCAAAAAATCCAGGGACATATAGGTCCTCCTGATAGTCATAGCCTCTTTCTTTTTCTTGGATGTATTCAATATTATAATACCAATCGGGTGCTGGTACAAACTCGTTTTCTTTGGAGACCTGCAAAGAAAGCGGTGAGTAAGCATCGTAAAGTTTAAATTGAACACCATTAGGTACTTTTAAATATTTTTTATTGACATAAGTATTGGCTTTGGAAAGTGCATGGTAACCTCTGAAAGCTAAATAGGGGCTAAGTCTTAAAGTTGTAGGAGAGTGGGCGTCCAGCAAAGTATATTTGATCATCATTCTGTCAGCGGTGGTATCAAGGATGATTTCTTTTTGTAACACAACACCTCCTACTCTATAAATCAAATTCGGGATGGGTTCTGAGCTATAGTCTTCTAGGTACTTGTGACCCCTCGGAGAGTAGTTGCCTGGGTATTTGCTGATACCAAGGTTAAAGCTGGCGCCGCGCTGGATGACGGTCTCATGGATGGTAGACAGAAGGACATGTAGTTGCGAATCAATTTGTGGTTGGGGAGCAACTAGTAGTCCGTGATATTTCCGTGTATTACATCCAATGATGGTAGTGCTGGTATAGCAACCTGACCGGTTAGATCTAATGGTTTCTTTTTCGAGGGAATAATTAAGATTGATTAATTCCGTCTTATCAAAGTGGATGTAGCTCATGGAGTATGTTTTAGTGATTTTGAGTGGTTTATAAAAATACTCCAATAGTCGGAAAAGAAAAATATATGGGCAAAAAATAAAGGTCATGTTTCCATGACCTTTTGTGTGTTATCTTATTATTGTATTAACATTCTCTTTTTGTATCTCATCAAAGTTTCTGAGGGATTCCTCGAATTTTGCCATGTACAATTGAATATCTTTCAAATTGACTGGTTTTACCTTTGGGATGACCGGAGTTGATTTGAATAATGTAAACATTACTAGGATAATTTTTGATTATTTAATCTGACAGACAAAATACATGCCATTTTAGTTCCTTGCTGCTTCTATAAAAATAAAACCCCTCAAAATTTTGAGGGGTTTTGGGTGGAAGATCGGGTTCGAACCGACGACCTCTGGTGCCACAAACCAGCGCTCTAACCAGCTGAGCTACAACCACCATTTTTTATCTTTTATCAGGTCTTTCCCCTGATTGGATTGCAAAGGTAATACACGGTTTTTTTCCAAACAATAGTTAAATCAGATTATTTTCTGGAAAATTTCAAACGTTGTCCTTTTTGTTCTTCATTGAATGTCTCGTTTTCGTACGCTAAGTGTCCGGAAACAATTGTGTGTGTGACTTTTGACTGGAAAGTTTGCCCCTCGAAAGGAGACCACCCACACTTAGAAAGAATATTTTCTTTATTCACCTCCCAAGGAGAATCGAGGTCAACCAACACTAGGTCAGCAAAATATCCGGGTCTGATATAGCCTCTTTTCTCAATTTCAAAAAGGATAGCTACATTATGACTGGTCTTTTGAACGATTTCTTCTAAGCTTATTTTTCCTTGATGGTACATTTCCAAAAGGGCAACAAGGTTATGTTGTACCAAAGGCCCGCCTGAAGGAGCTTTGGTGTAAACATTGTCCTTTTCTTCCAAGGTATGAGGAGCATGGTCAGTGGCAATAACATCAATATGGTCATCGAGAACACCTTTTAATATTTCCTCTCTATCTTCACTGGATTTAACAGCTGGATTCCACTTGATCAAAGTCCCTTTCTCATCATAGTCTTCCTCTGAGAACCAAAGGTGGTGAACACATGCCTCAGCGGTGATTCTTTTTTCTTCCAATGGGAGGGTGTTGTCAAATAACGTCACTTCTTTGCCTGTGCTAATGTGCAAGATATGGAGCTTGGTTCCATGCTTTCTGGCGAGATCAACTACTCGTTTGGAAGCATCATAGCAAGCTTCAGCAGAACGGATTTTTGGGTGATACTTAATAGGGATATCTTCTCCGAACTCTTCCTTGTATTTGTCCAAGTTGGCTTTGATGATGTCGTCATTTTCGCTGTGCGTAGCGATAAGCATCTTACATTTTTCGAATATATTTTCTAGTGTTTCCTGATTGTCCACTAGCATGTTTCCGGTGGAGGATCCTTGGAATACTTTGATGCCGCAGATGTTTTCGGGATCGGCTTTAAGAAGCTCGTCCAAGTTGTCATTGGTAGCGCCAAGGTAAAAAGAGTAATTGGCTAATGACTTTTCTGAGGCAATTTTGTATTTCTCTTCTAAAAGCTCCAAAGTGGTGGATTGCGGTACCGTATTGGGCATTTCCATAAAAGAAGTGATTCCACCTGCCACCGCTGCTTTGGCCTCGGTATATATTTCTGCCTTATGGGTAAGTCCTGGTTCTCTGAAATGTACTTGATCGTCAATTAGACCTGGGAGTAAGTATTTTCCTTTCGCGTCAATCGTAATGTCAGCTTCAAAATCCTTTAGGTCACCACCCACAGAAAAAATCAAACCGTTCTGGATGAAGACATCGCCACGGGTAATCTTACCTTCATTTACTATATTTGCATCTGTGATCAATATATTCTTCGTCATTGCTATTTTGATTGGAGTTTGTAGGAGTAAATAATTCCCTAAATCTAATTTGAAGTTAAAATTAATAAATCATGTCTGATAGCCCGCAGTCTTTTGAAAATTTTAAAATAAACAAGCAGCTTTTGGAAGCTGTCAGGGAGGCAGGTTATACCAAGCCAACTCCCATTCAGGAGCAGGCCATCCCCTTGGCTTTGGCCGGGCAGGATATATTGGGAATCGCCCAAACGGGAACGGGGAAGACGGCAGCCTATGTGTTACCAATCCTGATGAAAGTTAAATATGCCCAAGGAATGCATCCAAGGGCTTTGATTTTGGCGCCTACTCGTGAATTGGTGATGCAGATCGAACAAGCCATCATCGAGTTGGGCAAGTACACAGACTTGAGATATGTTTGCTTATATGGTGGGATAGGTCCCACGCCTCAAATTGAAAAGATTCAGGAGGGGGTAGATATTGTGATCGCTACACCAGGAAGGTTTATGGATATCTATAGCAAAGGAAATATTTTTGTGAGGGAGATCAAGACCATGGTGCTGGATGAAGCTGATAAGATGATGGACATGGGCTTTATGCCTCAGATTCGCGCCATTCTGGAAGTGATACCTGTAAAGCGTCAAAACCTTCTTTTTTCGGCTACCTTTTCTGACCGTGTAGAACGCATTTCGCAGGAATTTCTGGAGTTTCCTGAAAGGATAGAAATTGCTTTGCAGGCGACAACAGCTGATACGGTTGCCCAAACCAAGTATTTTGTGCCTAACCTAAAGACTAAGATTAACCTGTTGGATCACTTGTTGCAGGATGAACATATCAAGCGGGTAATCGTATTCACCAAATCCAGGAAGAATGCTGAAGCCGTTTACCAGTACTTGGAAAGAAGAAAGCATGGAGAAATAAGAGTCATCCACGCCAATAAAGGGCAGAATACCCGGATCAATTCTGTGGAAGATTTCAAGGCGGGTGAGGTAAGGATTTTGGTGGCAACTGATGTAGCATCTAGAGGCTTGGATATTAGTATGGTAAGCCATGTGGTGAATTTTGATGTGCCTTTGATTTATGAAGATTATGTGCATCGAGTGGGACGAACTGGGCGTGCAGAGCAAGAAGGAGAGGCTTTTACATTTGTGAACCCTGCGGAGGAATATCATTTTCATAAAATTGAAGAAATAATCCGTATGGAGGTTCCGGAGCTGGCCATTCCATCAGAGGTGAACATAACAGAGACTCCTTTTGCGGAGAAGCAAGGGTATGATAGGGAGATTGACAGTCAGAAAAGGAAGGAGAATCCAGATTTCAAAGGGGCCTTTCATGAGAAAAAGCCTAGAGCCAATAAAAATCCCCATTACAATCCTGAAAAGAAAAAAGTACGTGGCAATAAAAATAGCAAGGCTAAAAAGAACCGTAACCAGATGAAGAAAAAAGGAGGAAAGAGATAAAGAATTCAGTAGGGAATGAAAATTAAAAAGCCGCAAAATTATTGATTTTGCGGCTTTTTAATTTTAAGCTATTGAGCTTTTTCTTTTTTTGATGTTTTTATCTTTCGCCTCTGTCATTGCTGCCATCTACAGGAGTTCTGGTTGCTCTATTGGCCAAATCCCAAGCGGTGTAGAAAATCAATCTTGCTCTTTTCTGCATCAATTCAAATTCAATCTTTTCCACGGTGTCAGTAGGCTGATGGTAGTCATCATGTACACCATTGAAGAAGAAAGCAACTGGGATATTGTGCTTGGCAAAGTTGTAGTGGTCAGATCTGTAGTAGAACCTGTTTGGATCATCTTCAGCGTCATAGCGGTAATCCAAGATCAGGTCTGTATGTGTGATGTTATTGTATTCTATGATGGTCTTCAATTGGGAAGCCAACATCTCAGAACCAATCACATAGACATAGTCTTGGTTTTCTGCATCTTGGTATTCATAATCGATTCTTCCCACCATATCGATATTCAGGTTGTTTACCGTGTTTTCAAGAGGGAAAATAGGATTGTCAGTGTAGTATTCAGATCCCAAAAGTCCTTTTTCTTCTCCAGTAACATTCAAGAAAAGTACGGATCTTCTTGGGCGGTTTCCTTCTTTGGCTGCAGTAGCAAAAGCTTGGGCGATTTCCATTACAGAAACAGTCCCTGAGCCATCATCGTCAGCGCCATTGTTGATTTCACCTTTGCTGTTGATACCTACGTGGTCATAATGAGAAGAAATGACTAAAACTTCGTCCTTCTTATCTGTTCCTTCCAAATAACCCATTACATTTTCAGTAGAGACCATTTCTTTTACCTTCTCTATTTTGTATCGAGCTTTTTGGGTTGGAATGCTTTCAGGGTTGCTTTTGGCAGCTTCTTTTAGTTCGTCAACTGACTTACCGAAAAGGCTTGCCATTTTTTCAGAGCTTACCAAGTACACTGGTTTTTGCTGGGTGGGTTTGTCAAAGCCCAAACGGCCTCTGCCGCTCAATGACTTGTACCTGTTGGCCAATCTGTCAAAGTTAGCCTGACCTTCCATGGTTACGACAATAACTCCGGTGGCACCTGCCTCCCAAATCTTGTCAAGCAAATCATTGGCTCTTTGTCCAATGGCCCATAAACCTACAAATTTACCTTCAACATCTACTTTGGCAAGGTTCTCTTCACTGGCCAATCCCAAGAAAACCAAGTCGGTTTTGGTTCTTTTGGCATCTCCATCGCCTATGAATACAAAATCCTCGTTGTTTACAAGATTTTGCTTGCCTACTTTTAATTCTAAATCACCCCAAGAAACACTAGTCAGAGAAAATGGTTGTGTATAAGCTCCGTTTACAGGGCCTTCAAGGCCGTTTTCTTGGTAGAAATTGGATAAGTATTCTGCTGCTAACTTTTGTCCTTTTTTACCTGTATCTCTTCCTTCCAATTCATCAGAAGCAAGATAAGTGAGGTATTCTTCTAGATCGGTGTCTTTGATTGTACTGGCATATTTATCAGCCAGAAATTGCTGCTGTGCTGTGGCTTGCCAGGATACCATTAGACCCATGGCGGCGGCCACAAAATAATTTCTCTTCATGCTCTATATTTGAGTTAACGGTAAATTTTGCCCCTAAAGCTAGACAATATTTTGTAAATGTGTAAAACCATTGGTCATTTAGGCTGCTTATTTGGTAGAAATCTTGAAAAAGAAAATCATTATCGGTCAATAATTTATACCTTTGCACATCTGTACAAAACAAGGAATATTCCCCAAGTATAATACGCATTATCTGGATTATGAAAATTGATTTGAACCCCTCAGTAAAGTTTGAAAATCGACATAATGGACCTTCTCTTCAGGAGAGGGTGGAAATGTTGGAAAAGATAGGAGTTGCATCTATTGAAGAGTTGATTGATCAAACTATTCCGAAGGCGATTCAGCTGGAAAAGCCACTGAATTTACCCACTGCCAAATCTGAAGCGACCTTTTTGAAGGACTTTAGAAAATTAGCATCTAAGAATAAAATCTACAAATCATTTATTGGTTTGGGCTATTACGACACCATCGTTCCGGGAGTAATTCTAAGGAATGTATTGGAAAATCCAGGATGGTATACAGCTTATACTCCTTATCAGGCGGAAATTGCCCAGGGAAGATTAGAGGCCTTGGTAAACTTCCAGACCATGGTCATGGACCTGACAGGAATGGAGATGGCAAATGCCTCTTTATTGGATGAGGGAACTGCTGCAGCTGAAGCCATGAATATGCTTTATGCAACCAGACCAAGAGATAAGAAAAAAGCTGCGAAGTTCTTTGTGGATGAAAAAGTTTTCGTGCAGACCAAGGAAATCTTGAAGACACGTGCTATTCCTGTGGGAGTGGAGTTGGTTGAAGGCGCGCTAAGTGATTTGGATCTTACTGATCCAGAACTTTATGGGGTAATGCTTCAATATCCTAATGCAGACGGAGAAGCGATCAACTATAAAGCCTTAGTGGATACTGCCAAAGCGAATAATGTTTATACTGCCTTTGCGGCTGACCTTCTTTCTTTGACCCTTTTGACCCCTCCAGGTGAAATGGGCGCAGATGTGGTAGTAGGTACTACCCAAAGATTTGGCGTTCCAATGGGATTTGGTGGGCCTCATGCTGCGTATTTTGCTACCAAAGACACCTTCAAAAGACAAGTGCCAGGAAGAATTATTGGTATCTCTGTAGATAAAGATGGTAACAAGGCTTATAGAATGGCCTTACAAACCAGAGAGCAACACATCAAAAGAGAGAGAGCTACCTCTAATATTTGTACTGCTCAGGTATTGTTGGCAGTAATGGCAGGGATGTATGGTGTGTACCACGGACCACAAGGACTAAAAGATATTGCTTCCAAGATCCATGGCTTGGCCAAATTGACTGGGCAAGGACTGGAGCAGCTTGGATTTAAACAAGAAAACAAGAATTTCTTCGATACCATCAAAATCAAAGTAGACGATGTTCAACAGTCAAAGGTGAAAGCTTTTGCGCTTTCCCATGAGATGAACTTCCGTTATGAGCCAGGTTATGTGTACTTGGCATTTGATGAGGGCAAGACGATTGAAGATGTAAAAGGAATCATTGAAGTATTTGCCAGGACTACGCATTTGAGTGCAGATGTGGTGGATCTTAATCCTTTGATCGAAAACCTTGACTTTAATGTTTCTGATGGACTCAACAGGACATCAGATTATATGGATCACATGATCTTCAATGCTTTCCATTCGGAGCATGAGATGTTGAGATATATCAAACGATTGGAAAATCGTGACCTTTCATTGGTGCACTCCATGATTTCTTTGGGATCATGTACGATGAAGCTAAACGCTACTGCTGAGATGATTCCGGTAACTTGGCCTGAATTCGGTCAATTGCATCCATATGCGCCGCAAGATCAGGCAGCAGGTTACTATGAGTTGTTCCAAGACTTGAGAAACTGGCTTTCAGAAATCACTGGCTTTACCGAAACTTCTTTGCAGCCCAACTCTGGAGCGCAAGGGGAGTTTGCTGGTTTGATGGTTATTCGAGCTTATCATGAGAGCAGAGGTGAAGCACACAGAAATATTGCTTTGATTCCTTCCTCCGCTCACGGTACTAATCCTGCTTCCGCTGTAATGGCCGGCATGAAAGTAGTTATCGTGAAGTGTGATGACTTAGGGAACATAGATATTGAAGACCTAAAGGAAAAAGCTGAAAAGCATAAGGATAACCTTTCCTCTTTCTTGGTGACTTACCCTTCCACTCATGGAGTGTTTGAAGAAGCCATCAGAGAAATGTGTCAAATTATCCACGACAATGGAGGCCAAGTTTACATGGATGGAGCCAACATGAACGCACAGGTTGGTTTGACCAGCCCAGGTAATATTGGTGCTGATGTTTGTCACTTGAACTTGCACAAGACATTCTGTATTCCTCACGGTGGTGGAGGACCAGGTATGGGGCCTATTTGTGTGGCCAAACACCTTGAACCATTCTTGCCAAGCAATCCTTTGGTGAAGACTGGTGGACAGGAAGCCATTACTGCCATCTCTGCAGCTCCATTTGGAAGTGCCAGTATTTTGCCTATTTCTTATGCTTATATTGCAATGATGGGTAGAGAGGGCTTAAAACATGCTACTCAAACTGCCATCTTGAATGCCAATTATATCAAAGAAAGGTTGAGTGAGTACTTCCCTATTTTGTACACTGGTTCTCAGGGACGAGCGGCTCACGAGATGATTGTGGATTTCAGGGAGTTCAAAAATGTAGGTATTGAAGTGGAAGATATCGCCAAAAGGTTGATCGATTATGGATTCCACTCTCCGACAGTATCTTTCCCAGTAGCAGGGACTTTGATGATCGAACCAACAGAGTCAGAAACCAAAGCTGAATTGGATAGATTCTGTGATGCCTTGATCTCCATCAGGGAGGAAATCAGAGAAATTGAAGAGGGAAAAGCGGATGCAGAAAACAATGTGTTGAAAAATGCACCTCATACTGCTAAGATGGTGATGAGTGATGACTGGGATTTGCCTTATTCAAGAGAGAAAGCTGTTTATCCTTTGGAATATGTAAGGAATAGCAAATTCTGGCCTACAGTGAGGAGAATTGATTCTGCTTATGGGGACAGAAATTTGGTTTGTAGCTGTATCCCAACTGAGGATTACGAAGAAGAAGTGGCCTCTTAATTAGAGCGATTTCAAGATGAAAATGAAAAGCTCCGCAACTTGCGGAGCTTTTTTCTTATTTGATTTTTTTTGCGACTGCTTCAGCCATAAGTAAGTTACCTTCTTTGTTGGGGTGAACTCCATCTGCAAAAAGGTCTCCGTGCTTTTGGAGCGGCTTGTATAAGTTGATCATTTTGGAATGGGTCTTTTTGGCAATTTCTTTTAGCATTGGTCTCATTTCATCTACCATGACACTTTCAGTGATTCCAAAGTTATCTTTGAAAACTGGAACTGGAATGCAGACATACACTTCTCCATCTTCAGGCATGCTGGCTTTAAATGTATTGATGAGGTCAATATAATTAGCGACAAATTCTTCCTTGTACTTCCAGTTTTGAGGTTTGGAGTCATTGGTGCCCAGTTTGATCACTAAAATATCTGCTTCAAAATCTTGGACTTCCTGAAACTGTGGTTCATTCCAATAAGGGTAGTCACCATTTTTGAGCAAAGTTCTTCCACTAACACCAAAATTCTTAACCAAAAAACCTTCCCCTAAGATGTCTTGCATTAATAAAGGCCAGCTGTCCGGATGGTCTCTACCCGGTCCTTGAGTGATGCTGTTTCCTACACATGCTACTTTCACTGGAGACTGGGCAATGGCGGCAATGCTTAAGAAAAATAGAAATAAGCTGCTTAAAAGAATTCTTTTCATTTAGATGGTTTATTAGGTTTGAATAAAATTGACTGTGTTAAATATAACTATATCATTCCAAAACTATTAGTTGGATTGTATATTTACTATAGAATGGCGCAAGTACTTAATAAATATTATAATTATTTTCAATGGCTCTCCTTGGATGTGGTGCTTGGAGCATGTGCTGGTCTATTCTTTTTCCAACATCTCTTGGATATTACCCTGACACCGGTTGTCTATGTTTTAATGTCACTGGCTGTTTGGGGGATTTATACTTTTGACCACTTGATGGATGCCAGAAATATTGAAGGCCAGGCCAGTTCTGCCAGACATCTTTTTCATCAAGAAAACTTCAATAAACTCTTGATTTGGCTTTTTTTGGTGGGAATTACGGGGTTTTATTTGGCATTTAATTATATCAAGTTCTCTCGTTTGATCACTTTTGGAATCTTATTGGGAACAATGATAGTAGGGAATATCATGTTTCTTAAGTTTTTTGGCAAGAAAATGACCTTTCTTAAGGAGCTTTCCACGGCTGCTTTTTACACTGCTGGAATAACCCTTGTACCCTTGATCCGTTTTCCAGAAGGTGGGTTACCCAAGGCTTTCTGGTTTTTCGCCTTTGGCTACTTTTTGATGGCTTGGTTTAACCTGCTTTTGCTGTCTTATATGGACAAAGACAGTGACATGAAGGATAATATGAATTCTATTGTGAATGTTTTGGGAGAAGGGCTTACCAAAAATCTATTAAGTGGCTTATTATATATTGGTCTAGCTTATATCCTCAGTTTATTTTTCTTTTTGAGTTCAATGTATTATTTATATGCCTTGGTGTTACTGATCATGTTTTTGATTCATGCCCTTGCTTTCGCCCGTTCCAAAAACAATAAGGAGGCTGTACGAAGACAAATAGATGCTGCATACATGCTTCCTTTTCTGTTGATATTTGTTTTTTGAGAATTCTAAACAAAAGCGCTTTGACCTGTGATGGCCCTTCCTACG